>JAJPHW010000103.1 GCA_021325035.1 Terriglobia bacterium
ATGCCCTCGATGTAGCGGTAACGCCAGTCTTCAAACGGATAAGTCGAAGTCGTTCCGCCGCCTTCTTCGATCGGACGATCATAAGTACCGCCGGAAGGATGCGAATCAATTTCATCAGGAGGGCCAAAAACGATGTAGATGCGCCCGCGGTCTGTTTTCCACCCCGGAATACCAGCCGCATAATGCTCGTTGGCATACTCAATTCGCCGGTAATGCTCTTCCTTGTATTCGTTCTCTTCCGTATCAGGCGTGGGGTCGCGGCGTTGCCAGAAAGCTTCAATGAACTGATCGCGCTCCTCGTCATTGGAGAGCTGCTTAAAGGCGGCGCGCTCTTCGTCCGTGATGATGTAGGCTACGTCCTCATTAAGCCATTTCTTATACGTCCGGCTAAGCTCCTGTTTCAGGGACTTGGCGTTTTCTTTTTTCTGCTTGTCTGTAAGGGGGCGCTTAAGCGGATCGGTTTCCTGGCTGTTCGCGGAGTCCGACTGCGCAGCGGGTGTACTGGCGGGTTTGGCGTCTTGCTGGGCCCATCCGAGTGGGGCCAGCGCACAGGAAGTAACCAATAAAACTAACGAAACCAAGAACTTAACGCCAGACTGAAACATAAGCAGGGGGAACTCCTGGCATATGCGAAAAAGCACATGCGAACCGCTAAAGATGATTCTATGTCTATTGGATGCCTCAAATCAAGGAAAAGGGGGCCCAAATTTTGCGGTTCTTAGAGGCGAGGAACTTCCTTAGTCCTACCCATTATGAGTAGTCCAATTTTAGTACTGCCTTACAGGCCCTTGAAGTATACAGGCTAGCCGTCTTTGCACCTGTCAAAAACGCGGAACTATTCTGACCAAAATTACTGATTTGAGACTTTGCGAATTACCGCACAGCGCGTACATGCGATGTTTTACATACTGAAAACCCGCCCTGGCAACCCGCTCAGCTATACTTTGAAACAGTCATTTGGGGAACTTTCCTGATGCCGTGGCCGTATGTAATAACGTGGCCCGGCAGCCGCCTGAGTACATAAGCTGATGAAGACATGGAAGAAGATTGCAATCGGCGCCGGGGCAGCCGTTCTGCTTTTGGCGATAGTGGCCTTTACTGTCCACCAAAGCCACAAGAATGTGGTGACGGTGCAGACCGGCAAGGTACAACGCATGGATTTGGCGGCGATCGTCAGCGCGTCCGGGGAAATCAAGCCCAAGCGGTACGTAAACATTGGGGCGAATGCCTTCGGCCGCATTACCAGGCTTTACGTGAAGGAAGGCGACCAGGTGAAAGAGGGACAATTGCTGGCGCAACTGGAAAACGTGCAATCTGGCGCGGATGTGGATGCGAATCAAGCCTCGCTGGAAGCTGCCCAGATTGATTTGCTGGCTGCCGAAGCAGGCCTGAATACAGCGGTGGCAGATTTAAACCGGGCCAAATCGGATGCGGAAAAAGCACAGCTTGATTGGACCCGGACGCAGGGACTTTATAAAGAGGCTTTGATCGCCAAGCAGGAGTATGACGCGCAGAAAGCGAACTTCAACACTTCGCAGGCGATGTTGGTGCAGGCGGAAGCAAAAGTAGCGCAGGCCAAGGCGCAACGCGATTCGGCGGAGCGGCACATTCACGAGAACCGCGCCAATTTGACACGGGTATCCGATGTACTGAAGAAAACCCGTTATACGGCCCCTTTCGACGGCGTGGTTACCAACCTTCCCGTGCGCGAGGGTGAGACGATGGTCATGGGAATTCAGAATGCGCCGGGAAGTACGCTAATGACTTTAAGCGACTTATCCGTCATCACGGCGGAAGTTTTGATGGATGAGACCGACATTGTGAACGTCCAACTGGGACAACCGGCGGAAGTTTCGATAGATGCCCTGCCCAAGCAAACTTTCAAAGCTGTGGTGACACAGATTGGCGATGATGCGATAGTGCGTTCGACGGGAGTGGCCACATCGCAGGCGACCGGCGGGAGCCAGGAAGCAAAGGACTTCAAAGTTGTGGTGACGTTGCAAAATCCGCCAGCCAACTTACGGCCGGGTTTATCGGCAACCGCGAAAGTTACGACTGCCACGCGCCAGAATGCCCTGAGCATTCCGATTCAGGCGCTGACGGTGCGAACATCGGATGATTTGAAAGAGAAAGATAAAGCTGGAAAAGGAACCGTAGAGGCAGCCACTCCGGCAAGCGCGGTATCCAACAGCAAGGAAGAAATTCAAGGCGTGTTTGTGATTCGAAACAAGAAAGCGCAATTTGTGCCGGTGACGACCGGTATCTCCGGAACTACTGACATAGAAGTAACGAAGGGCTTGCAAGAAGGCGACGAAATCATTACTGGTAGTTACAAAGTTTTGCGTAGCATTAAGCCGGGTACGGGGGTCAAAGTGGACAACTCCGCACCCAAAAAGGAAGACGAGGACGCAGCGTAACCGCCGGAAGTAACTAACAAACGGGCGGTTCGTTCGTCCAATAGAAATCCAGCTTGGGGACGAGCTTTCTGGGTCAAACTGGAAGGCGTACCCTAAAGACC
Organism: Terriglobia bacterium; assembly: GCA_021325035.1. Taxonomy (GTDB): domain Bacteria; phylum Acidobacteriota; class Terriglobia; order Terriglobales; family Acidobacteriaceae; genus JAJPHW01. Next base: position 2,519 of record JAJPHW010000103.1, read on the forward strand.
GGGAACCAGACTGGAGCGGCGAGTGTCCGAGAGGGACGAGGAGTCAAAAATGGCAACGGCAGAAGTCATCAATATTGATCAGCCTGTGGTGTCGGCACCGCCCGAATCAGTAATGATCGCGACCATTGACCTGTGGAAGACCTACGACATGGGTTCGGAGCAGCAGGTCCATGCGCTGCGCGGAGTAAATTTGCAGATCCGCCGCAACGAATACGTGGCTATCATGGGCCCGTCTGGATCCGGTAAATCCACGCTGATGAACCTCATCGGCTGCCTCGACTCGCCCAGCAAGGGCCAGTATTGGCTGAACAATCAGCAGGTCAGCGAGTTAGATGATGACGAACTGGCGCGCATCCGGAACAAAGAAATTGGGTTCGTATTTCAGACCTTCAATCTTCTGGCTCGCGCGACCGCATTGCACAATGTTGAACTACCGCTGATTTATGCCGGTGTTCCCGCCGAAGAGCGCACCGAACGAGCCAAGGCTGCTTTAACTTCTGTGGGCATGGAAAAACGCATGAACCACAAGCCAAACGAACTCTCCGGCGGACAGAGGCAGCGTGTCGCGATTGCGCGCGCGCTGGTGAACCGGCCGTCGATTATTCTGGCCGACGAACCGACCGGAAACCTGGATTCGCAAACCGGCATTGAGATCATGGCGCTGTTTGATCGCCTTCAGGCCAACGGCAACACCATCATCGTCGTGACCCACGAACACGACATTGCCGAGTACGCCCACCGCGTGATTTACATCAAAGACGGCGTGGTGGAGAGAGACGAGTTGAACGAGAGGAAATAGAGACGATACAGAAGTGGCGCTTAACAACGATTGCTAGTTTTTCGTTTTCCATTGGCATGTTCCGCTGTCCCAAGTAAATCCATCGCCTTCGCAGCCCTCTCTAGTTTTCCACGACGCAGCCTCCGCGTTGATTTTCTGCACCTCTACTGGATCAAATTCATGATGGCGCCGCATAACACTTTTCGAGTTCTCGCCTTGAATAGTTCGCTCCTTGTTCGTCATGTAAGACGATTCGGACATGAACGAAGGCGAGGAGGAAGTTTCGGTTCCAAACGATGGAGATACGCTTGGCTGTCCTGAGGCAATCCACAATAACCCAATGCAATATAGGCCGATGCCGACCAATATCGCTAACTCCACTCCATTGCGCTGCAGCCACGGTTTTGCACGTTCGGCGGCGAACCTAACCTCCTCATTGTATAGTTGCGTTTGCCCATCGATGCTTTTATGGGATCGTCCGATATCTGAGTGAGACTCAATTCCCTCTCCTGCATTTTCAAAGCCATGACCACAATGCCAACATATCTTGGCCTCCGATTGCGCGAACTCCGCGCATTGTCGGCATTTCTTTTTGCCTTGCCCGACAGGATCGGCCTTGATCATTAAGGCAAACAATATGCCAATGAACGGACTCAGTAAGAAAGAGAGTAGGAAAAAAGAAAAGCCGTTACGCCCCTTGCTCTGAGCGATATTTGCGGCCAAGCCGCAGAGAGCCAGCCACGCAACGATAATTAAAATATCCACTTAGACTCCCGCAAAAAAAATGGTCGAATCAAAATGCGGCGAGAGATCCTCGGCTCCTAAGAATTCAACATGTGTGCGGGAAACCTGTCTGTGATCGGCGAACATTTGATTGTGCAAAAGTCGAGACAAAACATAGTGCGTTGCCAAGATTTTCAAAGATTCCCCAGTCCTAAATTACATTCGGAATGACGAGTTTTTGAAAAACGGAGACCCATCGCCAGCGGATTCGGAATGACAAGGTGTTGAGGAAACATCCAACCCCGCCGCTGGCTTTTCAAGAATTTCGGAGCTATGCTTTCGGGACGCTGAAAATGGTTTTGCATTGTCGCGATAAAGCGTAAGCAAACCAATTCTGAAGTTTGGGGCTTTGATGACTTCCAGTGTGTAAGGTGATCCGATTGAAGAGATCATTTTTTAGCGCCTGTTTAAACAAATCCTGTTTGTACAAACTCTTTTTTGTCTCCATCATTTCTCTTTTATGGATCGCGCCCGGAGCGGCTGCGACGGAAGACTTGTTTTCCAATCTCCACGTGGTGAAAAAACCGGGCGAACAGACTAGTTCCGTGTTGGTCACAGTCAAAGGCAAACCAAAGGTGCTCGCGAAGCGCGCTTTGCAGGCTTGGACAATCATGGAAGGGCAAAATGCACTGGTGTTGGTTGAGAGAAAAAATAAGGCCGGGAAAGATGAATATCAACTGCGCTTTTATGAAGGAGTGAGCCGGAAGTATCGCGAGCTCGGAACTTTGCCGTTCTTTTCGGCGGAGCTTGAGCAGGGAGTGCTGCCCGATGGTGGCTGGGCGTTCGCCTTGAGCGGAACAATCAAGGGGCAGGCATGGATCGCCGTTGCCGGATTGCACGGCGTGCATGGGCTATTGAAAGATGCTCATGGGCCCAAGCTGCATGATGGTTCGATGACGTATTTGGATACGGCCGGCGGATCCCATATCGCGACGGTGAAGGCATTGCTGGCTGCGGACATGACCGGCATCTATGAAGTTCCGTCATCTTCTTCTGACAGCAATATTCATTATGTGCAGTTTTTGCGTGATGGAACTGCCGTGATGGTTGCGCCGAACGGCGAACCATCTTATGCCAAATGGAGAACCGATGGCGTAGAGATGTTTGTCATCCAAGAAGATGGGACGATCATCCATTGGCCGCAAAATTCGCTCGTCCCGGTTCGGGGTGTTCCCGCGAGCACGCGTTTGGCAGTGCGATTGTTGCAGCCCCTAACGTCAGAAAAAACGAATGTGGGCGAGCCGGTGGAAGCGGCGCTGATTTCGCCTGCGTCCATCCAGGGAGAAATTCTGCTTCCGCAGGGCAGCATTTTTTCGGGCGCGGTCACAAAAGTTCACCGGGTCAGTTGGGGATTCAGACGGGAAACAGCCGCTTTGACAATTGAATTTAATTCCGTGAAGTTGCCCGATGGCGCCGTGTTGGCAGTTCACACCCAAATGGACCGCGTGGAGAACTCACGCGAAACGGTCGGCAAAGACGGCACCATCAAGGGCGTGCGCTCAACTGGGACGCCGGCGTATGCGGCGGAGCGCAAGATTGCTTCCATTTCGGCCATTGATCCGGTGTCTTATTTGTTTACGAGCGTTTCGGCGATTGCGGTTCTGGGGTTTGCCGATCCGGCCATTAGCTATCCGGCGGGAACCGAAGTTTTGGTGCAATTCACGTCGCCTGCGATCACGAACAAATCATATCCGCGTGAAGTGCCGGAATTTTCGGAATCCCCAGCGGAGCAGGACAAACTTTATCGTCTGGTCCGCGGCATGTCATACCGGACGGCAACGAAAGCGGGCAATAAACCGTCCGACCTGACCAACCTGATTTTCATTGGCCCTGCGGATGGATTGCAACGCGCCTTTCATGCGGCCGGATGGACGGAAACCGACACACTTACGGCAGACTCTACCTTCAACACACTGAAGGCTGTGGGCGGCAACCGCGTTTATCACGAAGCCCCCATGTCCACTCTCATGCTGGATGAGCATCCCCCGATATTTACGCTTTCGAAAACAACGAACACTTTTGCAGCACGGCACCATGCGCGCGTATTTGATGCGGCCATGAAATTCGATGGCGCGACCGTGCTGACGGCTTCTTCCACGCAGGACATTGCGGTGGCATTTTCCGGCAAGCAGAAAACCTTCATCCACGTGATTGACGAATACATTGACAATGAGCGGTCGAAGATCGTGAACGATCTCGAATTTACAGGATGCGTTAGCGAGATGAGTTTGGTGGCAAGGCCGTGGGTCCCGCAGGATGCTTACAACTCGACCGGCGATCATTTGCGGACGGATGGAGCGGTTGCGGTCATTCGACTCAACGACTGCCAAAATCCTAGAACGACACCAACCACGCCAGCGCCTCCAGTGAACAAGTTCAAGCGAAACACTCGCAACACGATGCTCTATATCCGCGACGACCTTTTCCGAGGCAATTTCGTTTACTCGGGGATCTCGAGCGCATTGTGGGTGAAGAAGTATCTCTCGACCAAGGACCAGCTCAAACCCGATACAGGTGCGTGGCGGACCAGCGATTTGTCTGGAACTACATTTCGAGGACGAGGAAACGATTCTCTTGGAGAAAGACCGCGCGAGCGCGGGCCGGGCGACTTTACAGCCGATCGCGAATTGGCGGAACAAACAAAAGCCCTGGAGCAATTACATAAATGGGACCCGCCACACTATGAAATCGGTCTTTTTGGCGGTTACACGCGGTTTCCCTCGACGCGAAATGAAGCGATCGCCATCATCGCGACGCCTGACGCCACCGACCCGAACTCGGTTTTTGCAGCCATCCTGGCCGACGAATTTGACGGCGGATGGATGGCCGGAACGTCCGTGACCATCAATAGCTGGAAATGGTTTTCCAACCAATTTGCTTACAGCTACACCCATGGACATTTTGCTTATGTTGAAGCTTTTTCCGATCCTATCGGACTGACCATTTATGGGAGCTCTGGTTTGGTGACGAACCAGTTTGAATACAACCTGCTATGGAATTTGCGGCCTCCAAAATCGCGCTGGCGCCCTTACGCGGCTGCCGGTCCAGCTATGGTTCTTACCCATCTATCCGACTCGCCCGTAAAGAAAGCAGCCGGACCTTTCAAGCTGGGATTGCAGAATATTGGATTGTTTCTCGCAGCTTATGACTTTGGCAGCACGCCTCCATTAAATGGCGGCGGAGTTTTCGCGCTGGGCGCGGTTTATGGAGCGGGGTTCAAGTACCGCGTACGCCCACGAATCACCTTCAACGTAGATTTTCGGGAGACGCTTTGCGCAGCGCCGAAATTCTTGAGCGACAGCTATACCAAGCAATACTTTGTGGACCAGAACTACAACACCAGCGTCTATCAGTTCTCCACGGACTCAAAGTACCGGCAGCAGAGGTTCACTGCGGGTGTAGCGTTTACGTTTTAGGATTGTCAGGCAGGTGAGAACATCCTTCGACTAGCTTAGGACAGGCCCTGCCTTGCACGAATCTTGCTATTGTTCGATGGTCGTCGGCTTGGTGGCGGCGGAAGCGGCTGGCAAAATGGGAGCTTTTGCAGTAAAGAACTCGTGGTCGTAAAGATTGCGATACATACGCCCAGCGAGTTCGGCGGCTTTGGGGCCGAAAGTGGGGCGTCCGCCTTCGAGGAAGACAACGACGACGATACGGCCGACTTCGGTGTTGGCATAAGAAGCAAACCAACCAAAGCGCGTGCCGGCTTTGGAGCAGGTTCCGGTCTTGCCAAGGATATCTTCTTCGTTGAAGTTGAGCTTCACGCTGCGGGCGGTGCCGTATTGCACTGCACCAGCCATACCATCAGAAATTTCAGGAATCAGCTCACCGATGGGCAGGCGCCGTTTGATCATCGGCTGAAAGTCAGCGATTTGTTCTGGCGTTGTCGGGTGCTGCAAATAATAGAGTGTTCCACCGTTGGCAATGGCTGAGACCATCGCGCCGAGTTGCAACGGGGTCATGGAGACGCCTTCGCCAAAAGAACACATCTTGCCAACTCCGCCTTCACTGGCGGGAATTACTTCATCGGGGTACTGGCCAAGCTGTTCGCCGGGAATGTTATATCCAGCGAGTTCGCCTAAGCCAAATTGATGCGCGTAGTGATGAACTTTTTCGAAGCCGAGGTCGCGGCCCAGCGCTTCAAAGTAGGCATTGTTCGAGTGCGCCAGCGCAGTAGTCAGATTCATGCGATAGCGGCCACCAAGGTGAACCGGAGTGTCTTTTGTGATGATGCCTTCACTCAACGCGGCAAGTGCGACAGAAAGTTTAATAGTCGAGCAGGGCTGTGCGCCGGAAGAAAGCGCGAGCTTCTGGTTCACCATGGCGAGAATGCGTCCGCTGGTGGGCTCGATGGCGACAACGGTTCCGTTCATATCGCCAAGCGCGTCAATCGCAGCCTGACGGACAACTGGGTCTTCACCAGCGGTGACATCGCCTTCGGTGACGTCAGTCGTGGCGAAGGAACTGGCGGAAAAATGCTCATAGTAGTGATGACGGCGGCTATGCAGGCTGGCGCGCCGCACGGGCCGGTGGGCAACCGCACCACGGCTATGCGCAAGATGGTGCATGCGATGTTTCGCATGCGGAGTCTCCACTACTTTGCGGGACTTGGGGGTGGTGTGAGTGGTGTTGATGGTCGCGGCAAACGCGCTTACTCCCAGCAACATCAATGAAATAAAAATAGCGAGAAAACGGCCGACTTTGGATCCCCGAAAAACTTTAATCACTTCCCCATCCCCGGATTTCATGCCTGAATTACTGCAAGAACCTCGCCATCAGTCGCCAAACTGACGGAAGCGCCTGCAATCTCCCGATACTATGAGACTTAGACACCGAGCGCAACCAAAAAGTAATTTGATGACAAACTTCTTATGAATGAATTAACCCGATTTGGGACAATAAGTTACGTGGGAAATCCGAGGGGTCACCGAACTTCGGTAACAATATGTAGGTTACTGGAACGATACTCCCCCTTCGAGGGAAAGAGTGGAAGGAGATTTCCCTTGGGAGGAAAGGGTGAGAATTCCCATGAAGTCTTACTTTTTGCTAAAATGTAAGGCATGGATACATTAAGTGCGACTTTTACGTCCAAAGGCCAACTCGTGGTTCCGGCACAGTTGCGCCGCAAACATGGAATCGAAGCGGGCACGCGCGTGAATTTTATCGAAGATCAATTTGGACGCATCGTGCTTCAGCCAGTCACGGAAGAATATGTTGATCGGGTCATGGGGTGCCTTGCCGATGGGCCCGACTTACTCACCGAATGGAAGAAAGAACATCGCAGTGAAGGCAAGCGCGAGCGGTGAAAACCTGTGTCTTTGACGCAAGCGCTTTGTTTATCTTCCTCTTGAAGCAAGCTGGCTCCGACAAAGTGAGCGCACTGCTCAAGGAGGCAATGCGCGGACATGGCAGAATTTTGATGTCTGCGGTGAATTATGGGGAAGTTTACGGAAGCATCCTCCGGCAACATGGACAAGATCGCGCTTTGGCGACTATGAGTGCGGTGAAACCGCTGCCGATTGAACTCATGGATTCTACTCCGCAGCGAGCCATGCAGGCGGCCGATCTCAAGGCAAAATACAAACTCTATTACGTGGACAGCTTCGCCGCCGCGCTGGCCAATGAGCACAAGGCGACGCTGGTGACGAGTGATTCAGATTTTAAGAAGCTGGGGCAGGGCGTGCCGGTGATGTGGTTAGGTTGATGAAGTCAACGCATGCCACAAAGACACTTGTCCCCTCAAGTTAGCCAAGATACGGTGAACCTGGGGCACCGGCTCCGTGGGCATTGCGGCAGTTCTAGTAAGACCATCTGCTAATCGCCCACTTAGCTAGCGTCTCCGAGCGTTGCTGCAGTGCCTCCGGTGTCCATTGGCTATACTCTTCGGCAAACTTCCGCGTTGCCTTGAAGCCGGAATCATCCGCATAGACAGCCTTTTTGACGCTGTATGGACCGTTACCTAATGATTGATTCATTTCTTGTGATAGCGGAAGCAAGTTCGCAAGCCGATCCTTCATTTTCTCGTGCTCAGACTCCGTGAACGATTCGAACCACGCGGGAGCGGGCTTATCGGGCAGCACATGTTCGATCCAGTGCGGGATGCCGGGCTGATCTCCTCCGAGCGACCTATTCCATTCTGCCAGTATGTAGGCGGTGACTGAGGAGCCGTACAATGCTCGAGTTTTTATGGCCGATTTCACTTCCTCAGCGCCAGGCCAAACGACGGTCCGATGTTTACGAATTTCCTCGATCACCTTGGCTGGCGTTGGCGTAGATTTACATTCAGCCCATAACTTCTTGAATACTGCATGCAGCCCGGTCGGCTCGTGGCCGCAAACCGCTCGTCGAACAAGGAAAGATTCAATGACGTTAAGTAAGGCAACAACACTATCTGCATCAATCTCTGAACTTTTCAGCGCGTTCGATAACTGCATGGTGAAGGGGTAGATCGAAGTAGGGGCATTTGCTTCCCTAAGCCTCACAAAACGGTGATGCACATCTTTCGGGTGGCCCTGATGATTTGTACCGCATTCCATGTCCAGAAAGCTGTCCTGGTATTCGGCCAGTTGTTTGACGATTTCCTCTGGATCATTAATATCGCGCCACTTGGCTCTGAGCTTTGTATAGACTTCCGATTTGCGAATGTTTGGGTCTTGAATCAGCCCGTACGGAAAGAAATACGAGTCGAAAAGGCTATTTTCTCCTTGTTTAAATTTTTCGTAAAATGGTTGCCAGGACCTTTGATCAATTGTCTCAATCGTCTCTGGCTGCTCGTTCGCAACTCTGGAGAATATTTCGTTCCGTACCAAATCCCCGGTGGTCATCGGCTCTTGGCGCGAGTTTAGACTATCGAATATTTTCGGTCCGTTGATTGGATCCCATACGTCTATCTGAACCACGCTCATTGATTCGAGCAGTGATTTATACAGGGCGGTTAGTCGGTCGAGCCCTTCCTGTTTAACCTGGCTGTCGAAGAACCTTAGTGCTGCTCTGTAATTTTTCCTAACCCTGCCATTGTCTGAACCTGAGGCGGGTATGGGTTTGTACTTGAAGGGCGCGATCTTTTCTGCGAAGTCTTTATCTGCAAGGATGTCATCAAACACCCAATTCAGTTGGGCGCGGTCGTCCTTGCAAGGTTGCAACTTCGAGTTCGTTGGAAGGCTCGTCTCGCGTCCGATTACGAGGTATTTTTGAAATAAGCCCGCCGCATCGGCGTATTCTTTTTTCCTGCAGAGTGCACGGACAATCGCACATAGGTACAAGAATATGGTTGTTATTCGCTGCTGTCCGTCGATCACTTCGTATACGTCGGGCTCAGATGGATTGCTGCGTCTACCATGAATGATAATTGCCCCGAGGAAATGGAAATCGGAGGTCTCGTCTACCAGGCTCAGCAAATCAGTGTTGAGCTGGTCTAATCGCTCCGGCTTCCATTTGTAGGCCCGCTGAAAATAGGGTATTGCGAAGACGGTATCACCTGACAGCAAAGACGTGATATCCGTCTCGTCTGAGTTGTTGGTGAGCCGCTGTCTCTTTGGCATGTCTGCAATCCTACATCGGACTTAGCGATTCTCGTATTAATTTGCTTCGTTTCTCTTGCGCATGAAGGCGGGCACGTCGAGATCGTCCTGCGGGTCGAAGTCGCGCATCATGCTTTCGCGGATGACGGCTTCATGCAGTTGGGCGTCACGGGACGCGTCCATGGCGATGACTTCGGCGTGAGGTTGGGGTGCGGATGACGCTGTTTCGACGATTGCAATTTCTTCCTGTACATCCTGCATCACCATCGGTGGGTTTGATGATCCGCCGTCGGAATCGCGCTTAAAGAAATCGTCGTCTTCTTCACCTCGCGCCTTCGCGTGAACTGAAGCTCCTTCTGGCGAAACCACAAACCCAGTGCGGGTTTCGTGTGCGTGCGGCTTGCGGCGCACACACTCTTTGAATCCTGTGGCGATGACGGTGATCTTGACCGCGTCTTTCATTTTCTCGTCGAGGACAGCGCCAAAAATGATGTTGGCGTCTTCGTCGGCGGCATCCTGGATAATGCCGCAGGCTTCCTGTACTTCGGCGAGCTTGAGCGATGACGAGCCGGTGATGTTGATGAGAATGCCGCGAGCACCATCAATGGCTCCGGCTTCGAGCAGCGGCGAGGCGATGGCCTTCTGCGCGGCTTCAGTGGCACGTCGCGTACCGTTGGCGGTTGCCGTGCCCATGACGGCGTAGCCCATGCCCGCCATGATGGCCTTCACGTCGGCAAAGTCGCGGTTGATGATGCCGGGGATGGTGATGATATCGGAAATTCCCTGCACGCCCTGGCGAAGAATGTCGTCCGCGACGCGGAAGGACTCGAAGAAGCCGGCGTCCTGCGCGACGGCAAGAAGCTTTTCGTTGGGAATCACGATGGTCGTGTCCACGGCTTCCATTAACTCTGAGATACCGCGATCGGCTTGCTGCATGCGGCGTTTGCCTTCGAACGCGAAAGGCTTGGTCACCACGGCGACGGTGAGCGCGCCCATTTCCGTGGCCAGTGAGGCGATGATGGGTGCGGCTCCAGTGCCGGTGCCACCGCCGAGGCCGGTGGTGACGAAAACCATGTCCGCGCCTTCGAGAGCTTCAATGATCTTGTCAGAATCTTCAAGCGCGGCTTTGCGACCAATTTCGGGATTGGCGCCCGCACCAAGGCCGTTGGTCAGCTTAACGCCAAGCTGGATCTTCATGGGCGCATTCGACATGCGCAGGGCCTGGAGGTCGGTGTTGGCGACGATGAACTCGATGCCCTCCATGCCGGCGTCAATCATGCGGTTGACGGCGTTGCCGCCACCTCCGCCCACGCCGATGACTTTGATCTTGGCGTCGTTGCGGGCTTCTTCGTTAAAGCTGATGCGGATGTCGGATTCTTTTTTCATAAGCACCTCGTTTTAAAAACTGACCACAGAGGACACAAAGGTTCACAGAGGAACCTATGCACCTTTCTTTGCAAACATCAATTTCAGTTTTGTACTCCAGCGGGCGTCTTGCAGCCCGCGCGCTATTCGCGAGCGTTGGCCATAACATGCCATGCCTAAAATTGTGGCGAATTCCGGTTCAGCCAAATTTGATGGCATTTTTGCCAGCGGCGCTGGACCGGCCAAACGGACTGGACGGCGCAGCACCGACTCGGCGGTGTCCCACATGCCGGGCAGGCGAGACGCCCCACCGGTAAGAACGATCCCTCCAACGCACATCTCCATCAAACCAGCGTGGCGCAAGTTGTCGCGTAGCATTTCGAAGAGCTCACGAGCGCGCGGCTCGAGGATCTCGGCAATTTGCCGCTGCGAAATCAAGCGTGAAGGACGATCGCCAACGGATGGCACTTCGATTTCGTTGCCTTCTGGAACGAGCGTGACGACCGTATTGCCATACAGTTTTTTGATCTTCTCTGCATCTGCAGCCGGGGTGCAAAGACCAAAAGAAAGATCGCTGGTGAAGTGATCCCCGCCGATGGGAATGCCCGCGGAGTGCATGACTGCGCCTTCATGAAAAACGATGAGAGAACTAGACCCGGCCCCTAGCTCGACGAGACAGATTCCAAGATCGCGCTCGTCGGAGCTGAGAACAGAGTCAGCACACGCGAGAGGCTCGAAAACGGTATCGTCAATATGAACCCCGGCCCGATTGACGGCAGTAATGACGTTTTGCATGGCTCCGGCGGATGAAGTCACGATGTGAACACGAACTTCGAGGCGCGCGGCCATCATGCCCAATGGATCGTGAATGCCACCGTGTTCGTCGAGAATGAATTCCTGCGGCAATAAATGCAGGATTTCGCGGTCGGGCGGAAGCGGAATGGAGCGCGCCTTTTCAACAGCCTGACGAATCTCTTCGCGGCCAATTTCGCGGGCGCGCGTGCCAAAGTTAATTCCGCCGTGGCTGTTCACGCCGCGAATGTGCGATCCGGCGATGCCGAGTATGGCGTGCTCAATGGGCACTCCGGCAGAATCTTCGGCCTGCTCGACGGCTTTTTGAATCGAGACGACAGCTTTATCGAGATCAACGATGACACCCTTGCGCGATCCGCGAGATTCGGCAAAGCCGTGGCCGCGGTAGCGCAGTCCCGAATCGGTGATTTCAGCGACGAGCACACAGGTCTTGGCGCTGCCTACGTCAATCACCGTCAAAAGATGTTCGTACTGATTTGCCATGCCTATTGCTGGTCCTTTTCTTGTTGAGCCGGTGCTTTGGCAATTGCCGGACTGGGCTTGCCAGATTTAGGTGCGTCGGTGGTTGCCGACGCAGCTGGTTTTGTTTGCGGAGCAGGGGCACTTGCCCGCTTGATTTTCGGCGCAGTCTTCTTATGCGCCTGCGCTTTTGCTTTTTTCTTGGCCACATGGCGCACTTCTTGCTTCTTCATCGGTGCAACTGCGGCTTTGGTTTCCGCCGAAGGCGCGGGGATGTGGGTATCCGATGGCGGCGCCGCGCGGGCAATCATCTCCTTGCTGACCAAAGCGGCTCTTTTCACTCCGACTGATAGTGCAGCCTTCTGCTGGGCAACTGACAGCGGCGCAGGCTTTGGCGCTCCTGCAAGATCGGGATTGACGATAATTTGCTGGTCGTAACGGAGATCAACAGATTCGAGTTTATGGAATTGCTGCCGCCACTCGCGCACATGCACCTGATAGGTTTTATAGCGATCGAGATAATCCGACGAGCCGAGATGTACGAGAACATCGCCTTCGGAGTCGTTGGGGACGATTTTCACGTCATCCGGATCTGAAAGGTCAACTTCGCTGAGTTCCTGGGAGCGGTTCACGCCATCAGCGTCTAGTTCGCCCGCAAATTGGTTGTAAATCTTCATGCGCGCGGCGCGCATAGAGAGCGGCTCGCCGGCGCTGGCGCCGACGATGACAGGGAAGGAATATTTTCCTTTGCTTGGCGGCGGCAGTTCCATAAGCGCGCCGGAAGCGTCGGTGAGCATAATTTTTGAGCCGACCCGGATGAAAGCCTCTGGCGTGCGCTCGTGAATCTCGACCCGCAGGCGATTGGGCACAAAGCGCATGACACTCGCAGACTCGACCCAGGGAATTTGCTGCAACTGCTGCTGTCGTTGGTCGAGAGGAACGAAGAAGATGTTGCGGCCGATATCGCCGCCCAAGGCTTCGATTACCTGGGAGCGGGTCACGTTGTGAAGACCCGCGACTTCAATGTCGTCAGACGATTCGACCCGAAAGCGCCATGAATGTTCCCCATACTGGTAAACGGCGGCGACGGCGGCTCCGCAAATAACAACAACGGTGAGAGCAACAGCACCCCAAAGCAGGCGATTAGCAGTTTTTTTCGGAAGGGCGCCACGGCGAACAGAGACGCGTTTTTGCCCACGAAGAAAGGGGGACTCGTCCTCGGCATCGAGGTCTAGAAGCCGGGCGTCGTCTATATTTTGTTCGCGTGAAGGTTCCTCAGCCGCAAAGTCTCGCGGCGGCGGGTACAACTCCTCCTGCGTGATGGTGGATCCGGATTTCCGCGCCATCAAATCAGGTCAGTTGTCGTCAGGGAACCGAGAGCAAAATTAGTGTAAACGCAATTCGCAAATTGAGATAGAGAAAAGTTGCAGGTTTTGCACAGGGGTGCATCACAAGAAACGAGGATGAGAAACGAGAATTAAGAGAGACTGACACTATGCCGCAACAGTCGGTTCTGGAATATTTTCAGTTGGCCTCGCGTCCCACAGATGAGATGGCGATGGTGTGGCAGCGTGGATACAAGATAGAGCGGTGGAATTATGGTCATTTATTGGCTGCGGCGGCATGGTTTGCGAATGAATTGGATCGTAGAGAGATTAAACGGGGCGAGCACGTTCTGATTTGGGGAGAGAATTCTGGCGAATGGATTGCTGCGTTTCTTGGTTGTATGGCACGAGGCGTGGTTGCAGTCCCGATGGATGCGATTGCGAGCGCAGATTTTGCTGAGCGGGTTGCGGCACAGGTAAAGGCACGGTTGGTGGTAAGTACGCGAGGCAATGTGCTCGATGGTGTTCCGGTTTTTTATTTTGATGAATTTAGATCAGATGCTTATGCCGAATGGCGGCCAATTGAAGCACGGCGCGGCGACGTGGTCGAGATTATTTTTACTTCGGGCACGACGGCTGAACCGCGCGGTGTAGTTCTAACTCACGGAAATTTACTGGCGAATCTTGAGCCGATTGAAGGCGAATTCCAGAAATACAAGAAATACGAGCGGTTCATCCATCCGCTACGGATTCTTGATTTGGTGCCCCTGAGCCATATTTTCGGGCAGATCATCGGAGTTTTTATTCCGCAGATTCTAGGAGCAACGTCCTACTTCACGGATTCCCTGCGTCCAGCGGATGTTGCGGGCGTGATTCGATCGGAAAAGATCAATGTGCTGGCGACGGTGCCGAGGGTTGCGGAATCATTGCGGGAGAAGATTGAACGTGATCTGAAATCGCGCGGAACGCTTACGCACTTTCAGCAGGAATTTAAGCATTCTGACGGCAAACATTTTTTACGGCGATGGTGGGTATTCCGCAAGATTCATCGTCAATTCGGTTGGCGGTTCTGGGCCATTGTTTCAGGAGGAGCAGCTCTTTCGGCGGACATTGAGCAATTTTGGGGAAGACTTGGCTATGCCGTGATCCAAGGCTACGGGCTGACGGAGACGACGGCAACGGTGAGCTTGAATCATCCCTTCAAGTTGACGAAAGGCTCGATCGGCAAGGCGATGCCGGGGATGGAAGTGGAACTCTCGGAATCTGGCGAGATTTTAGTGCGAGGCGAAAGCATAGCTTCTGGATATTTTCAGAACGGAAGTGTCTCGCCGGTATTGGATAACGAAGGGTGGTTCCATACCGGCGATTTGGGCGAACGCGATAAGAATGGAGCTCTCTACTTCAAAGGGCGAAGCAAGAATGTGATTGTGACCCCAGAGGGGATGAAGGTATATCCGGGAGATCTTGAATCTGCATTGCGCGCTCAACCGGAAGTGCGCGATTGCGTAGTAATCGGATTGGAACGCGCTGGAAATGCGGAAGCATGCGCGGTGTTGATTTTGAACGAATCCAGCAGCGATGTTGCGGCCATCGTAAGCCGTGCGAATAAGTCACTTGCAGCATATCAACACATCAGGCAATGGAAAATTTGGCCGGAGCCGGATTTTCCGCGTACTCCGACCCAAAAGCCGATCATTGCAGAAATTCGCAGGAGTATTGAGGCAACCGAACCACAATCATCGCAAGGCTCTGGGCTGCAAAAATGGATTGCCAATTGGAAAAAGACCCGGTTCGAGGATTCCACCAACTTGGATTTCGAAAAAGACTTGAACTTGTCTTCGATGGATCGCGTGGATTTGCTTTCCTATCTGGAAGACCGGTATCAAGTTGAAATTGACGAAGCGCAGTTTGCACAAGCTGCAAAGGTTAGCGACCTGGAAACGCTTCTGCGCCAACCTGCAAATATTGAGACGGCTTTCCCTTTTGTTTCATGGCCGCTGCAATGGCCCATCACGTGGATACGCGACGCAGCTTTTTATCTTCTCGTATGCCCAGCCGCGCTAATTTTGGGATGGCCACGCGTTCGCGGCGGGGAAAATCTGCGCAAGCTCAATGGCCCGGCGCTGTTCATTTGCAATCATGTCACCACGATTGATTTGGGGATTCTGCTGCCAGCGCTTTCGGCACGCGTACGACAGCGATTGACAGTAGGCATGGGCGGGGAACGCCTGCGCTCTATGCGGCATCCGTCCCGCGAAAGGAATTTCTTATGGAGAATTTACCAGCAGATTCAATACGTGCTGGTAACAGCGTTGATGAATGTCTTTCCTTTACCGCAGCATAGTGCGGTGCGGGAGGCGTTTTCGTTTATTGGCAAATTGATTGATAAAGATTGGAATGTCTTGATTTTTCCCGAGGGAGCCACGACTAGAGATGGGAGTATGCAGCCATTTCGGACTGGGATCGGTGTGCTGGCATCACAATTAGAGATCCCTGTCGTCCCAATGCGTATTGATGGACTCTACGAATTACGTCAGGCGGGAACGATTTTTGCTGGGCCGGGAAAGGTCAGGATCAGCATCGGAGAACCCGTTCGGTTTGCACGAGGTACAAGCGCGGAAGAGATCACACGAGAATTAGAAGTGCAGGTTCAGAAACTTGGCGGACATAACGATTAGAACGTCGTCGCAACTACCACATTCGGAACGTTAACTCTAACGTCGTGTCTGCGAATTTGGATTTCTGTTAGTTTCATCTCGCGCAAGGCCAGCAGCTGGGCCTTCTCGGCCTGAAGGCTTTGGAATTCAGCTCTGTCGCATGCCAGCGACGCTTGCAATTTAGCGACCTGCACTCTGGTTTCTGCCAACACGGGCTGCATGGAGGAGCATTTGGGGTGGCGGGAAAGCGCCATGTCAGCATAAGCCGCATATTGAACGCCACGGTCTAGCATTCTTTGCGCGAAAGCAGAAGCGCGGTCGCCCAGTTCCGTAGCGGCATCGATCTTGAAGGAAAAGTGATTCGTCGAGCCGACAACGAGAACTGCAACTGCCATCCAGTAAAGTGCTTTATCCGAGACCATAACCTGCTCCTTGGCTTTTTTGCGCTTACATGAACTTAGACGCGGAGGGTAACAAATCGTTATCGAGCCGTTAGCCTGGCGTTTTGTGAATTTATTTTTACAAAATGACTACCGCTGGACGGGAGCAGCCAAAGATTTTTGCCCACTTTGGCCTAGCGTTTCCAGCAAGATAGGGCCTAATTGCGAGATGCTCCCAGCGCCAAGGGTCAGAATCATGTCTCCGGACTGGGCAGACGACGTAACGGCATTTGCTGCATCCAAGAACGACCCCGCGTAAGCGACGGCAGTTCCCTGCTGGCGGATCTTATGCGCGAGAGCTTCACCAGTAATGCCTGCAATCGGCTGTTCGCTAGCCGGATAAATATCAAGAATGGTTAAGGAGTCGGCATTCGAAAAAGCCGTGGCAAATTCATTCATCAAATCGCGTGTGCGGGTGTAGCGGTGGGGCTGAAAAATGACATGAATTTTGCGAAATCCGCATTGGCGTGCGGCAGCGAGGGTAGCGCGAATTTCGGTGGGATGATGCCCGTAATCATCAATCACGCTGAC
>JAJPHW010000063.1 GCA_021325035.1 Terriglobia bacterium
CCGAATGTGGAAGTGGTCTTGAAAGAGATCAATGGCTACAACATCGCCGAAGGCAAACTATTGCCAAATTTTGGTGAGCTTAAAAATGACGGCTCAACTTCCAGCGGGGCATGGATTTATTGCGGCGTGTATCCGGAGGAAGGAAGAAACCGAGCGCGGGAAAAGAACTCGCGGGATTTTCTGGGGCATGGATGGGGATTCGCATGGCCAAACGATTGCAGGATTATTTATAACCGGGCATCGGCGCGCCCGGATGGGCAGCCGTGGAGCGAGCGGAAGAAATTAGTGTGGTGGGATGCGGCGAAAAAAGAATGGACGGGAACGGACAATCCGGATTTCCCGAAGACGACTCCTCCAGATACTGCCAGTAATTTCGTTTCAGGCGTGGGTATTCCCGCGCTTGGCGGCGCGCGGCCGTTTACCCTGCATCCGGATGGATTGGGCTGGCTGTACGTGCCGAACGGATTAAAAGACGGGCCGCTACCCTCGCATTACGAGGCGCTGGAATCGCCGGTGGAGAATGCGCTTTATAAGCAAGAGACGAACCCGGCCGCAAATCGCCATGTGCGACCGGATAATGAGTATGCGGTTTCGGGTGATCCGAAGTTTCCTTATGTGCTGAGCACGTATCGTTTGACGGAGCACCATACGGCGGGGGGAATGTCACGGACGTTGTCACACTTGGCGGAGTTGCAGCCGGAATTGTTTACGGAAGTTTCTCCGGAGCTGGCACGGGAGATTGGGCTGGAGCATGGTGGGTGGGCAACGATTTCGACGATGCGGGCAAGCATCGAAGCGCGAGTTCTGGTGACCAAGAGAATGAGACCGCTTTTGGTGCAGGGAAAACAAATTCATCAGGTCGGGTTGCCGTACCATTGGGGACGCAAGGGGTTGGTGCAGGGAGATGCTGTGAATGATTTACTCGCGATCAGCCAGGAGCCGAATGTGCGCATCAACGAGACCAAGGCGATGCTGTGCAATGTGCAACCGGGGCGGCGTCCACGAAGTGAGAAAGAAATGAGAGGCTGAATGCCGACGACTGCGTTTCTAACCGACTCGACGTTATGCATTGGCTGCAAAGCGTGCGAAGTCGCGTGCAAAGAGTGGAATGGAGTCGCGGAAGATGGCCTGAACTGGACGGGACATTCCTACGACAATACCAGCATGCTTGGGCACTCGACGTGGCGGCATGTGAAGTTTGTAGAACATGCGCCGGAGCCGGGGCATGGAGGCAATGATCCAGAATTGCCGTCGTGGTCGTTTTCTTCTGATGTCTGCAAGCACTGTGAGAATGCGGGCTGCCTAGAGGCGTGCCCGACCGGCGCGCTGGTACGCACGGAATTTGGCGGAGTTTATTTGCAGCCGGATGTTTGCAATGGATGCGGGTATTGCGTAGTGTCGTGTCCGTTTGGCGTGGTGCAGCGGAATCCAGATGATGGGCGGGCGTTCAAATGCACGTTTTGTTATGACCGGCAGAAAGTGGGATTGAAGCCGGCGTGCGCGACGGCATGCCCGACAGAGTCCATTAAATTTGGCGAGATTGAATCGCTGCGGGTGACGGCGGAGATGCGAATGGAGGAGTTGCAGCAGCGTGGCATGAAAGACGCGACTTTTTATGACGCGTCGAATACCAGCGTTGGACACACACATGCAATGTTCATCGTGCGGGGCGATCCGAAGAGCTACAATCTGCCCCCGAATCCGCAGACTCCGGCGGTGCATATGAAGAAAGCATGGAAGGCTTCGGCGATGGGCGCGGCCATGCTGCTGGGCGGCGCGTTGCTGGCGTTTCTTGCCGATCGCGGAAGGGGAGACTCGTGAGCGGACGCACTCCCGACGCAGATAGCGAGCGCAAGCTAGTCGAGATCCGGAACCAGGCCCAGCGCGAGGGCAAAATCCAGTCGCAGGGGATGCGTATCTCCGGCGCGCCATTTCCATTGGCATCTCCTGAAACCGGCTATTATGGGATTCCGCTGCTGAAGGAACCTTCCTGGACTTGGGAGATTCCGCTGTATTTCTTCGCCGGTGGAGCTTCGGCATCTGCGGCAATCATCGGCGCAGTCGCAAATTACACGGGTGCTGATCGAAAGTTGGTCCGCGACGCCCGCTGGATTGCTGCTGCGGGCTCAGTCATCTCGCCGCCATTGCTGATTGCGGATTTAGGACGGCCTGAGCGCTTCATCAATATGCTACGTGTGTTCAAGCCGCAGAGCCCGATGTCAGTCGGGTCGTGGACGCTGATGGGATTTTCCGGCGGTGCCGCTGCAACCGCATTTGCCGACTTTATCCAACAAAAATACGGACCATCGTTGCCGATGCGCATACTCGAAAATGCCGGGCAGTTAGCGTCTTTGGCCTTCGGTTTGCCGTTTTCCAATTACACGGGTGTTTTGCTGGGTGCGACAACGATTCCGACATGGAATGAACATGCGGGTGAATTGCCGGTACACTTTGGCATGTCCGGATTATCCGCCGCTGTCGGGTTGCTGGAGTTAATGGGCAATGATAAAAGCCGTGCGTTACAGGCCCTCGGTTTAGGTGCGGCGGCGTTTGAATGTTATGAGGGCTGGAGGATCGAATCGCAGCAGACCCTGGCAAATCGCCCCCTTAAGTATGGAACTTCAGGTGGGATCGTTCGCGCTGGGGGATTGCTTTCAGGGCCGGTGCCATTAGCTTTAAGGACTCTGAGCATCCTGACGGGGTCTCGTAAACTACGTCGCGCCGCGGCTGCTTCTGCGGTAGCTGGCTCTCTTCTTACGCGCGTCGGCTGGATAGCTGCGGGCCATGCCTCGGCCCGGGATTGGCGCGTACCTTTGGAAATTCCAGAAAAAACTTAGTAGCTATGTCCTAGGGGCTTTAAGCTGCAATCCTGCTTAACCATGGCAAGATTAAGCCCACCCGTCGAGAACTCGGCAATCTGTACTCCCTGGGGCGTATCAATCTGGACCTTGAAGATGGATGACTTGATAAGTTTTCGGACGGTGTCTTCGTCCATGGCGAGGAAGTCGCCGTTCACCCAATCCCAATTCTTGTTGTAGTGAGTGTTGTCCACGCGGACCATCACTTTGAGACGCGGACGCCCGCCGAAGCTCATACGGTTGGGGGGTGCCAGGCGCACATTGGGGCGAAAGTCGCCCAGCTTTAGCTTGCCACCCACGCAAAACAGAATGATCCGGGGCCGCGCTTCGGCGCCACGAAGGAAATTATCCGCTTCGAGTTCGAACTGGATGCGCTGCTTACCGGTCATTTTTTCTTCGACAGATGCGGTTTCCATCCATTTGCCGCCGATGCTTTTTGTGCCATCGCCAGCAACTTGTGCCGGTGTAGCGGGCGGAGGAGCACTCTGTGAAAACGCAGAAGCAATAGGGAAAATTAGAATGCAGGAAAGCGCCAATAAGTTTGGGACCAGACGGTACGTTCGCATTGTGTTATTCACCTTAACATTGGAAACCCGCCATCCATCAAAAAGTTGCGTGGTGGCAATTTGGGCACTGGCGATGAACCAGCGTCACATTTCAGCGTTATAATAAAACGTTTTGTCTTACCCTCATTATGCAAAAAGCCATCCAGCACGAACTTCGCTTGGCCGAGCGCATGTCGCGTCTCGGTACGGAAACAGCTTTTGAAGTCCTTAATAAAGCCCGGGCCCTTGAACGGCAGGGCAAGAACATCATCCATCTGGAGATCGGCGAACCCGACTTCGACACTCCCAAAAATGTTGTGGATGCCGGTGTAAAGGCGCTGCGAGGGGGATGGACCCACTACGGCCCCTCCGCCGGACTGCCGGAATTACGCCAAGCCATAGCGGAAGAAGTCAGCCGGACTCGCAAAGTAGAAGTGAAGAGTGAAGAGGTTGTCGTCGTCCCCGGCGGTAAACCAATTATTTTCTTCACGATTCTTGCGCTGGCCGATGTCGGCGATGAAGTGATCTATCCGAATCCCGGCTTCCCGATTTATGAATCCATGATTCATTATGTCGGGGCAAGGGCCGTACCCATCAAGTTGCGCGAGGAGCGAGATTTTGGCTTTGACGTGAACGAACTGGCATCGTTGATTACGGACCGCACGAAATTAATCATTTTGAATTCGCCACACAACCCTACGGGTGGAGTTCTTGATCGGAGTCAGATTCGCGACATCGCGGAAGTCATTGGCGATCGCAACATCATGGTTCTGTCCGATGAAATTTATTGCCGCCTGATCTTCGACGGAGAGCACTTTTCAATGATGTCGGTTCCGGGATTCCAGGAACGGACGATTCTGCTTGACGGATTCTCCAAGACTTACGCGATGACGGGATGGCGGATGGGCTACGGCGTTATGCGTGCCGATTTGGCGACGCATATTACGCGCCTGATGACCAATTCCAATTCCTGCACGGCCAGCTTTACGCAGATTGCTGGTGTGGAAGCCCTACAGGGCGACCAAAGTTCGGTGGATCACATGCGCGAAGAGTTCCATCGCCGGCGCGATGTGGTCGTGGACCGGCTCAATCGCATTAAGGGATTTTCATGCCGTACGCCGAAAGGTGCGTTCTACGTTTTCCCCAACATCACGAAAACCGGCTGGAAGTCGAAGAAGCTTGCCGATGCCATGCTTGAAGAAGCAGGCGTGGCGTGTCTTTCTGGCACAGCCTTCGGCGATTACGGTGAGGGTTATTTGCGTTTTAGCATCGCCAATTCGCTCGACAACCTGACCATTGCACTAGACCGCGTGGATGAATGGACGAAAAAGAATCTTTAAAGGCCACGAAATGCAGATTCCTCAACGCTTAAGCGGATTCGGAATGACAAGTATTTGAGGGTTGTTTCGAGTATGAAAGCACCGAGAGCATCACGGCCTGACATTCCTGACTACGGCATCAGCAAAAGCAAGAAAGGAATGTTGCCGTGGAAGTGGGCCAGCGACCGAATGGGCAAGAGCCATCAGTATTGGGTGGCAACCGTCCGGCCGGATGGAAGCCCACATGTAATGCCAGTTTGGGGTGTATGGATGCAGAATGCCTTTTATTTCAGCACCGGCCGCCAAACTCGTAAGGCGCGAAACTTAGCAACGAATCCTCGTTGTGTGGTTTGCTCAGAGAATTCGAAAGAAGCTGTAATCGTTGAGGGTATCGCAAACGAACTCGTTGACAGCAAAAAACTGGCTGAGATCGCAAAGGTCTACAGGAAGAAATATAAAGTGGATGTGAGTGCGATGGAATCGCCGATTTATTGTATTCAACCAGGCGTTGTCTTCGGCCTCTTAGAAAAGAAGTTTCCGACAACGGCGACACGCTGGAAGTTTTAATATTCTCAATTTCTAAAAATCATGCCAAATAAATTCCGCGTTTTTGCTACCTGCGATATTGGGGAATCGATTAACCTGCTGCGCAACCGAGGATATGAAGTCGAGGTCTATCCTCAACCCGAAGCACCGCCGAAGAGCCTGATCATCGAAAAAGTGAAATCTGGTATTGACGGCCTGATTACTACCCTCCGCGACACAATTGATGCGGAAGTTTTTGAGGCTGGCAAAGGCAACCTCAAAGTCATTTCACAGATTGCGGTTGGATTCGACAACATTAATCGCGCGGACGCGAATAAATACAAAATACCTTTCACGAATACGGCCGATGTTCTGACGGAGGCAACTGCGGAGTTTGCCTTCTTCATGCTTGGCGATCTTGCCCGGAAGCTTTGGACCGCCGAGCATCTCACCCGCGAAAACAAATGGGGATTTTGGCATCCTTATCTGCCTTTTCTCGGCGATGAAGTTACTGGCAAAACGATTGCCATTATCGGTACCGGGCGTATCGGTTTGGCCATGATTAAGAAGTGTGCTGGTTTCGATATGAACATCCTCTGTTACGATCCGGCATATCAGAACCATGACTACGTCAAAGCCATTCAGGAGACGATGGATTTGCGTCATGCGCGCGGCATTCAGCGCGAGAAGACCTGGATTAAGTATGTTTCGCTCGACGAAGCTCTGGCGCAGGCGGATTTTGTGAGTGTGCACGTGCCCTTGCTACGGGAGGGCGAGAGTGATGCCCCTACATATCATCTCTTCAACGAGACTAATTTACGTAAGATGAAGCCGACGGCGTTTCTGGTTAATACCTCACGTGGGCCGGTTGTGGATGAACCCGCTCTGGCCAAGGCTCTTCGAGAAAATTGGATTGGCGGTGCTGCGCTCGATGTTTACGAAAAAGAGCCGCTGGCCACCGACTCGCCTTTGCGGGATCCTGCGATTGAAGATCGTTGCCGCTTGCTTCCGCACTTTGCTAGCGCCGGGAAGATTACACGCCTCTCGACCGATCCCAACAAGGGCATGGCTGGACGATGTGCCCAAGGCATGATTGACGTTCTCGAAGGCAACTATGGCGGCGATCTCACCAAAATGCCGTATGTTGTCAACAAAGAAGCGTTTGGTAAATAGGCTCGTCATTTCGAACGCATAACAGTTTCTGTTATGCGTTCACTTCTTTTTACAACTTATCCCGCTATCCGAGTTTTTTGCTTCCGGTCTAGCTCTAACGAAGACATCTCACGGAGGCGGCCCATGCTTAGCCAGAATACGTCTGTTAAGAATTGGAAGTTGGTGTTGTGCAGTGCGTTCATTGCATCGAGCACGTTTGTTTGGACGGCGTGCAACAAAACGAGCGTTGCGGCTTCGTCAGACAACGGAAAAATTCCAGTCACCACAAAATCTGAAGAAGCGCGCAAGGAATTTCTGTTAGGTCGCGACCTATCCGACAAATTGCTGGCCCACGAATCGCTGGCACACTTCGACGGAGCAATCTCACTGGACTCGACATTTGCAACCGCCGAACTGTATCGCGCGAACAGTTCGCCGACTGCGAAAGAGTTTACGGAGCATTTACAGAATGCTGTGAATTTATCGGATAAAGTTTCTGATGGCGAGAGATTGCTGATTCTCGCAGCGCAGGCGGCAAACAACGGCGATGCCGTCAAGCAAAAGGATTATCTCGAAAAGGCGGTTGCCGAATATCCCAACGATGAACGTGCGCAACTGGCGCTTGGTACCTACTACTTTGCAATTCAGGATTTGGATAAAGCGGTCGAGCATCTCAAGAAGGCGACTGAAATCGCGCCCGATTTTTCTGCAACCTACAATCAGCTCGGCTATACGTACCGGCAGCGTGAAGAATATGCCAACGCCGAGCAGGCCTTCCAAAAATATATTCTGCTGATTCCCAACGATCCCAATCCTTACGATTCATATGCTGAGCTTCTGCTGAAGGAAGGGAAGTTCGATGAGTCGATTGTCGAATACCACAAGGCGCTTTCCATGGATCCGCACTTTGCGGCATCACACTTTGGCCTTTCTGCCGATTACATGTATCTGAACCGGCCGGAGGATGCCAATGCGGAACTGCAAACTATGGCTGACCGGGCGCGCAGCGACGGCGAATTGCGGACGGCTTATTTCGGAATGGCGGTGGTTGCTTCCGATAGCGGTAAATTTGACGATGCTTTGAAGGCGATGGCGAAAGAGTATGCTGTTGCGCAAAAGAAGAACGACGTGGTTTCAATGGCGGCAGACTTGCAGGCTGAAGGTAATATCCAACTGGCCAAACAGGATTACGCCGGCGCAGCTAAGAGTTTCGATACATCCTTTCAAATGATCGACAGTTCGGCTCAATCGCAGGAATTCAAAGACAATTTTGCATTGTTGCATCACTTCAACGAGGCGGCAGTTGCCATCGGCAAGAAAGATTTGGCGGCAGCCAAAATGCGTGCAGACGAGTTCCGCAAAGGAGCGGAGTCGTCGAATAATCCTGCACAGGTCCAGCAAGAGCACGAGATTCTGGGGCGGATCGCGCTGGCGTCCAAAGATTATTCGACCGCAGTTTCGGAGTTGCAACAGGCAAATTTGCAGAATCCGTACAACTTGTATCGCTTAGGACAGGCCTATGAAGGGCAGGGCGATAAAGCCAAATCGCAGGAGTATTTCGCGAAGGCAAAATCGTTCAATCCATTGCCAGGGCTGAACTATGCCTTTATTCGCAGAAAGCTAAATACGAATGCGTAAAGGCTGAAGAAATGGGCGGACAGGAATGTCCGCCTTTATTTATTCGGAGACGCTGTGTTCTTCGCTGCTCTGGGCGCGAAGAATGCGTTCGATAGAGTAGGGGGCGCGTCGAGTAGGTTCGTGATAGTGGCGTACCTGCATCTCGCCAAGAAGGCCAACGGCCAGAAGGTTCAGACCCGCCAGTAAAAGAACTGCGGCAAAAATCATGAGTGGGCCGTGCGCCGTCATGACAGAAGCGTTGTGCAGAAATTTCTCGACTAGCAACCACCCAGTCACGCCGGTTCCAGCCATGATGCTTAACATCCCGACAGTTCCAAAGAAGTGCAACGGTCGCGAAAGATAACGCAACAAGAAGCGAATCGTGATGAGGTCAAAAAAGACCCGGAAGGTACGCGAGATTCCGTAGTGCGAAACGCCTCGCTCACGGTTGACATTGCGAATCGGGACTTCGCAGATAGACGCCCCATGCCAGGATGCCAACGCAGGGATGAAACGGTGCAATTCACCGTACAACGGCACCTGCTCTAGAATTTCGCGGCGATAGGCTTTAAACGTTGTTCCGAAGTCATGAATATCTACACCACTTAACTTTGCCATCAACCAATTGGCGCAGCGTGATGGGAAGCGGCGCAACCAATAGTTATCAATGCGTACTTTGCGCCATCCGCTGACAATGTCATAGCCTTCGGCAATCTTTTCGAGGAATATTGGAATGTCGGCAGGGTCGTGTTGCAAGTCGCCATCCATGGCGATGATGTATTCGCCGCGGGCGTGGTCGAAGCCTGCTGCCAAGGCTGAGGTCTGACCGAAGTTACGCCGCAGTCGAACGACCGTCACCCGGCTGTCAATAGCCGTAATTTCGCGCAAAAGATTGAAGGTATGGTCGCGAGAGCCATCGTCAACCAAAACAATCTCGAACGTTTCCCCGTTTGCTTCCATGACTGCTTTCAGGCGATCATAGAGGTCGGGAACGTTTTCCTGCTCGTTGTGCAGGGGAACGACTATGGAATATTTTGGGGTCAAGACATTAGTATATGACGCGCAAAGGGCCAATGGGTAGATTCTTTAGCGCATATATTCCAGAAAGTAACCGTTACTGCGGTTTCAAAGCCTGAAAGTCGCCCGATTTTTCGCAGGGTTCTACCCCGGTATAAATCCTACGGCTTGCCGAAAACTACCTGGGTTAATGGCAGATCTTCTTTCAAGAATCCCGTCGGATGGGCGTAGGTTACATACTGAATCTGACCATTATTTTGAGCAAACTCCACATGCGCTTGCCCGGTGTAATTCACGCTTCCTTTTGTAGGATTCTCGCCTTTGAATAAAAGCTGACCTTGCGACCACGGCCCCCACGGAGTGTAGGAAACCATATAGTACATATCGTTATTCAGCGCCGGATTGTAGATGTTCATATACACGCCAAGGTAGGGGTTGTAAAAAACCTGATTTGCCGCGGCGCCGCCCTGGAAAATGGTAACTGCATCTTTCGGGTTGGTACTCCATTGATTGTTGCCGGCGTAGTAGGTCCACTTCGTGATGTCTAATGCATCGGCTAGCGGAACTTGCGCGACTTGGCAGTTATCGACAAGAAAGCCGCCGATGCATCCGTAGGAGTACAAAATGTCGTTGGCCACCACGGCTCCGCTATTGAAGGCTTCGTCGTTTGGGCCCCACATTAAAGTGGGGGTGCGGCTGTTGGGATTCTCAATTGGCCGAGTGATGCCTAGCCCCGGGGTATAAACCGCAATGCCCGTTCCGACTGTGTCCCAGCCCTGCATGCCGGGGACACCGCGATAAAGCTCATAGTAATAAAACAGAGTTCGATTCCGCGCGGGATCATCCACGACCGGGCCATCCCACATGGCGAACTCAGCGCCGCATGGTTTCACCGTGCAGTGATTGTTGTCGTGTTTGTAGTTGTATTCAGCCTCCCACGGAAGATAGGGCAGGTACTCTGCTGGCGCTCCAGTATTGTCGAGAAGGTCGTGGTTCAGGTTAATGCCTTTTGAAGCATCGAGATTGTCGGCCCACGAGAGGGAATTGTCGTCCCAATGATTTCCTAGTTTGCCCGGAAGGGACATGGGTGTATCGCCGAAAGTCCAGACAGACTTGCCCTGTACTAATGCGCTAAACGTGCCGTCACGGCCATAAATGACCGGATTTTGTTTCACAACTCCAAGCGAAGTGACCGATACAACTTTGGGTAATGGTGGAACGCCTGTTTGAGCACCAGACGCCATTGAAAATACGCACAGGAACAGCGCAAGAACAGGTGTGGAAGGACGGGACATGAAATCTCCTGGGAGCAAGGGCAGCAACTTCTTAAAAATTTATCACGCATAACAGGCATTGTTGCGAAATTGTTGTGCTCACGAATAGGGAAAGAAGTCTCATAGAGAATAGGGACTCAGCAAGGTAAGTCCTTACAATTTTTTACATAACAAGCTCTATCCCATTGGGAAACGCGTGGTCAAACGCTTATATGCGGCGTTTGTGGAACTCACACCCGGATCCTTACGTATCTATCCAAGACGGACGCAGGGGACTTGAGACCACCCGAGCGGCCGGTATTAAGCCCCATGTCGTCTCCCCGGTGGCATGGGGCGCAAAACATATGCGAAATCTAACCGAAATTGTCCGGCAATCATTGGCCACCTTGTGGGCGCACAAACTGCGCTCATTTCTGACCATGTTTGGCATTGCCTGGGGCGTGGGCTCGCTGCTACTGCTGGTAGGACTAGGTGAAGGTTTCCGAAGCGGGCAGGCGAAACAGCTGGCCAACCTCGGCCAGGATATTATGTTCAGCTTCCCTGGCCGCATCCCTGCAGTTGCAGGGAGTTCTCTATCTGGTCAAACCTACTACTTTACCTATGACGATTATCTTGCGATTCGTGACGAAGCGAACACACTGCGCGCGGTATCACCGGTCCTAAACCGCGAAGACATTCGCGCCGTAAGTGATTACGGTTCGACGAACGGGCAAGTGTTTGGAGTTGCGCCCTCTTACAACGACATTCGAAATGTTCCCGTTGGGCCGGGGCGTTGGTTTAATGACGAAGACAACGCGCAAAGCCGCCGCGTAGCCATCGTTGGCTGGGAGTTGCTAAAAAACGTGTTTCCGGGACGCCCAGCGGTTGGCTCGACGATCTTGTTGAATGGAATCAGATTCGATGTGATCGGCGTGCTTTCTAAAGTGGGGCAGGATGGCAACAACGGCACGAATGCTCGAATTTTTATCCCCATTGGCACCATGCGCGATTTGTTCCGCCTCAAACAAGACAGCGCCGAAAACGCCATCAGCTTTTTGAACTATCGGCCCATAAATAAAGCCGACCATCTGATTGCCAAACAAGAAATCCACGACATTATTGCGCGCCGCCATGGCTTTGACCCGAAATTGGAAGATGCCTTCGAAGACTGGGACACAATTGAAAATTCTCAACGCGTGGACAAGATTTTCAATGCGATGGACTATTTTCTCGGGGTGGTTGGCGTTGTCACGCTTGGGTTGGGCGCAATTGGCATTGTGAATATCATGCTCGTTTCGGTGAGCGAGCGAACTCGCGAAATTGGCTTGCGCAAAGCATTAGGCGCAACGCACCGCAACATCCTGACGCAGTTTTTTGTCGAAGGGATGTTTCTTACTCTCTTCAGTGGCGGCATCGGGTTATTGCTGGCAAGCGGTTTTATGACGTTGCTGGGCATGTTGCCTTCGCCAGAAGGTTTTGACACGCCGCAACTTGTTCCATCATCGGCGGCAGCTGCCATTTTGTCGTTGGCAATTGCGGGAATTGCTGCCGGGCTTTACCCAGCGAGGCAGGCGGCATTGATGGCGCCAGTCGAAGCCTTGAGGCAGGAGTAATTTATGATTCGCGATCTCGGCACGCAAGCCTACGAAGCGCTTCGCCATAATAAACGCCGATCCCTGCTTACGATGTTGGGCATGGCTTGGGGTATCGCAACGGTTGTGCTTTTGCTGGCTTATGGTTCCGGTTTTGAGCGGGGACTCTGGGCGGCATTCCGATCCTTTGGAACAAATCTGGTCTTTGTTTTCCCTGGACGAACTTCCTTGCAGGCTGGTGGAACGAAAGCGGGTAGCGAGGTCAAACTTACCATCAATGATCTCGACTACATCCGCAATGAAGTTCCGCTGCTGAAGCGAATTTCACCGGAAGTGGCCAAGCAAAATAGCAATGTGAGTTACGGCACACGCAGTGGGCTTTACGCTGTTAGTGGCGTGTATGCGAACTATCCACGCATGCGCAAAATGGAATTTGCCGAAGGCACATCCTTCAGCGAAGCCGATGATTTTACTCATACACGAGTTGCATTTATTGGCGCGGACATAAAGAAGAAACTCTTTTCAGGCCAGAACGCCATCGGCGAAAGCTTACGCGTGGATGGTATCTCGTACCAGATTGTTGGGGTGCTCAAACACGTCATTAACAACAGTGACGACAATCTCAACACCCATATTTATGTGCCCTACAGCGCGATGAGCGATTTGACGGACACGTATCACCTGAGCGCCATCGTCATGGAGTATGAAGGCGATCACGCTAAAGTGGTGAAGGCCATCCGCGATTCCATGGCCTTTCACCATAACTTCAATCCAAAAGATGATCGTGCCGTATTTGTTTTTGACGTATTCGCGGACCTTGCAGACTTGAACGTCATTACAACCGGAATCAAAATTCTCCTGGGTTTCATCGGTTTGCTTACGCTGGGAATTGGTGGCGTGGGGCTGATGAATATTATGCTGGTGTCGGTGACGCAGCGCACGCGGGAAATTGGAGTGGAAAAGGCCCTCGGCGCCCACCGCTGGCATATTCTTTTCCAATTTCTCGCGGAGGCGCTGGTGATTACCGCGCTTGGCGGATTGTTGGGTGTAGTGCTTGCTTATTTCGTTTCGTGGTCGGTTGGGTCGCTGACGCTCTGGAGCGCATTTGAAGAAAACGCGAGCGAGGGCGATATCCATCTTCTGATTGATGGCGGAACTCTGCTTTGGTCCACGGCGATTCTGAGTTTCGTCGGAATTGTCAGCGGAATGCTGCCGGCTATCAAAGCTGCGCGTCTCGATCCCATTGAAGCGCTGCGTTACGAATAACGCTGGGGCGAGAAAGCTGCGATATCTAAATCAGTTTTTCCATCAGTGATTAATTGGGACATTATTTGGGCCGTAACCGGCGCTAATAAAATGCCGTCGCGGAAGTGTCCACTTGCAACGAAATATCCGTTGATTTCAGTCTTCCCTAAGATGGGAAGATCATCCGGCGTCCCCGGCCGCAACCCTGCCCAGGATTCATGGATCCGCGCTTTCTTTAATTCCGGTACAAGCTCGATGGCAGAGCGATAAAGGCGCTGAATAATTTCCGCATCCACCCGCTTGTCGAATCCGACTTCCTCAAGCGTTGATCCAATCACGATTCGGCCATCGCTGCGTGGCACGAGATAGACCTCTGAGCTGCGAATGACATGCTTTAATTTGGGCCCGTCGATCACACTCAGCATATGACCTTTTACGGGTCGAACTGGAATCGGGCAGGGAAGAATCTCTCCCGCCCACGCTCCTGCGCAATTCACAATTACTTTGGCATGATATTCAGTTTTGTTGGCCTGTACTCCAGTCGCCGCGCCATTCTCTGTCAGAATAGTTCGCGCTTCCACTCCGGTTGATATATCAATCTCACGATGTTTGGCGGCTTTCCACAATGCCTCCGTCAGGGCACGCGGATCTACACTGCGCTCTTTCAGCAAGTAGGCAGCATGACGCTGCATGCTAAGAGCAGGTTCGATTTCAGCGAGTTGCGACTGAGTAAGCGCAGCGCTGGGCACGTCAAGGGGCTGTTCACCGGGGATCCAAATCGTTCCGAAATCGCGCAAGTCTGGATTAATGCCGGATTCGTCGTGCACCTCAAAAGCAAATTCCGGGTAGAGGCGGGCACTTAATGTGGCCAGTTCTCGGAGAGCAGGTGGAATCTCGGCGCCATCGGCCAACATTCCTGCGGCCGCGTGGGACGCCTCACGACCCGGTTGTCCTCGTTCCAATACCAGCACTTTCAAAGATGATTTGTGCAGTTCGCGCGCCAGCGACAATCCAATGATGCCGCTGCCGATAATAATTGCATCCCAATTTTTCACTCTTGAATTGTAAAAGAGGCGTAGTTACTTTCAGACATTCACTTCGGAGTACCTGTTGTTCACGGAATCCTACTTATAATTCAGTGAGAAGCCCCGTAATTTAGCTTTATCGCAAACCATGAAAAACAGTGTTATCGCGAACGTAAATAACCGCAACTTGTGGATTTACAATCCTGCGCTCGATTTGATCGTCGGATGCGGGGCCTGGTCGGCACCTTTGCTGTTGCTCACATATTTTGTTGCCGACTCTAGCACTTTGGCATGGTCGGTTGCGTTCTACGCCCTGGCGCTGTTCTTTAATTTTCCTCATTACATGGCGACGATCTATCGGGCCTATCACACGCGCGAAGATTTCGAGAAATACCGAATATTCACGGTCCACATTACAGGGCTCATATTTGTAACTCTTTTGCTATCACATTATTGGTTCAGCGCGCTGCCGTGGATCTTCACGTTGTATCTCACATGGAGTCCCTGGCACTACAGCGGGCAGAACTACGGATTATTCATGATGTTTGCGCGCCGCGCAGGCGCATCCCCGACGGATGCAGAACGACGTGCCCTGCACAGCACATTCCTGCTTTCTTATCTGGTTCTGTTTGTGAATTTTCATACGGGAGTGTCGCAGGATCCAATGTTCCGTTCGCTGGGCATTCCCGTGCACATTGGCGACATCACAATCGCAACTTTAGGGTTCGCATTTCTCGGATGCGCAGTTTTTGGCCTTCGTCGTTTGCCCAGTCAAACGGGATGGAAGCCGTTGATTCCAGCGCTTACCCTGTTCTCGACACAATTCTTGTGGTTTTTGCTGCCGACGGTTCTTTCATTTGCCAAAGGCCTGCAAATTCCGCAGAGCCGCTATAGCAACGGCGTATTGGCGATCATGCACTCGGCGCAGTACTTATGGATCACCAGTTATTACGCACGCCGTGAAGCGCTGGGCAAAAAAACAGCGACCTGGCATCCGTTTGCCTATTTTGCGGTACTGGTTGCTGGAGGGATTGCATTGTTTATCCCCGGCCCGTGGCTGGCGAGCAAGCTATTCCATTACGACTTTACGGCCAGCTTTCTAATCTTTACTGCGCTGGTGAACATTCACCACTTCATCCTCGATGGCGCGATTTGGAAATTGCGCGATGGGCGCATTGCTTCGCTATTATTGAATTCGCAAGCCGCAGCGACGAAAGTCCAATCGAATGTCGCCAATGGAGCACGCTGGATAGTCGGCTACTCCTCTGGCGCGCGTGGGCTGCGTATCGCGGCTGCCTGCGTACTATTCGCTTTGGCAGGCATTGATCAAGCGCGGTATTACCTGGCTTTACACCGTGAGAATCTCGAAAACCTGAGAGTTGCCGCAGCGTTGGACTCGTATGACAGCTCTTTGCAATCGCGCATTGCAAAAAAAGAACTGGAACTGGGTGACGCAGATGCAGCCGTAGAGGCTTGGACTGAGGCAGTGCGCGCCAACCCGGCAGATAAAGAAAAACGCGATTCACTGCTTAAATTCCTGATTCAACATCAAAAAATTCAAGAAGCATATGCCTTGAGTTCGATGTGCCTAAAGCGTACGCCATCCGATGCGATGTTATTGGCAAATCATGGAATGTTGGCGGCAGAACTAGGGCATCCTGATGTTGCCGTCAAAGATTGGCAGCAAGCGCTGTCGGCAGATCCTTCTCAAATGCAGGCGAAGCTTTATCTAGCGCAAGAGCTTCAGCGAGAAAATCAATTAGATCAGGCGATGCGTTACTATGGTGCATATCTTGAACAAGTTGCAGCCCAAGGAAAAGAAAATCGTCCGCCCGCAACTGAGATCGTTCCGGTGATTTTGCAACTGGCGGATTGCCAAATGCGTTTGCATAAAATAACCGACGCCGAGAGTAGTTACGAGTTGGCTGAGAAGATTGCTGCTGAATCTGACGAAAAGAAATTTGACAGCTTCGCCAGCGTCACGCTGGCTTCTTTGAAGGCGAATGAAGGAAAAACGCAAGAAGCGTTGGCCCTCTATCAACGGGCGTTGAAACTCGATGCGGAGTTGGGTGATCCAAAATCGGAAGCTACGGACTGGTACAACTACGGCATGTTTTTAAAGCGCAAACATTTTCCGGATCGCCTGATCTATGCTTCGCTGGCGAAGTCAGAATCTTTAGCTGGAAGCGAGAAGGGAAATGACGATCAAGTCTTGCAGATTGCTTCTGCTCGCGAGGAAGCTTCCTTTCTTCTGCCAAAGGAAGATGCAGACGTGCGGCAAAATTTCCAGCCCGCTCTTCAGGAAGCTCTGGCAGTTTCCATCTCGAAATAGCTGCGGCCTAGAAATAACTACGACGCCAGGCGCTTTAAATACTCCACAATTTCCGGCTGGCCCCATTCCACTGCGCCGATGAATTTGCGGCGAACAATACCATCGCGATCAATGATGTAGGTTTCCGGATATTTGAA
>JAJPHW010000117.1 GCA_021325035.1 Terriglobia bacterium
AGAGCTATAAGCACCAGGAACTTACTCAGGCAATTATTCAAGTCTTTTACGACGTGTATAACGAACTAGGATTCGGATTTCTGGAGAGTGTCTATGAGGCAGCGATGATAATTGCACTGACGCAAAAGGAAATCCGGGCGACCCGCCAGCATCCTCTGCCAGTTTGGTTTCGAGGTCATGGGGTGGGTAACTTTTGCGCCGACCTCATTGTGGAGGATGCCGTCATCGTAGAATTAAAAGTGGCGAGAAATATTGAAGGCGCTCACGAGGCGCAATTATTGAACTATCTAAAAGCATCCCAAATCGAAGTAGGCCTATTATTAAATTTTGGGCCCGCGCCAAGAATACGGCGAATGGTGTTCAGTAACGACAAGAAATCCCATCTGCGTTTATCTGCGTAAATCAGCGGACATGAATAGATTTTTGCGCGTTTTCCGGCCCTCGCATCAGCACAGCGCATTTTCTGCCACGGTTTTGCTGATGTCTGCGGTGATGCTTTCGCGGGTGATTGGCTACCTACGCGAAGCTTACATCGCATGGGCGTTCGGCGCAGGCCCGGCCACTGATGCCTATGTTGCCGGCTTTACGATTCCGGACTGGCTGAATTACATCGTCGCCGGTGGAACGGCTTCGATTACATTCGTTTCTATCTATACGCGATTTATTGCCGACAATCGCGAAGAAGATGCACAGAAAACTTTTTCCATCATCATCACCGTGATGACGGTTGTGCTTGGCTTTGGCGTTTTGCTGACTGAAATTTTCACCCGGCCGATTTCCCGATGGATGTTCAGCGGATTCAGTCCGAGCCAGCTTGATCTATGTGTGCATTTGACGCGCATTATTTTGCCATCGCAGATCTTTTTTTATGTCGGCGGGGTGGTTTCTGCGGTGTTGCTTTCGCGGCGAATGTTCCTATTTCCGGCGTTCGCGCCGCTTCTCTATAACGGCTTCATCATTCTGGGCGGTGTAGTGCTCTCACACCGCTACGGTATTTCGTCACTGGCATACGGCGCGTTGGCGGGCAGCTTTGTAGGGCCATTCTTAATTAATGCCATCGGCGCTCATCGCGCGGGTACGGGTTATCGCATTTCATTTGAGACCAGCAATCCTGCCTTTCGAGAATGGGTGCGGCTTTCAATTCCTCTGATGCTCGGAGTTTCTCTGGTCAGCGCGGACGATTGGATCCTTCGCCACTTCGCTTCCAGCGGCATCGGGGAAATCACGCGACTGAACTATGCCAAGCGCTTGTTTGCTGTGCCGATTTCTGTTCTCGGACAAGCAACGGGGCAGGCGTCCATGCCATTTTTTGCGCGGCTTTTTGGTGAGAAGCGCAAACAAGAATTTGAAGACGCGGTGAACGGCAGCGTCTATCGCGTATTAGCGGCGTCATTCCTCGCGACTGCGTTAATGATGGCAACGTCTCTGCCTTTGATTGATTTGGTCTATCGCCGCGGGCGCTTCACTTTTTCCGACACAGAGCAAACGGCAGTTTACTTTTTCTGGTTTTCGCTTTCGCTGGCATTCTGGTCGGCACAGGCGCTCTATTCCCGCGCCTTTTACGCGGCTGGCAACACACTGACTCCGATGGTGGCCAGCAGCATTATTACGCTGGCATCCATTCCGGTGTATTCGCTCCTCTTTCACACGCTTTCGGCAACGGGGCTGGCAATTGCCTCAGATTTGGGCATTCTCGCCAATACACTCGCCATGGCCATCCTGCTGCACCGCCGAAAATTAGTGAATACGTGGAAGCTGCCGTGGGAGGAATTATTCAAGGCTGGAGGCATTGCTCTGGTTGGCGGCGGCTTGAGTTACTTTGTGGCGCGTGCCGTCATGGTGAATGGCAGCCGCCGCGCAGATTTCGAAACGCTTGGTCTGGTGACCTTGACCTGGGCTGCTTTTTCCGCTGGCGGACTTTGGCTGACTCGTTCGCATCTTTTACGCGATCTGCGCAACCGCAATTTCAAGGCTTCGCCGGGCAAAAATTGAGGCGGAATTCTCCAAGCCAACTCAAAGAGGAGAAATTCCGCCAATTTTCCCGCCTAAAATTATTAGGCGCGCGCTGCAACCGTCTCGGGCGCCGACGCGGGGACAGCCTTGACTTCCTCGCCGTTGACTTTCTGTCCGGCTTTGCGGATGTCAATACCGCCCTTAAAGAACGCTCCATCTTCGATGGAGATGCGAGCTGCGACCACATCGCCGGTCAGAGATCCGTCGCTGCGAATGTCCACCCGATCACTCGCGGTCAGATTGCCGCGGACTTTGCCCAGCACAACGATTTCGCGCGCATTGATGTTGGCTGCGACGATTCCGTTGCGCCCGACCGTAACGCGATTGCCAGCGAGATTGATGGAGCCCTCGACCCGTCCGTCAATGTATAAAGATTCCGACCCGCTGACTTCGCCCTTAATGACGAGCGACTTTCCGATGGTTGCCTGGTCGGCCGTGCTGGTTGCCACCGGACGCGTAGCAGACGCTGGCTCCGGTGAAGATGAAATGGATGATGAAGACACCGGAGTCGGAGCGGCGGGGCGCTCGGGCTCATTGGGCCGGCCAGCAGGGGGCGTTGGCTGATTAGTTGGCTTCCACATGGGTAAAATCCTCTCCTGTGCTATGAATTTCCAGTCTCAAAGCCGCATTTCCCGCGACCTTTGTGAATTTTACTCCGCGTAGTGCCTTTCGTGTGTGGAAATTGTTGCGTTTCTAGGAACATGCCCTTCTGAGTATTCCGGTTTAGGGCAGATTTCAAAGTAGGCAGGCGGCTTTCAATCGTGCCGCTCAGGTATCCTGAAGTCACAATGCTTCCCGATTCCGCCATTCTTAAAAAAATTGGCCAGCAGCCGCGCCAAACCGCTGGATTTAAGCAGCTTCTCAGAGAACTGGGATTGCACGGCGTAGAGCGCCGCCTGCTTGGCGAAAGCCTACAGCGGCTGGTCCAGACGGGACAGCTCAAGCAGGTGGATGGCGACCGTTACGCAATTCCGGCCGCAATAGCTGCGAAAAACCTTGTCGCAGGAAAGCTGTCCATGCATCGGGACGGCTTTGGTTTTGTCATACCTGACAGGAACGCCCTCGATGAGCGCATGAAATCGCGGATTAGTGGCGATATCTTCATACCTCCGCCGGCGGTTGGATCGGCGATGCATGGCGATCAGGTCCTTGTCGAAATTACAAATTTCAAACCTGATGGGCGGGCCGAAGGCCGCATCATGCGCACCGTCAATCGTGCTCATGCGACCGTGGTCGGCATTTTTCATTTTGGGGCACGCAATAATTACGTCACTCCCATTGACCAGAAAATCTCTCAAGAAATCGTGATTCCGCCCGGAATGGAAATTCCGGGCTCGCAGGATACGTTGGCCGTTTCAGAAAAAAAATCGAGGCATCGCGTTTTGGGCGATGAGGCGGCGCGACGCAGCGAGTGGAAAGATCTCGAAGGGGCTGTCGTGGACGTCGAAATTACTGACTGGCCCAGCGCCACGCAAAATCCTCGCGGCAAAGTCGTCGAAGTTCTGGGCCGCCCGGACGACTTCGGTGTGGATGTCGAAATTATCATTCGCAAATTTCATTTGCCTCACCGCTTTCCCGAAGAAGTGATCGACGAAGCGCAGAACGCATCCGGCATAATTTCTTCCCGCGAATTGGAGAAACGGCGCGACTTTCGCAATCTCCCGATTGTCACCATTGATGGCGAAACTGCCCGAGACTTCGATGACGCGGTGCTTGTCCGCAAACTCGAGAATGGCAATCATGAATTGCAAGTGCACATCGCCGACGTTGCGCATTACGTGACGCCGGGTTCAGCACTTGACTCCGAAGCCCGGCTTCGTGGAACCAGCGTGTACTTCCCCGACCGCGCCGTACCCATGCTTCCGCTCGAGCTTTCCACTGACATTTGCAGCCTGCGTCCGCAGGTGGATCGTCTCGTCATGTCGTGCCTTATGGAAATTGACCATCAGGGTCAAGTTGTTCAGCACGAGATATGCGAGGGCGTCATTCGCTCCGCCGAGCGCATGACTTACACGGACGTCAATGCTGTGCTTGAAGGCGATGAAGTCCTGCGGAGGCGCTATGCACCATTAGTCGAGAATTTTGAGCTCATGCGCGACCTCGCGCTCATCCTGCGCCATAAGCGCGAAAAGCGCGGATCCATTGATTTCGATTTGCCCGAACCGGTGATCGAATTCGACGCGAACGGGCTAATGCAGACCATTACGCGATCCGAGCGTAACATTGCTCACCGCCTCATCGAAGAATTCATGCTGGCTGCCAACGAATGCGTAGCTGCGCATCTCGAAACTCGCGGCATTGCGTCGCTTTATCGCATTCACGAAAAACCGGATGCCAAGCGCGTCTATGATTTTGAAGTTCTCGCTGCTGCGTTTGGATATTCGCTAGGGGTGGGCGCTTTGCCCATCCAGCGGATGAGCTTTAAGTCTGACCGCCGCGCCAGTCACGGGACGGGCAAACGCCCGCGGGAAATTGAAATTCCCAAGGAAGTGCACATCACGCCGCGGATGTATCAGAAACTCGCCGCAAAAATCTCCGGCAAGCCGGAAGAGCGCATCGTGTCTTACTTAATGCTTCGTTCGCTCAAGCAGGCGCGCTATTCGGAGGAAAACTCCGGGCACTTCGCGCTGGCCGCGCCGAGTTATACCCATTTCACTTCGCCCATCCGCCGCTATCCTGATTTGGTTGTGCACCGGATTTTGAAAGATGTGCTCGGTGCTGAAGATCAGATTGGAACCCCTACGGCCGGACGAGAGTTAGCCGATGAGGAATCGCGGGCGAGGCGCCCGCGCCACACGGGCGAGGCTTCCCCCTGGTCGAAACGCCGCGAACATGAAACCGTCGCGGCAACTGGCGGCCCTATTCCTCCTGGGGAACTTCATGCCATCGCGGAAGAATCCAGTCTTACCGAACGCCGCGCCGATGAAGCCGAACGCGAATTGATGGAATGGAAAAAAGCAAAATTTATGGAGTCGCACGTGGGAGAAGATTTCGACGGCCTCATCATCAGCGTGACAAAATTCGGATTCTTCGTCGAACTGGCCGACCTGTTTATCGAAGGCCTCGTCCCGCTCGCCAGCCTCACCGATGACCACTACACCTACCACGAAACCACGCGCGAGATCATCGGCCAACGCAACCGGCGGACTTATTCGATCGGACAAAAAATTCATGTCTTAGTGGACCGCATCGATCCTGTGGAAAGAAAAATCCAGTTTGCCATTTGGGAAGAGACGCCCGCTCATTTGCGCAAGCCTGCTCCTAAGCCCGGCAAGAAGAAGCAGCGCCGGCAGGAAAAAGCGAAAAGGAGAAAGCGAAGCTAGATCTCGGTGGTGTCCAATTAGTGCGTTGAAGCTCTAGTGTTTGCGATTAAGCGACGGTCGCGGTCTAGAGAGATGCGCGGGGGGCGAGTACTAAGCTCACATTTCTCTCCTGGTTTGGCACCACAGGTGGGACAACGAACGGCAACGACCCTTCCATAAGGCTGAGCGTTTTCTTCATGGCGAGGAGATAATGCCCCCAAAACCTCGATGCGGGTCTGGTCAATTTTGACCAGTAGGCTTATTGCGGAGGCGTTGTTTCTTTTCTTCCAGTAGGCGGTCTATTTCCCGGGCAAGCTCGATAAGCTTTTCGGAGTCTTGCTCATTCGCGGCCTGTTCGCAAAGTTCCATCCAGCGTTCTTTTTTTTCTCCCTTCATGGGTGCCTCCTACATAGGTCAAACCCAAAAAACATAAGAAAGTTTATACAGCGTTTTCCTGAATTCTAGCGGCAAAGACCTTACGTTTGAATAGTGTTCGATCGGGTGGTCAAAAATGAGCCCAACCTGATGATGTAGAATAACTGAGTTAACCCCATC
>JAJPHW010000194.1 GCA_021325035.1 Terriglobia bacterium
GCCTCGATCAAGCTGTGGCTGAAGAGCTCAATGCTGTCGTGTACCTGCAGTGGCTGGTCCGAGGTCCTGGCCAGCACCAGGTCGGCCGGCAATGTTTTTCTGACGCTGGCCAGATTGGCGTCCACCTGTTTTCCAAAAGATCCGATCTGTTCTCCCTTCTTCATCTGGATCGAGAGCGTGATCGCGCGTGTCGTAATCCATCTGCCGTTTTCGTCGCGGCGCGTGTAGCGGTTCAGGAATGAAGGGGGGTTCTCGTATCCACTGTCGATGTCCACAAGATCGCGCAAGTAAAGCGGCGTTCCGTTCGGTGACATGCCTATCGCTACACTCCGCAGATCGTCGATGCTCTTGAACTCGCCTGTGGTGTTGACGCTGACCGCGCGACCGCGCGCATTGAGCGTTTGTCCACTCTCCGGCAGATTCCGGACCGCGAGGATGCTGGACAGATCCGCCGGCCTTAACTTGTATTGCGCCAGGCGCTCCTGCGAGAAATTCAGAAATACCTTCTCGTCAAGTACCCCGGAACGTTCTGCCTTGGCCACGATCGGCAGTGTTTTGAGGCTTCGCTGAAGGGTATCGGTAAAGTCGTCCAGGTCGCGATAAGTGTACTTATCACCGGCCACAGCCTGAAGCGCAGCAGCGGTGTTTGCCGGATCGTCGATGATCGCGGGTTGCCATGCATCGGGATGAAATTCGTCGGTTTGCAGGTTCTGATCTGCGAACTTACTCAAGGCCGATTGCAGATCAGGAGTGCTGAGGTTCGTCGCCAGGTCAACTCCTGTGAACCCCGCTCCCGTAAACACTCGCAGATCGGAACACAGATGTTGGGCTGCCATGTCCCGGGTCACCCAAGTCAACTTGCGCTCGACTTCGTCGCTGTCGATAGACTTCGGAAATACCACAACAATGGAACGCCGCGTCTGAGTTTGCGTACCCAAACCACTTCGAACCTGCCGGACCTGTGCCTCAACTAGTTTGCTTATCCAGGCGACCTGTGCAGGATCGGCCGGCGGACTGGCAACTGTAAGCATCAAGGCCGAGGTGTCGCCGAAATCCTTGATGTACAGGATGGGCCCGGCTCCTTGGGGAAGGTCGTGGATAGCGTCAAGTCTG
This sequence comes from Terriglobia bacterium, assembly GCA_021325035.1. Taxonomy (GTDB): domain Bacteria; phylum Acidobacteriota; class Terriglobia; order Terriglobales; family Acidobacteriaceae; genus JAJPHW01. The sequence goes on from JAJPHW010000194.1 coordinate 1,114, forward strand.
AGCTTGACGTCATCCAGTTCTTTGTCTCTGTCGTAGGTTCCCTTTTCGGCCAGTTCGAATTGAACCATGGCCGAGCCGGTTCTGGAGGCGCTCTTGATCTCCGTCACCCATTGATTCAGAGCAATCGCCTGCTCGACCTTCCTGGTCACCAGTTGCTCGACCTGTTCGGCGGATGTCCCTTGCCACGGCACGATAATCATCGCCTGGCGTACCGGAATGTCCGGGTCTTTACGTTGAGGCATTTTCAATAGCCCGTAGGCTCCCCAGAGGATCGCAACCGCGAGAGAGACCCAGGCTATGTGCTTCTGCTCGAGGAAGAAGCGGGCGAGATTCTTCTTGTCCGTGGACCGTTCGTTCTGTGCGTTTGTCATTGCTGCGTCTCCTAGTTGACCATCCGGATCAGGCTTCCGTCGCTGAGCTGGTTCGTGCGGTTGACGACGATGCGTTCGCCGGGCGTAAGGCCTTCGTCGATGACGACTGACTTGCCGAAGGTTTCACCAATCCTCACACTCTTCAATTGCGCAAACTGTTTTCCATCGTGCTCCGATACTGTGAAGACCGAATAGTTATTCGAACCGGATTCCGCGGTCATCAAGGCAGTCAGGGGCACTACAGGCACAGTTTGCGAATTCGCTTGCTCGATGCGGATGCGAGCAATCATGCCCAACTTAAGCGAGCGATCTCGGTTCGGCAGAGTAACCTCTATGTTGAAAACCCGTGACTCACGATTGGCGGAGGCGGAAATTCCCGTAATTTGCCCTGTGAAGGTCCGTCCCTGCAATGCATCCAGCTGCACAGTCATCGGTTCGCCGAGTTTGAGGTGTGCCAGCATGCTGTCGGGAACTCCGAAGTTCACCTTCACGACACGCATGTCGTCCAGTGTGAATGCCTTTGTCCCTGCGGCAACAAGGCTGCCGGGTTCGACACTCTTTTCGACGATGACTCCAGGCATGGGAGCTTTCAGGCTCGTATCGCCAAGATTGATCCGCGCGGTGACAGCTTGCGCCAACGCAGCGCTCAACTGCCCGCGGCGCGCCTCGATTTGACGCACGGCGGCTTCCGCAGCAGCGGTCGCCGCAGTGTGCTGGTCCACCGCTGCATCGTAATCCGGGCGAGTCATTGCTTTGGCGGCATAAAGCGCTTGTGCACGCTCAAAATCAAGATCCGCCTTTGCCTGGTCGGCCTTAGCTCGGTTGAGTTCCGCTTCCGAAGCATCAAGCGTACCCTGCGCTGAGCGCTGCTGGCCGACGGCGGAGTTCAGCGACGCTTCATAATCGGAGCTGCGCAGTCGCGCCAGTGTGGCGCCGGCAGGTATGTCGTCGCCTACCTGCACATCACGTATCCGGCCATCGACGCCCTTCACTCGATACAGGGCGGCGATATAACCGGGTTCCTTGAAGGCCAATTGAACCTCAACGTCCGGACGAATCTCGCCGGAGTACGTCCAACTGGGCTGGACCTGCTGGGCAGCCACGATCTCCGTCACAACGGGAACCGGCTCTGGACCCACCTTCTGCGTCTTCGCGCACCCGGCGAGAACTGAAAGCGCAGCGAGACTTAGAATTCCAATTGAGATACGCATTATTCTTCTCCAATCGCTTTTTTTAGATCCGCTCTGGCTTTCCAGAACGCGGTGAGGGCTTGCTGCTGCTGACTGTCGGCGGAAGCCAGATCCGACTGTGCTTGATACAAATCTCTGCTTAACGCCGCCTCGCGCTTCACCTTCTCCTGCAACTCTTTGAGCTTCTGCCGGGCCGCACGTTCGCTTGCATCACTTAGGGCTAGTTGACGGCGGGCGTTTCCCAATTGCCTGTAGGCATTTCGCACCTCCAGAAGAGCGGCGCGTTCCGTGGCGCTGACTCCAATCTCGGCCTGTTCTTCCTTCGCTCGTTTTTCCCTGTATTCATCGTGCTTGCGTCCCCAGTCCCATGGTTCCCACCGGACTGACATACCAACGGTGCCGACGTTGCTTGGAAAAACATTCTCGAAATTCGCTGTCGTGTAGTAACTGAATGCCAGACTGACATCGGGGATATATTCCGCCTTCTTCGCCCGCGCGTCGTAGTTGGCTTGCTGGACCAGAAGCTTCGCCTTCTTCACATCTGGCCGGTTTTGAAGAGCGCGGGCTTCCATAGCTTCGAGTGTGGCGGAATCGGTGTCTGCGTCGCCGATCGCCGCAACCCTGAACCGCGTGTGTACGTCCCGGCCCATCTGATCGTTTAATCTTTCGGTTGCCGACGCGACCGCGTCGCTCGCATCGCTGATGGCATTCTGTATCTTCAAAAGCTGCGCATCGGCGTTCAGCAGATCTGATTCGAGAATCGTCTCTTTACCGCGATTCACGAGTGCCAGACGATGCGATTCCTGGTAATAAGGAAGTGACGCCTCAAGGCTATCCAGAGTGCTCTGTGCCTCGACAACCGCGTAGTAAGCACGTCGAACCCGGTCCACCACTTCCAGACGTGTTTTCACCTCATCCTGACGCGTGCCTTCCAGCCCCAGCGTAAGAGCCTTCAACTGCAAATGCAGCTGGTACTGCGTCGAAAGCGGCTGGGCGACCAGGACATTCACTATGCCTACGGGTTTTCGCGGAATCTCAACCGTCTGATTCGTCGCCGGAATCGGCCCGGTTGCGCTGTATACCCCGAGCAAGCCTGCCGGATAAGTAACCGATGGCTTCGTAACCAGTTGGGCGCCGAGCGCAGTGACCTGCGTATTCGCAAAACGTTTTGTCTTGTTCGCAGCCAGATCGTCAGCGGCCCGGAGTGTCTCGAGTCGGGCGGTCTTGAGACTGCTGTTGTTCGCAATTGCCTGTTCAACCGCCTCTTCGAGAGTCAATTCAGGGAGGTTTGACTGTTGTCCCGCCACCTGTTCAACACTGGGCTGGGGGGACAGAGGTGCCAGATCCTGACCTCGCGCCAGCAGCGCCAGCGTCCCGAAGGCGAAGGCCAAGCAAGTTGTTCGAGTGCGTCGTTTCATGACGCCATAGTGCCTCGAACGCGGAAGCGGAGGGAGTTATGCCTCGTAAGCACTACGTAAGCTAACGGCACTGCTTGCGGCAGATGTCAGTGCGACAAGTTTAGCTTTTTCAGGAGTTTGGCAAACCTGGGATCAGCGTGAAGAGGATGAAAAAACGGGTCGATTGCCAGGAGATTCACGAAGTTTGTTTTGTGATTGATCGTTTCATCCAGGCACTGCAGTGCCAGATCGAAATTTCCCATCCCGACCGCAGCGAAACCTTCTGCCAGAGGAGTGACGTATTGCCGCGCCGCAAGTTGATGCAGTCTCTCGATACATTCTTCCGCTCGCGATAAGCTGCCTTCCTGGGCATATCCTGCGGCGAGCAAACCGATATCCAATGGTGAGGCAGACGGTGAGAGACTACGTATCACCGCGTCGTAACGCTGCTGCCGGAAGTGCAGGAGTCCTCCATAAAATCGCGCTTCAGGATAGTCTCGATCCAGTTCGAAAGACTGCCGGAGGTGCTCTGCGGCCGATGAATAATCTCCTTTTACGTAGTGAAGATAAGCCATCCGCGCGCAGTCGCTGGCCGAGAGCGGGTCCAGATCAGTCGAGCGGCGAAGCCCCGACTCTGCCGCGTTGATGTCCCCCCGGCACAACAAAGCCATAGCACGAAACATGTGGGCCGGCGCGTGACTGGGTTGTAGCTTTAGCGCGCGGTCAAACATTCCGTCCGCTTCATCCCAACGATGCTCAAACCAGGCACGAAGTGCGCCCAACACAGTGCATGTGTCGCCGGATTCAGGATCGAGCGCGTAACCGCGCTCCGCGTTTGCCTTCACTTCTGGATACACATCGCGGCCGGAGACCATCCCAAACTGGGCAAGCAGGCCGACCGCCGCCGCCAGGCCGCTGTACGCAAGAGCGTAATCTGGATAATCCTTCGTGAGCCTTCGCAGTTGCTCCAGGGCGGCGTGCAGCGTTTCAGGCGACTGCTGGTGAATCAGAAACCGAGCTCGCAAGTACCTTGTGTATGCGTCAAGAGCAGGAGGGGAGGGCCGCACTGGCCCTTGAACTTCCGGCATGTGAAGCCGGAGTAAGTCCGCAACAGATTGGGCGATCTCTTCCTGAATCGCAAAAACGTCCTGTAGCTCGCGACGGAACGTCTCCGACCAGATGTGATGACCCGAATCGGTCTGAATCGCCTGGGCAGTGATCCTCAGCTGTTCGCCAGCCTTTCTCACGCTTCCTTCGATGACAAGATTCGCCCCGAGACGCTTTCCTACTTCCCGAATATCTATGTTCGCACCCTTGAAGTGAAAGGCCGATGTCCGCGCAATCACGTTCAAACCGGATACCCGCGTAAGCGAGTTCGTGATCTCTTCCGTGATCCCGTCGCAAAAATAGTCCTGCTCGGGCTCTGGACTCATGTTCACAAACGGCAACACGGCAACGCATATACAACCCGGTGGCACAACTGAGCCAATCTCTTCGCGATGCTTCGCTGGCTGGGCATCAAGCCATCGGAAGACCGGAACATAACTGCCCGGCCGCAATCCAATCAGAACCGGGTCAACCTTACCTTGCCCTTCCTCGTAATAGGCCTTCAACTTCGCCCTGAGACGACTAGCCTCGACCCGAACAATTGCGTCAATATTCGGATCGTACTCCGAGGTGCGGTCAAACACCTCCATTGCAATCGAGAACTCCTTGAGGCTATCGATATCTCCATCGATTGTCCGATTCACGATGTGCGTCAGAAACCGGCACAGCCGGACTGACGAAACGAAACCAGGGCTATTCACCACGCGCGCCAATTGGTCGCGTACCGCCGTTGCCGGCACGGGGTTGGCCGCAGAGTTGGCGAGAGGTTTTCCGGATGATAATGGCGGCGTTGGCACGGGCTTCTTTTCCCCATTCATTATGCTCCACAAAGCTTCCCGATGTTACGGCGAGCTTACAGCGGCTTACGGCCAATCGAAGGCCAACGGGCATAACGTGGAATCAGGTTATTAGAGATTCGATGCAGACCCTCAGACGAGCAGGAACAGTGATTTTTGTCTCTTCCACGAGTCCCGAAGCCACGGTAACGCGGGACATCGAAGCGCATGGACTTGAGATGCAATGGGCACCAAGCATCAGGGCGGCAGTTGACTTGCTCAATTCCACGCGCGAAAAGACGGTGATTGTCACCCAACTCGCCTTGCCGGACGGCAATTGGAGAGACCTAGTCGCACGGGTCGGGTGTCTTGCGATCCCCATTCCAATGGTACTTGTGACTTCTGCCATCACGGCCGAACTTTGGTGGGACGCGCTCGAATGCGGCATCGATGACATTCTGCCCGGTGATCTCATTGCTTCTCGTTTGTGCAAACTTCTACAGGGGAATTAGGTTCGATGAACGGAACAAATAGTTCGGCAACCCAGTCAGCCATTCGGATATCAACAGATTGACGCTGCCGGGACCAAATTCGGGTCCAGGCCCTAGCTGTCTTTGCGACACACAGAGAAAAGGAACGGGGAGCGAAGCCGTTAACTGACGGCGAGGGCTGGCGTTAATAGAAATCGATAGATGGCCAAGTTCAGTTGGCGCGACCGCGTAAGGCACATCGGCAGGATGCGATACGCAATTCAACGGGGATCTTTCTCATTTTCTGTGCATTCGAGGATTGCTGTCAGAGGTCGTCCCAGCGGTGGGTACCGTAATCATTACAGAATCCGGCTTTGTCCAGATTTCCTTTCCGCCGTCCAGTTGCAGCCGGTTCATGGTGACGGTGAGTTTGCCGCGATCCACTTCAACCAGCAAATAGTGGTAATTGATCTCTTTACTTTGAAAGGGATCATCGGGAGCCCGCTCGATGGGATAAGCATGCGCTCCAGCGCCGCCGGTGACGAAGTAAGTCACACCGCCGTGTTCGTGCCGCTCGTAGTTGTGAACATGGCCGGAAAAGACGACAATACGAGCGCGCATGTTCGGCTGACGCGCCTCCAGCATTTTCGCCAGATTTTGCTCGGAAGACCGGGCCGAATGCCCACCGCCAAACATTTTCTTGTCGGATGAACTGGTATAGGGCGGGTGGTGAAACATCAGGAACACGAAGTCCACGTTCGCAGGGATCGTATCCAGCTTTGCCTTGAGCCAATCGCCTTGCGGCCCTGAAGTTTCGTCGAGAGCGCTGTCGAGCACCAACATCAGCATATTGGCCGCGCGTACCGAATAAAAACGATTGCCTTTCAGATCGGGGAAGCGCTGAAAGTAGTTGACCAACGCGTCTTTCTCGCCATGCAAATCGTGATTGCCCAATGCCGGATAAACCGGAATGTGGTTGTCGCGGAATGGAGCAGTTTCACTGTCCCAGACTTTCCAGTCGTTGACGTCGTTGCCGTTATAAACGATGTCGCCGGTGAAAGTGATGAACGCCGGGTGGATTGCAGCGATCGCATTCACCAGCGCCTGACGCACGGGTGGGTTGGCCGGTTCGAAATCCTTGGGGTCATGAAAGCGCGAGTCTCCGTAGGCCACGAAGGTGAACGGAGTTTTCAGCGCAGGTTGCAACTCCACGGGCGTTTGTGCCAGCAGAGTGGCCGAGCCGACCACAAAGGCCATCAAAATAGCCGAGATGACAGAGCCAAGCCTTTTGATAGTCATGAATTCAGTTTATTGCTTTCCCACAACCAGGACGGCGAATTGGCCGTTTTCCGCAGTCGAAAGAAATAGCCGGTGTGTCTTGGGATCGAATGCCATGGTTTTCGCGCGAGGCAGCGTTTTCACCGTTTCGACGGCGGAATATTTGTCTGGGGAATCCTCATGAATGACGGAGATGATTCCCTCGCCGCAAGAGTTGAAAATCAATCCACTCTGCGAGTCGAACGCCGACGCGTCGACGTGATCGCCGATGGGCAATGTGGTAATGACTTTTCCGGTATCGAGGTTTACGACCGCCATGACTTTGCTGCGGCAACCGAGGAACAAGCGATGATTGGCGCGGTCAATGGCCATGCTGCTTGGTGACGAGCACGGGGCGGTCGGCCAGCGATCCACAACTTTCAGATTGCGGGAGTCAATTTTTACGACCTGGCTCTCATCTTCCAGATTGTCATAGACAAATCCATTGCCGTCGGCAGCAGCGAATTCCGGGCCCCCGCCCAAATCGATCGTGCCGGCAACTTTGCCACTTGTGGCATCAATCACGGTGGTGCTGTTACTGCCGCCATTGAAGGCGAAAATGCGGGACGTGGCGGGATCAAAAATGATGCCATCAGGCTTCTTACCGGCGGGCACTTCGCCAATGGATTGGAGGGTCTTGAGATCGAAAATTGTGACCGTGTTCGACTGGCCATTGCTCACGAATCCGCGTCCAAGCTCGGCGGCGACTGCGATGCCGTGTACTCCCGGAGTAGGAGCTACTTTGCCCACGATGGCTAGGGAATCCACGTCGAGGACTTCGACCTGCGTGCCGTGCGAAACATACAAACGTCGGCCAGTTTCGTCGACGGTTAGGTAGTCCCAACTGCCTTGCCCAGGGATGGGGATCTTTTTGGTGATTTGATATCCGTCTGCAGCAAATGCCGCAGAGGCGAGCAGGATTGACGCAACAAGTATCGAGAAAACTTTCAAGACGGGCTCCTTTTAGAAAAGCTATGTCGCGGATTGTCGGAATAATCGACAGCAAGCGTCGCAAAAATTAACAACCAGTAGAACCTAATTTATCGCTCCTTAAGCGCAGCTGAATTCGCAACGCGCGTTAAAACTTAAAGCGCACCATGAATTGCAACTGCCGCGGCAAGCCGGTTCCGGTGTTGGGCGAAGCGGCGTTGTCGTTGTTGTTGTTGAAGTTGTTGGTCGTACTAATGAGGCCAAAGGTCCCAGTTGCCGTCAAGTTGCTCGGGGTTTGCCCGGGCGCGTAGACCAGCGTGAAATTGCTTGGATCGCCGAGCTGGACGTGGTTGAAGATGTTGAACGCCTGCACTGCGAATTCCATTCCCACGCGCTCCGTGAGTTTGGTTTCCTTGGTGAGCGCGAGATCAACTTGCCAGCTGTCGAGGGCTCGGATGAGACCGTTCGGCTCATTGCCGAAGCGAGTGAAGTTTCCATTCGCGTCAACCGGCGGGGCCTCAAATGCAGCTGCGTTGATCAGCGGTACACCGTTGTGTCCGCCGCCCGGCAACGTGAGTGGCACCCCGGGAATTACGTCCGGACGTTGGCTGTCCTGGTCGTCGCCGTTGGGTAGGAGGTAAGTGTAAGGAAGGCCCGCGAAAGGCCCGGTGGCTATGTTCCCGCTGAGGTCCATCTGGACCGTCAATGGGTGGCCTGTGTGCCAGAGGCCAATGCCACTCAAACTCCATCCCCCAATCACTTTCCCAAGCGCCCCGGGGTTGTTTGCATAAGCCTTGCCCGGCCCAAACGGAAGCTCATAGACGGCATCCACGGTGACGTTGTGGCGAATGTCGAAGATACTGGGCCCTTTATCGCACTGGAGGCAGTTCACGTTCTCTGGGCCGTTCGATTCGCCGCCACCGACCGACCCATCGTTAATGGAATGCGACCAGGTGTAACGCGACTGAAAGGAAATACCGTTGGTGAACCTGCGCTCCAGGGACAATCCCAGAGCGTTATAAGTGCTGGCGCCGATATCGGATTTGTAATCCACAGATCCAAAAGGGTCAGGAAAGGCAGGATTCGGATAATACTGGTCAAGCGGACGGACGCAGTCACCATCGTTCGGATTGAACGTGACCGGAGATGTGCAAAGATTTACGGCCCCGCGTGAAAACAAGCGAACGCCGCGGCTTCCAAGATATTGAGCTGAGGCTACGAAATTCGCCGGTAACTCGTGATCAATCGTGAGTCCCCAAGTTTCGACATATAGGTCCCTGCGATTCTGCCGCTGCAAGGCACGAGGATGGGAAGCCTGCTTTTGAATTTGACCGGTAGGAAGGCCAGTGAGGTCGGGCGTCGTCTGCTCGAAACCGGGGAGCAGTGGAAACAAGCCGCTTGCGGGAGGATTCACCGTCACCCGGAAAGTATCGCTTTCGAGTCCGGCGTTTAAATCGTCGTTTTGCGCCGCACCGTGATAGATACCAAAACCGGCCCTAAAAACCGTCTTTCCATGGAGGGCTTCAGGTGCCCAAGCCAGGCCCAGCCTAGGGTCAATATTCCTGTAGTTCGCGTTGTATAAAGCCGGATCTTTGGGACACGGGGGAGTGTTAATTGGTCCCGCACTGGGCGGAACAGGCAGCGTGTTGAATGAGCCTGAACCCAAACAGACGCCGTGAAATTCATTCACGTCAAAAACCGTTGTGCGGTTGGTCGCCTCGTGGGCCACTCCGTAGTATTCCCAGCGGACCCCGGCCGTCAGGGTGAGAGTCGGGGTGGCTTTCCATTCATCCTGAAAGTAGGGCATATAAAACATGCGGCGCAATCCATGGCAGCACCAAGGAGCGATGTAAGCAAGCTTGGAGAGATTGGCATTCGCCATATCATCTGTGCTTGCAAAACTGAGGACATTGTCCGCGGTTTGTCCCTGATTGAGCCGGACGCGGCGGATCTCCATCCCGGCTTTGAAGGCATGCTTGCCGTGGGTCCAAATCAGGTTGTCAACCACCCCAAAGGTTGTGCCTATCTCAATGTCGGCTGTGTTGTCGTTGAGCATGACAAAGTCGCTCGTGCTCACTGCGAATGGAAGAATGCTGGCTTGCGGATTGTGAAATGGGGCTCGGTTGATGTAAAGCTTCGCTTCGTTGAAGAGAGTCGGCGTGAATGTATGCTCCAGTGCCAAGAGGTAGTTCGCCGGATGGTTGATGGTCTGAAGCTTGTCTCCCGGAAGACTGCTGCCGTTTGGCGCATCGACTAAGCTGATGTCGCGCTGCGCACGGCCGTAAAGCAGAGTACTCTCGTTGAATTTGTGGTCAATGCGCACGAGCCATGTGTCTTCATGGACGGTGGTTGGCGTTGGAGCAGTAACGACATCCGTGTTATTGAGCTGCATGGGGTTGGAATTGTCCCCTTGGAACGCAAAAGCGGCATCCGGGTAAACGAAGCGGGGAGCGCAACCGTTAATCGTTCCAACCGACGCTCGCCACGGAAAGGCCTGCATGATGCTGCACATTTGAGGGGATGTGGTCAGCACATATTGCTGGTAGGGAACGGTAAGGGGGCCACCATTTCCATTATTCGCTGCCTGGCTAAAAGCGCAGCACACCCCAGCCGGAACCGAGAATTGTTGGGTTGTCGATTGCAACTGCCGCAGTCCTTCGTAACTGACGAAGAAAAACGTCTTGTTCTTCTGGATCGGACCGCCGAGGGTAATTCCATACTGGCCCATGCGAAATGGCGGGACCGCGGGATTACCGTTGATGTCGAAATCGTTGAAGTTACGAGCATCGAACACGGAGTTGCGTATATAACCGAAAGCCGTACCATGCCATTCATTGGTGCCCGACTTAGTGACGACGTCGATCTGGCCGCCGGCCTGAGTACCATATTCGGCGTCGTACAGGGCACTACTGACGCGATACTCTTCAATTGCATCCTGCGAAATCTGCAACCGGGTCTGGGATTTCTGCGCTTGCTCCTGGATACCTCCTGCGTCTACGCCGTCGAAGCTGAAGTTGTTGTCATCGCGCGCCCGGCCGGCAAAACGGATGGTGCGCTGGTCACCGCCGCCGTCGTCTTGCGCAAACGGCGCAAGCAATGTGAAGCTCGCCCAATCCCGGCCATTGTTGGGAAGGTTAGCGATTTGGTTCGTGTCTATGACAGTGGACGCTGATGGTGAGGTCCGGTCAACCGGTTCAGCCACAGCATTCACCTCAATTTTTTCTTCTTTGGCACCTACTTCCAGACGGGTATCAAGAGTCCGGGTCTGTCCGACTTGCAACGTAACATCTTCGACGACCTTGGTCTTGAAGCCAGCGTCCGTGATCGTCACGACATAGCGGCCGACTGCTAAGCCAGGAATGCGGTAATAACCATTCGCGTTAGTGTGCACTTCCTGCGCGAGGTCTGTCTCCACGGCTTGGGCCTTTACGCTGGCCCCCACAATTGCGGCCCCTGAGGGATCGGTCACCGTACCTTCCAGTGCAGCGCGGTCAACTTGGGCGAATACGGGTCTCGCCATGAGAGCCAAGACGACGGCAATCCAAACTATGATTGCCACCGGAAGCAGGTTAAAGACCGAACGCAAGCGACTCTTCATGAAGTGCCTCTTTTCCGAACCAATCCGCCGTATTGAAGAAATCTTACGGTGGAACAATTGTTTGGTTAATGAGGCCTGATTCTAGGAAGGAGGTATGATTTTGTGATGAAAGTACGATGAATTTTCTTTCAGACTGTAACTACTACGCTGGAATCAGTGGCAAACTTGAAGGCGCAAGAGTCTGTCCGGCATGAAACTACTAGTCGTCGAAGACGAAAGCCGAATGGCGCAATTGCTGCGGCGAGGCCTTACCGAAGAAGGCCACGAGGTTACCTGCGCAACGGACGGTGTTGAGGGTCTGCGAGCCGCACAGCATGATCAGTTTGACGCGATCATTCTGGACGTCATGATGCCCCGGCTTGACGGATTTGAAGTCGCTCAAAATCTGCGTGCGTCCAGGAATCTAACGCCGCTTCTGATGCTCACCGCCAAAGATTCCGAGACTGACATCGTAAAAGGGCTTGACTTGGGCGCAGACGACTATCTAACCAAGCCTTTTTCTTTCGGTGAACTTCTGGCCCGCCTGCACTCGGTGACACGCCGGGCGAGGACCACTGCCGATGGAAAGTTGGCATTTGCCGACTTAGTATTGGATCCGGTTCGGCACGAGGTTGTGCGCGATGGCGTAAAAATTTGGCTTACGCGGCGAGAATACAGCTTGTTAGAGATGCTTATGCGTCACTCAGGACAGATTGTATCCCGGCGCGCGTTGATCGAATCCGTGTGGCGCACAAACCATGAGGTTGAAGAAAATACGCTCGATGCTTTTGTTCACCTGCTGCGGAACAAGATTGACCTGCCTGGGCTGACAAAATTGATCCACACCGTGCGCGGA
>JAJPHW010000065.1 GCA_021325035.1 Terriglobia bacterium
CCCCGATCTCAGTATTCCCGGTCATCCTGAAATTTTCGTCATTGGGGACCTCGCAACGCTAAAAGACAAACACGGGCAACTACTTCCCGGCCTTGCGCCTGTTGCCATCCAGGAAGGAAAAGCGTCTGCGCGCAACATCATCCGCGACGTGCAAGGCAAACCGCGTGAGAATTTCCATTATCTGGATAAAGGCAGTTTGGCTACGATTGGACGCGCAGCGGCGATTGGACAATGGGGCAGAATCCACATTTCGGGCCTATTTGCCTGGCTGTCATGGTTGTTCGTGCATATTTTCTTTCTCATCGGATTTCGCAATCGTATTCTGGTGATGATCCAGTGGGCATGGTCTTATTTCACTTACGAGCGCGGGGCACGGCTCATCATTGGGGATAGCCGCCTGCCGGGATGGATGGAACCAGGAGCTCGACCAAAACCACAAGCCGAAGAAATCGCGGTTGGGCACTCGAACTAAAAGCTATTTTGCGCGACAATGCTCTAGCCATGAAGTTTTACTCCTGCTCGCGCATCTCCTTGCTGCTAGGAATTGTTTTGACATTCTGTTCACCTGCACCCGCGCAGATACTAAAGATCACTATCAACGACACCATTCAACCCATTACCGCGGAATATATCGAGCGCACGTTGAGTGAAGCTGCTAAAGAAAATGACAGCGCCGTATTGATCGAGTTAAATACTCCCGGTGGCCTACTCGATTCCACTCACGACATTATTGAAAAGATTTTAGCGTCACCGATTCCGGTCATCGTCTATGTCGCACCCAGCGGACGGCGGGCAGCATCAGCGGGATTTTTTATTCTGGAAAGCGCTGACGTCGCCGCCATGGCCCCGGGAACAAACACGGGTGCGGCTCACCCAGTCACATTGGGCGGCGGAAAATTAGACGATGTGATGAAGCAAAAAATTGAGAACGACTCCGCCGCTTTCATGCGCTCATTTGTTTCCAAACGTGGCCGCAATGTCGAAGTCGCTGAATCTGCGGTGCGCGAATCGAAGTCTTTTACGGATCAGGAAGCTTTGGCGCAAAAACTGATTGACTACGATGCGCCCAGCGAAGAGGACTTATTCCGCCAGATGCAAGGCAAGCCGGTCAAGCTATTCAATGGAAAGACAGTAATACTGAACCTGGCTGGACAGCCTGTAAAGCTACTGCCCATGACCTTGAAACAACGGATCCTCGGCTACATGATGGACCCAAATATTGCGTTCATCCTGCTCGCGGTCGGTGCTTTAGCGCTTTATGCTGAGTTCAACCATCCCGGAGCGGTAGTGCCCGGCACAATCGGACTTGTGTTCATTTTATTGGCAGTATTCGCGCTTAATTTGTTACCTGTCCGCTTCGCCGCGATTGGCTTGATACTCGCTGCATTTGTTCTGTTTACTCTGGAAGCGAAGTTCACGACTCACGGAGTCTTCGCGCTCGGTGGAATTGTTACTTTGACGCTCGGTGGCCTTCTGCTCGTGGATGCTCCCATTCCGGAGATGCGAGTGCATTTTTCTACAGCATTGGCGGTGAGTCTTCCATTGGGCCTTATTACCGTGTTTCTAATGACCATCGCTTTCAAAGCACGCGCCAACAAAGCGGTTACCGGAGCCCAGGGGATGATCGGCCAGATCGCGATCGTCCAAACTGCGCTTTCGCCTCAAGGAAAAGTCTTTCTGCATGGCGAAATTTGGGATGCCGTTTCTTCCATCGCTGTCCCCGCCGGGCAGAACGTTGTAGTAAGAAGTCTCGACGGCTTCCTCTTACGAGTAGATCCTGTGAACTCCCGCCAATAGCATGTTGTCGCGCATCTTACGCGATAACATGCAGGCTGCGTAATTCACCGTTGGGCTGCCATCTGCGATACAATCCGCGTAGATACGATTCGCGCAGGAGCTTCGTTTATGCCGTTCGGCTTAGGTTTTACAACCATAGTTATTATCATCATCGCGTTCTATCTGTTAAGTTCCATCAAAATTATTACGGAATATGAACGTGGCGTAATCTTTCGCTTGGGCCATTTGCTCCCCCACGAAAAAGGGCCCGGCGTCGTTCTGGTCTTCGCGCCGATGGATAGGATGGTACGTGTCTCACTCCGGCAGGAAGCTCTTGAAGTACCGCCGCAAGACATCATCACTCGCGACAATGTGACATTAAAAGTGAACGCAGTCATCTTTCTCCGTGTAATTGATCCAAGGAAGGCCGTAGTGGAGGTGTCCAACTACGTCTATCAGACGTCACAATTTGCCCAGACCACGCTACGTTCTGTATTGGGTGAACAAGAGCTGGATGAGTTATTGGCGCACCGCGACAAAATCAACCTTCGGCTGCAAACCATTTTGGATACTCACACTGCACCATGGGGCGTAAAGGTTGCCAATGTGGAAGTAAAACAGGTGGATATGCCCGAGTCCATGTTGCGCGCAATGGCTAAACAGGCGGAGGCGGAGCGTGAAAAGCGATCAAAAATCATCCACGCAGAGGGCGAATATGCCGCTGCCCAACGTCTTGTAGATGCTTCCGCATTGTTGGCGACAGAGCCGGTCAGCGTACAGCTCCGTTATTTGCAGACATTGACCGAAATCGGTGTTGAGAAAAACACAACCGTAGTCTTCCCTGTTCCGGTGGATTTCTTCTCCGGTTTGCAAAAGATCATGCAAAAAGCCAGTGGCGACGGACCAACAAACAAGTAGCCTTTAAAGGAGGACTCGAGCTTTTTATGCCCGCTTCCCAGAAAAACGAAGACACTGAAATTACTCTTGGAACCGGTAAACTTCTTGTTCTGTTTTTTACGTTTTCTGCGATCTGCGCTGTATTTTTTGCGATTGGATTCTTGTTCGGCAAAAATTCGACCAAAACAGATTTGACGCCGGTCCAAACTTCCAGCACAACTGTTCGGCAAGACGTTACGAAGCCATCTACAAGCCTCCAACCGGCAACATCATCTCCATCAACTGAATCCAAAAATAAAGACGATTCTCAGACAAGCACAGCAACTCCAACCGATGCTGCGCCGGCCACAACCAATGCACCCGCGCCAACTCCGACGGTGGGAATTCCGCCCACCAACGGATATTTCGTGCAAGTCGCGGCCGTCAGTGAACAGGAAGATGCCGACGCGTTGATTGATGCCCTTAAGAAAAAGCAATACCCCGCGTTCCTGCCTGAAAATGCTCCGGATAAGCTTTTCCACGTGCAAATTGGCCCTTTTGCCGACATCAAAGACGCAGAAAGCATCCGCGCGCGCTTGTTGAGCGATGGTTACAATCCGATCATCAAAAAATAATTCCCTACATTGACAATCATCAATGTAAACAGCTTATGCTTCTATATGAGCAATTCTGGACCCAATTACGATGCCGTTTTCCATGCCATTGGTGACCCGGCGCGCAGAAAGATATTGAGAGCTCTTAAAGAAAAAGGCGCGTGCTCGATCGATCGCGAAACTGGATTATGCGCGTCCGACATTGAAGAGCGCATCAGCCTCTCGCAACCCACGATCTCTCATCACATGGCAATCCTGCGCAAAGCAGGTTTAGTGGAAGCTACGAAACTTGGACAATGGGTATGGTACCGAAGAAATGAAACGATGCTAAGGAAGTTTGCAAAAGCGTTAAAAAAAGAGATTTGAGAACTTACCGTGCAGCCGCAGCGTGGGTTTTCTGCATGAGCTTGCGTGCACCTTCAATCAAATCGCCGACTTCAAAAGGCTTAACCAGGTAAGGCACATGATTTTCCTGGAGAAATTTTCGAGTCTCACCATCGGTGAGGCTCGAAAACGTAAACAGAAGCCGCTTTTCCATTCCCGGAATGTTTTGTTGAAACCAGCCATGAACCTTCACCGCACCCCATCCGCCGGGCATGGCTCCGTTGATAATCAGCGCATCATAAGAATTCTTACGCACATGCTCCTGCATCGCCTGGCAGTTTGCCAGCGTCGTCACACGCGCCCCAGCTCCTGCCAAAAGATCGCGTTCAAACTCAAGTACCGCTTCTTCATCTTCGACCAGCAGAATATTACCTTCCACCGCCATGTCGCGGCGTGCCGGCGGCTGAGTTTTTATCGGCGCAACGATCATGCCTGTAGAGGGCAAGCGAAGTTCAATGACCGCTCCGCCTTCCGGTAGATTGCGGGCCGTAATGTCGCCTTCGTGCTCTTTGACGATGCCGTAGCAGATGCTCAGGCCCAGCCCGGTCCCCTTCCCCACATTCTTGGTCGTGTAGAAAGGCTCAAAAATACGATTAGGTTCAGCAATGCCGGGGCCCGAATCCTGGAATTCGATCTGGACCTGGTTTTCTCGCGCATGTACTTTCACGATGAGCACTCCGCCGCGCCCGGTTTCCAGCATGGCGTCCACCGAGTTATTGATGATGTTCAGGAACACCTGCTCCAGATGATGAGGATCTCCTTTGACCGCCGGAATTGAGTCCCCAATCTCGCGGCGCAACACAATGTTATTCATCTTCAGGTCGTAGTCACGAAGGGTAAGAACTTCGTCCAACACCTTGCAGACATCCACATCTTGCTTGTGCGGCTTGCGCTGACGCGCGAAGGAAAGCAAATTCTGAACGACACGGTGCGTGCGCTGGGCCTGTTTGAAAAGTTTCGCCGCGAAATCTGCCGCTTTTTCATTGAGTCCTTCACTCTCCAACAATTGCGCATAACCGAGAATAGCTGTCAGCGGATTGTTGAGTTCGTGTGCAACTCCTGAAATTAACTGCCCGACAGCAGACATTTTTTCACTTTGCAACAGTTGTTCCTGCGTGCGCCGCAAATCGTCATATGCACGGCAGCTTTCTTCGTACAAGCGGACTTTCTCGATAGTCGTCGCCAATTGGCGGCTGATTGCGACGAGAAGATTTTCATCGTTGCTGTTGTACTGGCGTGCCTCTGCGCTGCTTAAACCCATAATTCCGATGGGTTTGTCCTTGCCCCAGAGTAGTACCCATATCCATGAATTGCCGTCATCCACATTCACGAATTCCGCCACGCTCAAGGGAAGATGCGGCAAGTATTCCCCGGTAATCACCTCCGCGCGAGAGCGCGTTACCAAATCGCCGAAGCCCTGAGGAAAATTCACATCGGCATTGCGCCCTCGGACAGATCCTCTCTGCCCCCAAATGGCCCGCCGCCGGTAAGTTGTTTCGTTCGCATCAGAGAGATAAATCGATCCGGTATCACCACCCAGCAACGAAATCACTTGCCGCAGCGTCAGGTTCAAGATTTCGTCTAAATCAAACGACTGCGTGGCGATCACGGCCATCGCATTAAGGGCGTTCAGTTCCCGGTTACGGCGACGGATTTCATCCTCGGCGCGCTTCTTCTCCGTTATGTCCTGTAAAAAGCCCTGATAACGCTCAATTTTGCCTTTTTCGTCCCGTGTGGCGAAACTGCTTTCCATTGCCGTCATCAACGAACCGTTCTTGCGGCGCAACATGACCTCAAAGTTCCGCACGTAATTTTTCTCGGATACTTGCTGCCGGAAGACTTCGCGTTGTTCTGGAGAAGCGTAGAGATCAGTATTGACGTTCAAAGCCATCAGCTCTTCTCTATTGGCATAGCCCAGCATTTGTACAAAGGCCTCGTTGCACTCCATCAAACGGCCTCCAGCAGTCGCCACGAAAACGCCTTCCTGCACTTGTTCAAATAGCTGGCGGTATTTCTCCTCCGCTTCGTGGCGATCAGCGAGGTCGCGCACGACGTGGATGGTGCCGCGCTGCTTACTGCCCTGCTCTGAATACGTCGAGGTTGAAACCATGGCCTGACCGCCGAATGCAGCGTCCGGCCCTTCGTGCAGGCCGTCCGCTTCCTTTTGGCAATATGGGCATTGGCTCCAGTTCCCGTGCCCGTGGGGCAGTATTTCCTCGCAGAGCTTTCCCATCACATCCGCCGGTGACATTTCGAGGCGCGCCAGCAAAGCATGGTTGGCCTTCATGACGCGAAAATCGGCATCGTGGACTAGTACCATGTCCTGAATCGAATCAAATGTATTGCTCCATTGTCGGTGGGAACGCAAAATCTGCTCGACGAGGCGCAAGTTCTCCACCGCGAGACCCAATTGATGTGCGCTGGTGATCAGGAATTCGATGTCATCGGGGGCATAAGAAAAGCGGTGCGCACTGCCCAAGGTCAGGATGCCAATCGTGGACTTTTTCCCTCGAACCGGGATCAGCACGCAATGATGAAAACCCTCGTTCTTGAGATAAGGCCGGACGGAATCTTCCGCCGTACTTGTCTTTACGATAATGGCAGTTTCGCTATCGAGCGTGCTCTCAAACTTGTCGTCCAGGGCAACAGACTGACGGTCACGCAGAAAGTCTTTCGACAAACCGATTTGCTGCGAAATCACCATGCGGTCGCCTTCCACCAGCCGGAACCACGCAGCCTTGGCCAGCATGAGCGATTTGAGCTGTTCAAGCGCAGTCAGCATCATGGGGCCGTGCTGCTCTGCTCTTGTTGTGCTCGTGGTCAGGGCGTGAATCACCGCCATGCGCCGTACATGCATTCGGGAATCATCAAATACGATCAACAACATGCTCACACCGAGCCAAACATCGGAGAGCAGAATGTAATGAGCTGGCAGGTACGCATTGACCGGGGCCCAGTCAAGACGCAAAAGCAACAGGCCAATACTCAGCATCCATGAACCAATCTCCCAGCGTGCCCAACGGAAGCGAATTACGTGAAATGCTGCAACAACCAGGATTACCCGGTAGCCAATCTCCAGGGCCAGGCGCATACCAAACGAATTGGGCCAGAATATCCCCTGCACAACGGCCAAAGCTAGAAGTGGGATCGTCGCCAGAAGCAGCGGGAGCACGAGATTGCGACGATGGCTATAGACGAAGACCGCCGTAGCGAACAAACTTATAGCGAGCACGAATTCCGCATGGGAAATTGCCGTTAAATATGCCCCTCGTGGTGCGTCACTCGAACCAAGCGTCCAATGGGAAATAAAATAGGCAAGCCAGCCAACGATCCAAATTAAAAGATAGCGCTCCCGGAAAGTGCGAAATACGAGCAGGCTGGCGGCAAGCACAATCAAAGCCGCAGCTTCCTCGACAAATGGCCGCGACGAAGGTAGGTTTCCGAACGCGGAAATGGCGCACAAAATGGGAATATTCATCAAGATTTAGGCACAATCGCTACTATCACTTAAATACCATGCCAAGGGAGGTTACTAATGGTCTTTCGTTAACAAGATCATTACTTTCGGCACTGGCGAACTGCGGTAGAATTGCGGTCAGAAACTATGGCCTCCGAACGAATTTTGGTTGTGGACGACGAAGAACCGATCCGCGAAGTGGTTGCGGCGATGCTTTCTGCCGCGAACTTCCAGACTCGCCAGGCCTGCTCAGGGCGTGAAGCCCTGGCTTTACTTGAATCCGGCGAGGATTTTTCCTTGATGCTCTCCGACCTGATGATGGCGGACATGGACGGCATCGGGCTTCTGGCCAACACCAAAGAGCGCTTCCCTGATATGCCCGTAGTGATGGTGACCGCGGTGCATGATATTTCCATTGCTCTCAAAGCCATTCGCGATGGCGCTTATGACTACTTGTTGAAGCCCTTTGAGCGCGAGCAACTGCTCACCACTGTGCACCGTGCGTTGGAAAACCGTCGGCTGAAGCTGGAAAATCGGGCTTACCAATCCAATCTCGAAGTTCTGGTAACCGCTCGTACTGCACAACTCAGCAAGGCGATGAACACGCTCGAGCGCTCCTATGACATCACGCTGGAAGCCCTTGGCGACGCACTGGATTTAAAAGATGCCGAGACTGAAGGCCACTCCAAGCGCGTCACAGCGTTCACGATCGCTATCGCCAAAGCCATGGGACTTTCCGGCGAAGACATACGCGTAATAGCACGTGGCGCATTTTTACACGACATCGGCAAGATGGCCATTCCCGATGCGATTCTGCGCAAACCCGGTCCACTCAATCCCGACGAAGTCACGATTATGCGTGAACATTGTTATCGCGGCTACCAGATGCTCCGAAAAATTCCGTTTCTCGCAGAAGCCGCCGACATCGTTTATTCCCATCAGGAGTGTTTTGACGGCAGCGGCTATCCGCGGGGATTGAAAGGTGAGGAAATTCCTCTGGGAGCACGCATCTTCTCGGTAGCTGACACGATGGATGCCATCACTTCCGATCGTCCTTATCGCGCTGCGCAATCTTTGGCAGCCGCCAGAGCCGAAATCCAAAAATGGTCGGGACGCCAGTTTGATCCTGAAGTCGTAAAGACGTTCTTGACGATGCCGGAAACGATTTGGCAGGATTTACGCCGCGACATTGAGGCGCAAAATTACCGTTTCGCCTACTCCGCCTCCGCAAAGACTACTTAACCGGATTCGAAATACTCTGCAAACCTGAGGTATATCTGCGTTCTTTCCTCAATAGCGGTTATACAATGCGAGACGCGGAGGAATTCATGAAATCCAGATGGATCGCACTTTTGCTGAGCGTCAGTTTCGGGCTGTGTGCCTACGGCACAGCGCAGGATCACCCCACAGTTGCCGCGCAGGCCAACAGCGTTTATGTCGGCGCGGATGGAAAATTTGACGCCACTCCCGATACTGCCGTCGTGCAATTCAGCATTTCCGCGCAGGAGAACACATCTCGCGACGCTTACGATCGCGCTTCAAAAGCAGCAGAACAGATTCGCGGAATCTTACGCTCGAACGGAGTCGAGCCAAAGACAGCCGAGATTGGATTCTTCGCGATTCAACCGGTCTATGACTATAAAACTGCGAAACGCAGGCTGGTCGCCTATCGCGTCGACTCCAATGTGACCGTCAAACTGAAGGACTTCTCGAAACTCGCGCCGATCACCCAGCAACTCGCCGATATGGACATCACCGACAATCAGACTCTGAACTATACGTTGGAAGACATCGACGCGGCTAAGTCAAAAGCAGTAGAAGACGCATACCGCCGCGCTCACGACTCGGCGAATGTGATTGCGCGAAGCTCCGGACGAACTCTCGGCGACCTCTCTTACGCATCGGTCGACACCTATGAGAATCCACGCCCACAACCCATGATGATGATGAAAACGAACGCGATGGCTCCCTCAGCAGCTGCGCCAGCGCCTACCGAAGAGTTCAGCCCGCAAAACATCACGGTCACTGCTCATGTGAACGCGATGTTCAACCTGAAGTAGGAAATTCGCGAACCAGACTTGCAATCCCCGATTTACTAAGCTCCATGGGTAAGCTGGCCACCTGGCCGGATTCGGCAAGTTGTGGCAATCCCTTTACACAAGGTTTACTTCTAGTAGACAACCACAACTCACTACCCAATTAAAGTGCGTTCTATAACAGATCGAGACCGGCGCTCGTTTGCTTGGAAAGATTCCCGGTGATTTTTCTCGCCCGTCATCGATAGCGCCAATCGCAATATCGCCAGACAACTGGAAGAAAGAAACTCGAAGTGTACTCGCGGAACAGTTATAGATCTCGCAGGTGAGGAAAATTTTAATTAGGAGAATTTTAAAATGAAGAAATTCTGTAATCTTCGGTGGCACTCAGTAGTGCTATCAACCCTTCTAACTGTTCATCTCGTAGCCAACGCGCAGAGTAACTCGACGACAAACTCAAATCCGTATTTCAAGCTTGCTCCGAACCAAACGGCGAGACACTCGAACAAGTTCGACGCGATAAGTTTGCCCGTCGCGGACGAGGCGGCAGCCTCTAGTTCGTCTCCATTGCCCAAGTTTGTCGATCATCGCGAATACTTGGCGGCGGATGGCCCGATAAACATTGCTACGGGAGATATGAACGGTGATGGCATCGCCGATCTCGTCATTCCCAACGCAAACACCACGAATGTCAGCGTACTGCTAGGGAACCGCGACGGCAGTTTCCAGCCATTCCTATTGTTCAACACGGGCGGTCCCAATCCGTTTCACGTCGCCATTGCCGACTTCAACGGTGATGGCAAAAATGATGTCGCAATCACGACTCTTTCCGGGGTTTCCATAATGCTCGGCGATGGGCATGGCCACCTGGGCGCGCCGGCGATCTTGCCAGCGGGAACGTCGCCAACTCGAATCGCAATTGGCGACTTCAACGGCGACAACAAGCTGGACTTGGCAGTAACGAATCTGGGTTCCAACGATGTCTCGATTTTTCTCGGCAAGGGCGACGGCACCTTTGCGCCCGCCGAAAATGTGCCTGTGGGGATGGGCCCCGATGGAATCGCAGTCGGCGATTTCAACCACGACGGCAAAACAGATCTTGTCGTTGTAAACACGGGCGAAGTCTCGGGTCACAATAAAGGTCCGAACGGAAATACAGTGACGATTCTGCTGGGGAACGGCAAAGGTGGTTTCGAGTCACCCACCTTCCTCCCGGTTTCCAAGGAGCCTTTAGTCGTCCTCGTCGCCGATCTCGACAAAGACGGCAAGCAAGACCTCATCGTGAGCTGCCAGACGAAAAGTCTGATTTCTGAGTTCCTCGGAAATGGTGATGGCACTTTTCAGGCGGCTCGTACTTTTGCATCGGGCGCAGGGTCCAACAACCTGGCTCTGGCGGACTTCAACGGAGATGGAAACCCCGACGTGGCGTTGACCAACTTCGAACCCAATCAGGAATTTTCCACAATTTCAATTTTGTTCGGTGATGGCAAAGGCAATTTCACAGCGCCGGTTAACGCTCCCGCCGGTCGGTCACCGGCCGCCGTGGCTACTGGAGATTTCAACCATGACGGCAAGGCCGACTACATCACGACCAATATCGAGACCAACACCGCCGCCGTCGTTCTCGGAAATGGAAATGGGACCTTCCGTGACATCAGTTTGGAAATCCCGGAGGGCGACCTTGGCGCATTCGGCATGGTGACCGCCGACTTCAACCATGACGGTATTCCCGATTTGGCTATCTCGAACTCGGGGCTTATCGGTGAATTCGGCACGAATGTCTCAATTTTGTTGGGAAAGAAAGGTGGTTTCGGACCGCCGACATCGTTTGCCACGGACAAAGATCCGCAGGGCTTGGTGACGGCTGATCTGAACCACGATGGCCATCTGGATCTAGTGGTCGCCAACGGTGGAGATTTCGAAAACAATATTGCCGGCAGCGTTGGAGTTCTGCTCGGCAATGGCGACGGTACGTTCCAGACGCAAAAATCCTTTAATCCAGGATCGGGCATCCCGACAAGCGTCGCGGTGGCCGACTTCAACGGCGACGGGAATCTGGATGTTGCTGTCGCAGAATTCGGGGTTTCGGGGAATGTTTCTCTGCTGCTCGGCGACGGCAAGGGGGGACTCAGCATTCCGAAGATCCTCAATAAGGGAGGCACTTTTTCCTCGATCCTCACGACAGACTTCAATGGGGATGGAAACGCGGACTTGGTTTACTTCGACTCGTTCGATGACACGGTATTTCTCCAACTCGGTGATGGGAACGGCAGTTTCAAAAACCCGCAAGCCCTTAACGCTCCTTCCGCTTCGGGAATCCTAGCTGTCGCCGACTTTAACCATGACAGTATTCCTGACCTTGCCGTCGAGGAAACTGGACAGATTGAGATCCTTCTTGGCGACGGAAAGGGAGGATTCACATCGGCAGGTACGTTCCTTGAGGGTACAGGCGATGGCTTCTCCAACATCAGTGCGCTTGTGGTCGGCGACTTCAATGGAGATGGCTTCCTCGACATCGCCGCCACCGATGGATTCGACGAACTTGTTATCTTCCTGCCGGGCAATGGAGACGGTACCTTCGGTACCGCATCCCAGTTCGGCGGCGGGTTCACCGACGCCGCGGTTGCGATTGATCAGCCCGGCTTCCAGCCCAGTATCGCTCTGGCGACGGAAGTACAACAGCTTCGCGTGATTCGGAACATAACGCCTGCCAAATAACCACTGTTCATCGACGAAAATGCCGGGCGGAAAACACTCGGCGTTTTCGTCATTTCCAACGTTTCGACGGAGCCCAGGCATATTCCGTCTGAAACAGGCCTATCTGCTGGATTTTCCTGTATTTTCGGGAACCTGGCTGGCGTCGATGGGAACATCGCGCTGAATCACCATTTCGATGGTGGTTCCGGCGTCCATCTTGATGTCGTTGCCGCGCGTCAGCATCGCGATCGCAGTACCGACCGCTCCTCCAACGCCCGCGCCAATGAGCGCGCCTTTACCACCGTTCGTAAGCCCGCCAATCATGGCACCGGAACCGGCGGTCGTAGCAATAGCGCCAACTTTTTCGCCAGTCTGCCGATCACTTTTGATGGTCCCCTCTTGATCTTTCACAGAACTCTTGTCCGCGCCGGGCGCGTTTTCAACGGAACCGGGTAGCAGGACCGTATATCCGCTCGGGTAGATCAAAGTTGTAAAGTGCATAAGCACTTCCGCGCGTCCTTTGATCCTCCCGCCTCGTTGAATATGGCTGATTCGGCCTTGCACATAAGTTCCTGCTGGAATTAAGACGCGGCCCTCCGGCGAAACGACCGGAAATGTCGTCTCTGCATAAACCGAATCACCTTCCCGGCTGCCTTTGCTTGAAATAGCATGCTTGAGCGAAATGGGGACACGCGTGCCCGCGGGGATGGAAAGCTGCGTCGC
>JAJPHW010000185.1 GCA_021325035.1 Terriglobia bacterium
AACGCCAGCCCGAGGCTCATCTGAATTCCATAGGGCGGCTTGTAATCATTTACAAAGCGGGCAATCACCGCGTCGCCAAAGAAGCCGCAACCGGAGACCGTTCCTCCGGGGCAGAAGCCCAGCGGCGCGGCGTCAGGATAAGTGCCGCCCAGCATCCCAGACATTGCAATACTGGTAATGTTTGGCGCGCTGGCAAAAGCAAAAAGCCGCGTGGTTGCGTTCTGCGAATCTTCATTGGTGCCGGGGAATGGCCCTGTAGTGCCTCCGCAGGAGGGCTGCTGGCAGGCCAGGAGCGGGACTGCGATGGTTCCGTGATAAATCCCGGCGCCGCCACGCAGAATAATGTTGTACTTGGTGCCGAACCCATAGGAGAAGCCGCCACGAGGATCAAATTCGCGTCCCGGGCTGTTCAAAAACTGCGACGGGAAAGTCTCAAATTGGTAGCGCAGGCCAAGATTCAGGGAGAGATGGTCCGTGGGACGCCACTGGTCTTGAAGATAGAGTCCGCCATAGTTATGAGGAATTTCGCCCTGCGCCTGCTGCCGGACCGCATTCGGGATGCGTTGCCCTGCAAAGACAGAGGGGTTGAAAGTGGGCTCAGTGAAATTGGGAGCTTGGAACCGCTCAAAGAAAAGCACCTGCGGCGCGCCGGCCTGCAAACTGAATGGACATTGAATCGCGAACAGGCAGCCAAAGTCGGCTTCAAAAGGGTAGAACAGTGGAAATGATTCCGTGGTGTTCACATGACTGAAGTCCCCGCCAAAACCAAAGGAATGCTTGCCCTTCTGCCAAGTGGCATTGTCCACAATCTCTTCACGGCTTTCCGCGTAGTAATCAGGATTGCCGCGGTTCACGCCCATGGTGAACGTATTCAGCACTTCCATGTGAGGTTGTGTGGTGTCAGTAGGGAAGTTGAAGGTGCGATGAGCGTATTGGCCCCGAAGTTCATTCACAAAATGCGCGGAGACAACCGAACTGAGACTGCCAACCAGCGATTGATCGCGCAGAAAATTGTCTTTGAAACCAGAAGGAAGATCGGAGCCGTCATTGAGCGGAGAGACATTGGTCAGCCGGCCGTCATTGAAGAAGTAACGCAGAAAGCCGTACTCATGGTCACTGAAAGAGTGATCGAGCTTGAGAAGAAAGTTGTCGTAATTGCTCACGCGGTTGACGTTAAGCTGTTCCGGCGTCAGTCCGAATGCTGTCTTGAACTGGTTGATGCTGGCGATATTATTCAGGATCACAGAGTTGTAATAGGGATTTTCAGCGCGGCGCTGCCCTTCATAATTGCCAAAGTAAAACGTTCGATCCTTCTTGATGGGACCTCCCAGGGTAAAACCAAACTGGTTTTGCTGCAGCTTGTTCAGACCGGGAGCGGCCAGAGTGCTTTTGGCGTCCATTGCGTCGTTGCGGAAATACTCGTAGATGCTGCCGTGCAGATCGTTGGTGCCGCTCTTAGTCACGATGTTCACGATGCCACCAACGGCGCGGCCTGCTTCCACGCTGTAGGTATTGTTGATGACCACGAATTCGCGCACCGCCTCGGCGGAAGGAGTGGTTTTTTGCACGCCGGAAGCCGTGGAAATGTTATCTGCCCCATCAATGGCGATGAAGTTGTAGTGAATATTTTGTCCGGCGAAGGAGAGCTTGGTCACCGGTTCGATGATTACGTCCGTGCTGCCGGAGGTCGTGTCGCCGATAGTGACGCCGGGAGCCAGGAGCGCGAAGTCAATGAATTGCCGTCCATTGACAGGAAGGTTGTCGATCTTTGCTTCGCCAATGACGGAATCGGTTGACGTGCGAGCGGTTTCAACCAGAGGTGCTTCCGTGGTGACGGTTACATTTTGTTCCACCTGTCCCGGCGAGAGGGAAAAGTCGACGCTCGCCATGGCTCCAATGGTAAGTTGCAGCGTGCGCGTTTCGGCGTGAAAACCCTTCGCCGCCACCGTCACCTTATATGTTCCCACGGGAACCAGAGTGAGTTGGCACTCGCCGGTAGAGTCCGTAGTGGCGGAGCGCGACCAACCAGTCTCTACATTTGCCAGGGTCACAGTGGCATTGGGTAATACCGCTCCTGACTTGTCTGAGACGCGCCCGTGGAGGGAGCCTGTAATGGTTTGCGAATTAGCGGTCGATGCAAACAGCACGAAGAAAAGGCAGACTACAGCAGATGAAAAGATGGGTCGCATACCAACCTCCGGGCAGCAGAAACAGCGAGGCGCATAACGTAGTAATTAAAGATATGTTTGTCAATCGGAAAAATAAGGAGATTCTAAGTTTTTAGGGGTTTCTTGGGAACCAAGGTGGGCCCAAATCCAAATCAGCTACGCTACGTTACTTACGTCACTAACGCACAAACCGGAAGGTGTACTACTCTATGGAAATAAGGTACATGACCTTCCGGGGAGTAAGAAATGACGGACGCAGTATTAAGAGAAACAGCAATTCAGGAAGCTAACCATGCTTTCACCAAACAAGTAACAAACCAGGTGGCCCGCATTACCGGAGAACTGAACCGGCTGGAACAGTTGTTGAGCGCAGGGATGGTGGATCGCCGCGTTTTGAGCGAATTTCGCTTTGCCGTGGATAGCGCCCGCAAAACGGGCTGGCAGGTGGAGAAATGGCTGGATGGCGATGGCCGCGAACTTTCCACCATGATCACAGAAGAGCGCATCCACTGCATTACGCGGATGAGCAATCAGCTGGCAGCCGAGTTGGAAGTCGAGGCGAAGCAGTTTGCCGGACTGGATGCGCTGAAAGGCGCGATACGTAAACTCGACAGTGCATTGACAGCGCAGGCCTGACGGATTCCGCGGCGAGCGATTCAGGCTGATAAGATGTTCTCAGCCTATGAAAACGATTGTCCTCACGATCCTTGGTTTAATGCTGATTGGCGCGCCGTTGGCGCAAAAGAGCGTGGCACAAAAGCGCGCGCAAAATAAACAACAAACAGCGCAGTGGCGACCCTACGTCTTCCCGGACGATGGATTTGCCGTGACGCTGCCTGCCCAGGTCACGCCCCGGAACGATGGTGGTGATCGTCACATCCATGTCTATACCGTGCGACTCGAAAACGGAACAATCTTTAATTTGCGCGCGGTCCACAGGCTCATGGATTGCGAAACAACTTTGGCAGATCTGTGGGACAAAGCTGATGGCAACAAAGACCCGAAAGAGCCGGTGATTCGGGGAACGCTCAAACAAGTGGAGCTCTCCGGCTTGCGTGGCCTGGAGTATGAGACCGGATCATCCGATGAGCGCAGCCTGCATCGCTTCCACTGCGGCGACAAAATCTTTTACATCATCAGCGCAGGATACAAGGGAAAGCGACCGGCAGACGTGAACCGGATCATCAATTCATTCCAAGTAGTGAATCCGGCGCACCAGTAGCCGCTTTCAGCCAAAACTTTGCCGCAGATTTCGCAGATAGCCGCAGATCAGGAAATTAGGCCCGGACTTGCCACGAATCGCGAATCGCGTGATTCATATTGCAGATTAATTCGTGTTTATTTGCGAAATCCGCGGCTTCTTGTCTTTAGATCTGCGCTCATCTGCGGAAATCTGCGGCGACGGCACTAGAGCAATGCGGTTTCATGCAGCAGCTTGTCGCGGGCAAAGCGCTCAAACGCCAAGACAGAAACATCATCCACTACGTTTGTTTTTTCCTGCAAAATCAGATCAGCCAAAATTTTGCCGGTGGCAGGCGAGTGCATTACGCCATGGCCACTAAAGCCGTTCGCCAGAAAGAATCCGGGCACGTCAGCGACTGGACCGAGTACGCAGTGATGATCTGGAGTCATCTCATAGAGTCCGGCCCACGCACGTTTCGGGTTGACCGGAAGATTTTCAAAGGCAGGCACTCGATCAGCCGCATGCATCAAGATCTTCTCGATGAATGAAGGCTCAAAGTCTGTCTTGTATCCCGGCGTTTCTTCGGGATCGTTCCATGCCAGCAGAAAGCCGCGCCCTTCCGGACGGAAATGGAAGCCCGTGCTCATGTCGATGACCATCGGCGAGGTATGCGGAAAGTCAGAAAAGGGCTCAGAAGGGACAAGCATGCGCCGTAGAGGCTCAACCGGCAAATCGACGCCGACGAATTTTGCGATTTGCGCCGCCCACGCGCCGGCTGCATTGACGATAGTGCGCGTTGAAACCGGGCCGCGCGTCGTCTCCACGCGAAATGCGCTCTGCTGATCTTTGGTGATTCCTGTGACTTCAGTCTTCTTCCAGAGAGTTGCACCGTGCTCGATGGCTGAGGCCATGAAGCCGTTCATTACGCTGTACGGATCGACAAAGCCATCCGTTGAGCAGAAGCTGCCGCCAAGAATGTCATCGGAACGGAGCTGCGGCAGCATGGCGCGGATTTCATCGGCGGCAAGCAGACGCGCGGTCGTGAGACCGAGCTTCTTCTGGCGTTCGAAATTGTTACGCAAATATGCGAGATGTGAATCTTTGGTGGCGAGGAAGAGATAACCCTGAGGACGGTAGTCGGCAGGATGGCCGACGACTTCTTCAAATTTGGCGTAAAAGGGAATCGAGTACAGCGACATTTGTATGTTCACCGGCGTGGAAAACTGCGCGCGAACGCCGCCCATACTCTTGCCGGTGGACCCTTTGCCCTGCGAGCTTTCCCGCTCAATGACGAGCACGCTCTTGCAACCCGCGTGGGTGAGATGCCAGGCGATGCTGGAACCAACAATGCCGCCACCAATAATCACTACATCTGCTGTCTGCATGTTACTTGCGCTTTAGAACCTCCCATTGCTGCATAAGAGCCTGGGCCTGGGCCAGCGCTTTCTCGGCGGCCTGGGACGCCTGGGTTGTAGGAGCAGTGTCCGCGCTGTCTATGTTGACGATGAGCTGCGACAGATTGCCAATCACCTGAGCGAACGCGGGTTGCTGGCCGGGAGGACCTTGCGGCTCCGCTTCACCTCGCTGGCGGCGTGCGCCAGCAAGTTTCTTTTCATCGTCAGCGCTGATCTTGCCGGCTTGCGCTGCTGCGTGGATATCCTCCACAGCCTGGTTCGCGTGCTGCAAAGCCTGGACAAGTTTCAGCTCCAGCGAGAATTGCTTTTCCAAATCCTGCGGCGTGGTTTTAACGCGGGGATCCATGGTGAGTTTGAAGGACTGTGTATAAGCCTTGCCGTCAACGGTTAGCCTCACTTGATAAGAGCCGGGAAGAGCCTGTGGACCGGAGGGCTCGCGCGGCACGTCGCGCCCAGCGACGGTAAACATGCTGTACCCGGGCTGGACGACAGGCGGAGCGGAGTAGCGAACGTCCCAGATAAAACGATGCATTCCGGCAGCAGGCGAAAGCAGATTTTCCGGCTTGAACCAGTAAGCGGGAAATGCAGGCGGAGTTGGAGGATCAAAAGGTTTATCCTTGCTCGAATAAGACCGAATCACTTGGCTCTGGGCATCCAGTATTTCAAGTTTTACTTCACCTTGTGCTGGCGACTTCAAGTAATAGTAGAAGATGGCTCCCGGTGGAGGATTCTCGCCTGCGGGTTCTTCCGGAGGCAAAGGCGTGTCACCGTGGGTGGTGGCGCGGATGCGCATCGCGGCAGAAGGCTGAAAGAGATGGGCTGGCTCTGATTTGATTTCATCAGTGAGTTGGCGAAGCGGTGAAATGTCATCCAATATCCAGAAGGCGCGGCCATGCGTGGCAGCAATCAGATCATTATCTTTGATGACCAGATCGTGCACCGGAGAAGCTGGCAGGTTGAGTTGAAGCGGCTGCCATGAGTCGCCGTCGTTGATAGAGAAGTAAACGCCGAGCTCGGTGCCGGCGAAGAGCAGCCCTTTCTTGCCGCGGTCTTCGCGGACCGCTCGAACGTATGCGCCGCTGGGAATGCCATTGTTGATTCGGATCCAGCTCTTGCCAAAATCGCGTGTGCGGTACATATACGGGCCGATATCATTGAGCCGGTGACGATCGACCGCCACATAAGCTGTGCCTGCCGCAAAGTGCGATGCTTCAATAATGCTGATTTTGCTCCAGTCAGAGAGTCCTGAAGGAGTGACATTATTCCAGGTCTTGCCATTATCGCGAGTGAGCTGAATCAATCCAGTGTCCGTACCGGTCCAGATTTGTCCTGCACTCAATGGCGACGGCGCGATGGTATAAACCACGCCTCGACCACGGGTCTTGGCGTTTTCAACTGTCAGCGGCCCTTCCTGGGACGTTTTTGGATCGGTGCCGGTGAGGTCAGGACTGATCTTTTCCCAGCTATTGCCGCGGTCGGTACTGCGCAGCACGTACTGTGAGCCGAAATATAGTGTGTGGGGATCCTGCGGAGAAAATACTATCGGCGATGTCCATGTATAACGATGCTCGGGATGGGCTTCACCGAAATTGCGAATCGCATCCGGGGCAATGATCTGAGCCTGGCCGGTGCGCCGATCATAACGGAAGAGCTCACCATACGTTCCGCCGCCATAGATGATGTTGGAATCGGAGGGATCAGGCGCGATATAGCCGCTCTCACCAGCTCCGGCGGGATGCCAGTCGCGGAAAGTAATTGCTCCGTCATTGCTGCGGCTGAGAATAAAGACGCTGCCACTATCCTGCTGCGCGCCGTAAACGTGGTAAGGGAAGTCGTTGTCAACAGCCACGTGATAGAACTGCGCCGTGGGCTGGTTGAACCAGCTACTCCAGCTGCTGCCACCGTCCACGCTTACGCCGGCGCCCTGGTCACTGCCAAAGATCATGCGTTGCGGGTTGGTTGGATCGATCCAGAGGGCGTGATAGTCGTCGCCACCGGGCGCGCCTTTGATGGCGACAAAAGTTTTTCCCGCATCGGTGGAGCGATAGATCGAGACGTTAGGAACATAGACGGTGTCAGGATTTTTGGGATCGACGTAGATTTCGCCGAAATACCAAAGACGGCCGAGACGCGGATCTTTTCCGGTGCGGGCCCAAGTTTGTCCACCATCATCCGACTTGAAGACGCCGCCTTCTTTGGTGTCGATCAAAGCATAGACGCGCTGGCCGTGAGTGCCGCGAGCAACAGCCACGCCCATGCGGCCCCAGTCGCCCTCCGGTAGGCCGCCGCCTGTGACAGGTTTCCACTCGGTCCCGCCATCGGTCGATTTAAAAATCGCGCCATTGGTTGTGACCGGTGGATAAGCGCTCCAGGGTGGACGCTGATCATGCACAAGCGCTGCCCAAACGGTCTTCGGATTGTCGGGATCAAGCGTGATGTCGATCGCGCCGGTGTTTTCGTCTTTGAAGAGCACCTTTTGCCATGTCGATCCGCCATCGGTTGAGCGGAAAACGCCACGCTCCGCGCCTGGGCCATA
The DNA here is from genome assembly GCA_021325035.1 of Terriglobia bacterium. Classification (GTDB taxonomy): domain Bacteria; phylum Acidobacteriota; class Terriglobia; order Terriglobales; family Acidobacteriaceae; genus JAJPHW01. Next base: position 7,303 of record JAJPHW010000185.1, read on the forward strand.
AGCGCTGCCCATCGCGGCGACAAAGACGACATCGGGATTCTGCGGATCAATGGCAATACGGCTTATGTGCTGGGAGGCCACTAACCCGATGTTTTTCCATGTGCGGCCGCCATCGGTGGTTTTATAAACGCCATTGCCGTAAGTGAGGTTGGAGCGGAAATCCGCCTCGCCTGTGCCGACATAGATAATCGAGGGATTCGATGGCGCCACTGCCAGCGCTCCGATGGACGAGATGGGCTGGCTGTCAAAGATCGGCTCCCAGGTAATGCCGCCATTGGCTGTCTTCCACACGCCGCCACCAACGCCGCCAAAGTAATAGACATTCGGCTGGCCCTCAACTCCAGACACGGCTATGGTGCGTCCCCCGCGATGGGGGCCGATCATCCGCCATCGCAGGCCGCTGTAAAGATTGGGATCGAGCTGCTGCGAAAAAGCGAAGCCGGATAAAAGGACGAGAAGCGTGCCAAGTGGGATGAAGCGCACGAAAGAAAAGTTTTTCGACATAGGCAGGAGCATTGTACTAAGACAACCCTTCCGCGTGTTGCCGGCATTCTGGTAAATTCATTGGTACTCCATCCTGCAATTTCAAAAAGGGTCTTATGAAAATCAGGGAAAAGAGTGTGCCCGGGTATGACCGCGTGCTCCTTGGCTCAGACGAGGCAGCAGGTTACCAGGGCATTATTGCGATTCATTCCACAGCGCTGGGCCCGGCCGTGGGCGGCACCCGCTATTGGAGTTACAAGACAGAAGACGACGCGATGACCGATGCGCTGCGCCTGGCTCGCGGCATGACCTACAAGAATGCGCTGGCCGGACTGCCGTTTGGCGGGGGGAAGTCCATCATCATGCGCAATGGCAAAGGTGCCGATCGCGAGCAGCTTTTCCGCGCGCATGGCCGGATGGTGAACAGCCTGGCGGGCAAATACATCACTGCGGAAGACGTGGGGACGAGTCCGGCCGACATGGAGTACATCCTGAAAGAGACTACTTACGTTGGGGGATTGCAGGGGCGCTCGGGCGACCCTTCACCGCATACTGCCCGCGGAGTCTTTCGTGCGATGCAGGCCGCAGCAAAGCACAAATGGGGAAGCGATGATCTGGCGGGAAAGACTGTGGCCATTCAAGGCTGCGGTCATGTGGGATATTTTCTCGCCGCCGAGCTTACCCGCGTTGGAGCAAAACTGATTGTTACAGACGTGGATGCGGCAAAGGTGAAACATGTGGTGGACAATCACAGGGCAACGGCCGTCATGCCAGAAGAAATCTACTCAGTACCCGCTGACATATTTGCGCCATGCGCTTTGGGCGGCGTGCTGAATGACCAGACCATTTCGCGGCTGACAGCGACGCTGGTAGTTGGTGCCGCTAATAACCAATTGCTGGAACCACGCCATGGCGATCTGATTGAACAGCGAGCTGTGCTTTACGCCCCGGACTATGCTGCAAACGCGGGTGGCGTGATCAACGGCTGCTGCCGCGAGATGCTGGGATGGGATGTCCCCAAAACGCTGGCGAAAACCGATGCGATCTATGACACGCTGCTCACGATTTTTGCGATGGCAGAGCGGGAGAATATTCCAACGTATCAGGCGGCGGACCGGCTGGCGGAAGAACGCTTACGCTAAAAAAGCTTTAATCTTCCTGTAGTTTCTTTGCATTGCGTAGACTGGTATGAGAACATCCCAGTCATCTCTTTCGAGTTAGACTGTTATGCCATTAGCAACTCATAGCGCAGCCAACGTTGAAGAAGCTGTGGAGTTAGCAAATCGCTTTCGAGAAGAGGGCCGGTATAACTGGTTTCGCGGACAAGCAAAGGATTGGCCGCCGCATTCTTCTTTGTTCCGTACCAGAACCGATCCAGAATTGCAGACCCTGGCTCTTCGTCGGCTTTCGATGTTCTTGAACTGGCTCCGGAAGACTCCTCAACTTCAGGGACTTATTGATAATCCAGACAAAGCGTTCGTCATTGCGCAGCATTACGGAATTCCAACACATTATATTGATTTCACAACTGAACCAGGGGTGGCGGGCTTCTTTGCCGCTGATGCGCAAGCTTCACAGAATCCTGACGAACTTGCTTGTATCTATTGTATGGATACGGACGAATTAATGGATGTTTGGGACACCATGAAGGAGTTTCGAGTTGACGCTCACATGGAACTGATCCGTACAGATGTCTCAAATCTCTGGCGGCTCGAAGCACAGCACGGCTGTTTTTTGTTTTGCGATTATAACTGGGATGTCGATTTTCCAATGGACCGCATTCTTTTTCCTCGATCTGGGTATCCTTCTTGGCCTACAAAAGAGACTATTTACCCACCCCAGAAGAGCGCGTTGGAGATTTTAGTGGACCAGTATTTCGACATCGAGCAAAAGATTCTTGGGTCCGAGCGCTTGGAACGAATGTTTGAAGAGCTGCAACTCCGGAACCCAAATGCCAGAGTGGTCCATGATGACGATACGAGTCTTGGTTATTATCCAGATGCCCTGAAAGTTGCTGAAATACAACCACTGGTTTCATGGGACCCCGCAAGTTTGAAGGCTTGGAATGGATTTATACCTGAGCGAATGGACGCAACAATTGGCGCGCCAATTGTGCTGCAAGTGAAATCCGGTCAATCCGCGGCGGAGCTTGCAAAATCAGTTACGTATGGCGTCAGGCAGTTTTTAAATACAAAAAAGCAAGCACGGCTGTTCTCCTTCGATTGGCATCTGCGCGGGACCACGCTGCAATCACCACTCACACTTGAAGCACTCTCCAGCTTTCTCCAGGCAATATGGAATGGAATGAGGGGCTTGCCCTACTCCGATGATGATATAGCGATGGCATTCGGAGTAACTGCGAACTTATACGTTGAAGGGTTATCCAATGATGGTGGGCTAGGAAGCGCACGGAAAGTATTGGGGAATTGCTTTGAAGTTGAATTCGCAACTGAGCTCGGAAGCAGCTCTCGTGGCTATATGAAACTGAGCTCACTGCAGGAAGCGCTGCGGCCCGACCTTGATGAGTTGATAAGCGATCAACTGAAAGGCATGATGCAGGATGAGTTTAAACAGGTGCTGTTAGGAATATTTTCACCAAAACTTTTACTGGATTTCAACGCCCTTTGCAGAATTTTTGCGCATGAATTGATTCCAAGCCAAGTTTTGACCCGAGACCTTGTTCTTTACTCGCCAGCTCCGCTAAGCATTTTTGGTTTGCCATAAAGTCACAATTTATCTTTTCTCCTCACGTAGAGCAACTTGTCGACCTCAGCCACAACATTGCCTTCTTCGTCTTTGACCAGCACCTGAAACTGCGGTTCGACTTTGGGCTGAGCTTCGGCGGCCGCGCGGATTTCGGCAATTTTTTCTTCCGTCAGTTCGAATGTCGCCTTCATCAAGCCCTTGCCGGGCTTCTTGAATCGTATGGCCGCAGCCTTGTCCCACACGATGTAGTCTGGTCCAAGGATATTGATCAGCATGAGCATGTAAAAAGGATCGCACATGGAATAGAGCGATCCACCAAAATGCGTGCCGACGTAGTTGCAGTTATAGAAGCGCAACGGCATCTCGACCTCTACACGGCGGAAATCGTCAGCGACATGCGTTACCCGCACGGCGGCGCCCAG
>JAJPHW010000229.1 GCA_021325035.1 Terriglobia bacterium
TGGAAGCTGATTTCCGAGTCGCGGATGGATCTGATTCTGTTCCTTGACGTCACGTCACGCCAGCAAGCGGTCACGCAGAAGATCAAAAATTTCTTCACCAAGTGGCGCGAGGTGAAGAAGAAGCTGCCTCTAGTGGAAATGACGGAGCTGCGCATCACACCGCAGATGCCGGAGTACGCAAAGATTGCCGACGACGTTTTCATGTTGCTGCTGGATGGCAAGATGCGGTCACAGTCAGAGATCATGCGATATCTGAAGCCTCTGGCGCCGCCGCCACCGCCGCCGCCTCCTCCTCCACCCGCAAAACGGGGAAGAGGAGCCAAAGCTGCGGCAGCCGCGCCGGGAGCTGCGGGCGCAGTGGCTGGGAAAGCCGGCAAAAAAGGAAAAGCGGGAACGGCGCAGGTAGTCGCGGTTCCTCCGCCAGCTCCACCACCGCCTGCTCCGAAACCTGAGGAACACAAATCACCAGCAAAACCAGCCAAGAAGGCGGCAAGGCCAGTGGCAGCGAATAAAGCCAAGGCTAAGCCCGAAAAGGCGAAAGCCAAGGGTAAGAAAAAGTCCCGTTAATCCACAGGTCGTGTGGAGAAATCGGCGGCGCATCCGCAGTACAATCACTTAACTTCATGTCTCAGTTCGTTCATCTGCATTTACATACCGACTATTCGTTGCTGGACGGCGCTTGCGACGTTGAAAAGCTCTGCGAGCGGGCCAAAGAATTGAACATGCCAGCGGTCGCCATGACCGATCACGGCAATATTTTTGGCGCAGTGCACTTTGCGAATGCGGCTTATCACGCGGGAATCAAGCCAATCGTCGGATGCGAACTCTACATCTGCAAAAAAGAAGATCACAACATCGAGCGCACGCCGCCGGAAGGCGATACTTACAACCATCTGCTAGTACTGGCGGAGAACGAAGAAGGCTACCGCAATCTGGCCAAGATTACGTCGGAAGCGTCGCTGCGCGGTTTCTATTACAAGCCGCGCGTAAGCAAAAAGTTCCTTGCGGAGCATTCGCGGGGGTTGATCGGGCTCTCCGGATGCTTGAAGGGCGAAGTCGCCGAATTTCTGATGGAAGAGAAGTATGACGCGGCTCGAAATGCGGCGGCGACATTCGCAGACATCTTCGGCAAAGAAAATTTCTTTCTTGAAATACAGGATCAGGGATTAGAGCAGGAGCACCGCATTCATCCCGGATTGTTCCGACTCGAAAAAGACCTGGGCTTGCCACTGGTTGCGACCAACGACAGCCATTATCTCTGCGAAGACGACGCGCACGCCCAGGACGTGATGTTGTGCATTCAGACGGGGAAGTCCATCCAAGATACGAACCGAATGAAGTTCCAGGGCACGGATTTCTACGTCAAGGATTACGCGCAGATGGCCCGCGTCTTCAAGGATTCGCCGCAGGTTCTGGCACGAACGCTGGCCATTGCCGAGCGTTGCAACATGAAGATTGAGAAAGTCAGCAACCCGTTTCCGCATTTTGATGTGCCGGCGGGATACACGCCTGACAGCTACTTTGAACACGTCACGCGGGAGGGGTTTGCAAAAAGACTTGAGACGCTGCGGCGGGCGCAAGCCAAGAACGAACTGAAGCATCCGATTTCGGATTATGAGCAGCGGCTGAACCGGGAGCTGGCCATCATTCAGCAGATGCAGTTTGCGGGCTATTTTCTGATTGTTTGGGATTTTATTCGCTATGCCAGAGAACACGACATTCCGGTAGGGCCGGGGCGTGGATCGGCGGCGGGTTCGCTGGTTTCGTATTCATTGGGCATTACGGATATTGATCCGCTGCAAAATGAACTTCTCTTCGAGAGGTTCTTGAATCCCGAACGAATTTCCATGCCGGATATTGATATTGACTTCTGCATGAACCGGCGTGGGGAAGTGATTCAGTACGTCACGCAGAAGTATGGGCGCGAGAATGTGGCCCAGATTATTACATTTGGCACGATGGCGGCGAAGGCCGCGATTAAAGATGTGGGCCGCGCCATGGATATCCCGTATGCCGATGTGGACCGCATCGCCAAGATGGTTCCCACGACGCTGAACATCAAGCTGGACGATGCGATTAAGGAATCTCCCGCTTTGCAACAGGCGTATGAGAGCGACACCCAAGTCCGGGCTTTGCTGGATACAGCGCGAAAACTGGAAGGGCTGGTGCGTAACTCCGGTGTACATGCCGCGGGAGTGGTGATTTCGCCGCGCCCGCTGACTGATCTGGTGCCGCTGCACAAGACGAAGAACGACGAAATAGTAACGGCGTTTGACATGGTCGCCATCGAAAAGATGGGCCTGCTCAAGATGGACTTCCTCGGGCTGACCACGCTGACCATTCTCGATGATGCGCTCAAGCTGATTGTGCAAACGCGCGGCGAGCATCTCTCTCTGGAAGAGATTTCGTTAACGGATGCGCTCACCTATCAGAAAGTTTTTTATACCGGACTGACTTCCGGCGTGTTCCAGTTTGAATCTGGGGGGATGCGGGATGTTTTGCGGCGTTATAAGCCCGACACGGTCGAAGATTTAACGGCGCTGAATGCGTTGTATCGTCCGGGCCCGATTCAGGGCGGAATGATTGACGACTTTATCGACCGCAAGCATGGGCGCAAAAAAATTGAGTATGAATTGCCGGAACTTGCCGAAATCTTGAAAGAGACGCTGGGCGTCATTGTGTATCAGGAGCAGGTGATGCAGATCGCGAATCGCCTCGCCGGGTATTCGCTGGGAGAAGCTGATTTGCTGCGCCGTGCCATGGGCAAGAAAAAAGCCGAAGAGATGGCGCAGCAGCGCGAACGGTTTGTGCAGGGCGCAGTGAAGAACGGATATCCGCCGAAAAAGATCGAGAAGATTTTCGATCTCATGGCTCAGTTTGCAGGGTATGGATTCAATAAGTCGCACTCCGCGGCATATGCGTTGCTGGCCTATCACACCGCCTATTTGAAGACGCATTATCCAGTGGAGTTCATGGCGGCGCTGTTGACTTCGGTTACCGGTAATACGGATGACGTGGTGAAGTACATCAATGAATGCCGCGAAATGGGAATTGCAGTCGAACCGCCGGATATCAATGTTTCCGACGCGAATTTTACGCCCCACGGGGCTGCAATTCGTTTTGGACTGGCCGCGGTGAAAAATGTCGGCCACAACGCGATTGATTCAATCGTCGCAGGGCGAAAGACAGTCGGCCGGTATAAGTCCATCTACGAAGTCTGCGAGAACGTGGACTTGCGCTTGCTCAATAAGCGTGTGATTGAATCGCTCGTCAAGAGCGGCGCGATGGACTCCTTGGGACGCAGGGCCCAATTGATGGCGGTTCTCGATAAAGCCATGGATCATGCGCAGAAAGCGCAGCGGGATGCGGAGTCCGGCCAGCATGGGTTGTTTGGAGTATTTGAAGACGCCGCGGACGCGCCGGAAGAGAAACTGCCCGATATTCCTGACTGGGACGAACACACTCGTTTAACGAACGAGAAAGAAATTTTGGGTTTCTTCATTACGGGGCACCCGCTGGAAAAGTATCGCGACAAACTGGATGATCTGCGCGCCCTCAGCACCTCGGAACTTGCGGCCATGAAGTCCTCGACCGGGAAGGATGAAAATATTATGACGGCCGGCATTATCACCAATGTGCGGGTCTTGAAGTCCAAGCGGGGAGATTTCTACGCGCAAGCGGCGCTCGAGGACATGAGCGGAACGGTGGAAATGATTGTGTTTCCAGAGGCTTATAAGAAGCTGCAAGATAAGGTGAAGCTGGAAGTGCCGGTGCTGATTCGCGGCGGCGTGAGAATTGAAGAAGGCGCGAACCCGAAACTTACGGTCAACGATATTCAGACGCTCGAAGATGTGAAAGTTCCATTGCCCAATTCGTTGCGCATTCGCCTTCTACTGGGAAGTGCGGATGAGACTACAGTGGGAAATTTGCACCGGCTGTTTTCCGAGCGGAAGGGGCAGGCAAAAGTGCTGTTTGATGTTGAGCGGCAGGACGATTTCATGGTGGTGATGGAGGCGGAGGGCTATAATGTGCTTCCAGACCGCAATTTCATCGCCCGCGTGGAAGAACTCTGCGGACGGGGAGCGGTTCGCATTATCAATTAAGGCAGTCACTCAGGGTTGAAGCGGAAATCTGCATCACATGACAGCTTTTCTGCAACGGGGCGCGCAAGTGCCTGGAAATCCGGGGTTTTCCGGCGCGGCGGTCACGCTCGCGGGTACGGACTGGCTTCTCTCGATGGTGGAAATGGGTTGGTCCACAAGGAATGGTGACGGTAAGGCGATGGAAATGAGCGACAAAGCGCGAAAAGAGCTGGAAAAAATCGAACAGCAGATCGTGCGGCTGCGGGCAGTTCCGGGCCAGGATCCCGATACCCGCGGCCAGATTGATCAACTTAACCAACGCGTCGGCCTGCTGCGCGACCAACTATCGCAGAACCCGAACCGTCCGAAATCCGCGTGGGAAAAAGCCGAGCTGGCGCGTCATCCGCAGCGCCCATACATGCTCGACTACATCGAGCGCATCTTTACCGATTTCAGTGAAATTCACGGCGATCGTTCCTTCCGCGATGACCATGCCATGGTCTGCGGCATGGCGCGCTTCCACGGGGAAGAAGTGCTTGTCGTCGGCCAGCAGAAAGCGCGGGATACCAAGCAGAAGGTTTATCGCAACTTTGGCATGCCGAACCCTGAGGGTTATCGCAAAGCCCTGCGCACCATGAAGATTGCCGCGAAATTTCAGCGGCCGGTGATTTGCTTTGTGGATACGGATGGAGCATATCCTGGGATTGACGCGGAAGAACGCGGGCAGGGCGAAGCCATTGCCAGAAATTTGCTGGAGATGTCGCGGCTGGAGGTCCCTACGATCGCCATCGTAATTGGCGTGGGTGGCAGCGGCGGGGCGCTGGCGATTGCGGTTGCCGACCGCGTCTTGATGATGGAAAACTCGATTTATTCCGTGATTTCGCCGGAAGGCTGTGCTTCCATCATGTGGCGCGATGCCAGCAAGAAAGAGCTGGCCGCGGAAGCGATGCGCATCACGGCTGGAGATTTGAAGGAATTAGGCTTGATTGACAGCATTGTGCCCGAGCCGGAGGGCGGGGCGCACACGAATCACGAAGCTGCGGCTACTTTTGTGGACAATGCCTTGCAGCAAAGCCTGGCTGACCTCAAAAAGCTGCCGGTGAAAAACCTGGTCGCGGCGCGCTACGACAAATTCCGCAATATGGGGCAATTCTTCCGGGTTGAGGCCCAGTAAGTGGTCCCTTGTCCCTTCGTAAGTTGGAAACTTGACCCACTTTGGCGTATAAATGAAGGTTACGTTGTCACGCGTTTTTAACTCCCCGTGGGGCAATAAAGAACTAATAATTTCAGCGAGGATTCATGTCCAGCCCAACCACGTCCAGCCCGACTCTGGCTCCCAAGGGACTCGAAGGAGTTGTCGCAACCACTTCTAAAATCTGTTACATAGATGGCGATGCTGGGGTCTTAGCGTACCGCGGTATTGATATTCACGAACTGGCAGACCACTCCAATTTTGAAGAGACTTGCTATCTGTTATGGTTTGGACGTTTGCCGAAAGCGGAAGAACTAAAAGGCCTCCGTGCGCGTTTAGCGGCGGAGCGCATTCTTGATCCTGCAATTATTACGCTTCTGAAGAGCGCGCCCAAAGAAGCCATACCCATGGACGTGCTGCGAACGGCGGTGTCGGCGCTTTCCTTTTACGACCCTGAATTCAAAAAGAACGATCACGATGCCAATGTGAATAAAGCCATCCGGCTTACTTCGCAGATCGCGATGATTGTGGCCGCGTATGACAGGATTCGCAAGGGCAAGAGCGTGGTTGAGCCGGACAAGACTCTTTCCCATTCGGCAAACTTTCTGCTTCAGTTGAATGGTGAGAAACCGTCTCAAACGGCTGAACGGGCATTGGATATCGCGCTGATTCTGCACGCCGACCATGAGTTGAACGCCTCGACTTTCGCCGCCCGAGTGACGGCAGCGACTTTGTCGGATATGCATTCGGGAGTGACTTCTGCGATAGGCGCCTTAAAAGGGCCTTTGCATGGCGGCGCCAACGAAGCCGTGTTTCACATTTTGGAAGCGATCAACAAAGCCGGCGCCGATCCAGTGGAGTACATCAAAAACATGCTGGCGCAGAAGAAGAAGGTCCCGGGATTTGGCCATCGCGTCTATCACACCGAAGATCCGCGAGCCACGCACTTACGCAAGATGTCAAAGGATCTTTGCTACTCCAGCGGACAAAACAAGTGGTACGACATGTCACACGCGATTGAGGAGTTCATTAAAGCGGACAAGAAACTGAACGCCAACGTGGATTTCTACTCCGCTTCGACTTACCACACGTTGGGAATTGACGTTGACCTGTTCACGCCGATTTTTGCGGTTTCCCGCATCAGCGGATGGGCTGCCCACGTGATTGAACAACTCGACGATAACCGCTTGATTCGTCCGCGTGCGGATTACATTGGGCCTGCTTACCCCAGTCCGTACGTGCCCATGAATCAGCGGTAATATCTTCCCCGAAATGAAAAAGCCCGACGACTTGCGACTAACCGTCGGGCTTTGTGCTGACTGCGTTCATTCAGCGAAAATCACTTCCGATCGCGGTTCGATTTTTTACCGGTGCGAATTATCGTTGACCGATTCGCGCTTTGTGAAATATCCGCGCTTGCCTGTGCTTTCTTGCCCTGGCTATTTGCAAATTCCCGATTTGGGATACGAGACTTAATTTCTTCGCGTGCGGATGTAATGCTCTTGCTACACTGCTTGCTTGTCAGATAACAACAAAAAAATCCTGGTCACAGGCGGCGCGGGCTACATCGGCAGCCATACCGCGCACGCCTTGGCTGAGCATGGTTATACGCCAATTCTTTATGACAATCTTTCGACCGGATGCAGGAAGTTAGCGGATGGGTTTGAGCTGATCGAGGGCGACATTGCAGACACCAACAAGCTTGCGCCGATATTAGCGCGCGTGGATGCGGTGATGCACTTTGCAGCGCATGCCTATGTTGGGGAGTCGGTTGTAAATCCGCAGAAGTATTTTCAGAACAACGTCGTCAAGGGATTGCGGTTTATTGATGCTGTGTTCAATTCCAGCGTGCGGAAGTTTGTGTTTTCTTCCAGTTGTGCGATTTACGGTATTCCCGGGCAACTCCCCATCACCGAAGACTCACCGCGGCAGCCAATTAATCCCTACGGCGCGACCAAACTGGCATTTGAGAATGCGTTAAATGCTTATAGCAAAGCATACGGTTTACGCTATGCGGCGCTGCGTTACTTCAATGCGGCAGGCGCCGATCCGAAAGGGCGAGTAGGGGAAGTGCATGATCCGGAAACGCACTTGATTCCATCGGCATTTCAGGCAATTCAAGGGAAACGGGATGCCGTAGAAATTTTAGGCGATGACTACCCTACGCCCGACGGAACTTGCGTTCGCGACTATGTTCATGTCAGCGATTTAGCTGAGGCGCATGTATCGGCTCTCGAATATCTCGAAAAGAATGAGTCGCTGGCGGTAAATCTGGCGAGCGGTCGAGGACATTCCGTGAAGGAAGTGTTCGCGACGATTGAACAGGTATGCGGGAAAAATGTACCGGTGCGGATTTCTACCAGACGCCCTGGAGATCCCCCGATACTCGTTGCTGATCCCACGAAGGCGAAAGAAACGCTCGGATGGAACGCCCAATACTCCCTCGATGAAATGGTCTCTACCGCGTGGCAATGGGCACGGCGGCCTAATTGTTAACAAACGAATCTAGGGCTGCGGTAGGGGAATGAAAGCCGCATCCGTGATTGGCGTATTGAGCAAATCCGTCACAACGGCGGGTATATTTCCTGCCGCATCCAATTCGGCTGGCGGCCCGAAGCCGAGCAATTCAGAACTCGATGAGTGAATCACGCCTTGCACCACAGTCGCGCCGTTGAGTCCGGCAACTTCGCTCAGGGCGGGAACGATCGAGTCGCTCTCCTGATTGAAAATCTTTGGCCAGCCTGTAGATGTGAGATGGTCGGCGAGGTAGTTGCCAAAACATAAAATTCGTATGGACTCCGCAACCGATGAATTGTCGAGACCATCCAGTTGGCTTTGCGATTCGAGCCCTTGAATGAGGGCCGTCGGCAAGGGATGGGGAATCGAAGTTTGCAGCGCTTGTAGCGCAGGACTTAAGCCTCCGTCGAAACCATCTCCTTGCAAATCGCCGACGCCGCCATTGACTACGGTACCGTCGTTCAATGTAACCGTAAGAAAGCTGGGGCTCCCGGACAACGTCAGCACTCCGCGTACGCACATATTGTTGTTTTGCAGCAGCCGGGTCGCAAGAGGAGAGCCCCAATGGGGCGTCGCGATGGTCACCACCTTGTGAACAAAGCCAAGCGTGAAAGTGGTTGTTGAATAAAACTGCTGGAGTGAGGGCAGCGTGCGGGTGATGTCTCCGCCCATGCTGTGGGCGACGATGTCGGCTTGAATGGCGGCAACAGCGACATTTGCCGGGTTTGTGCCAGCTTTGAATTGGTTGATGAACCCATTGAGCTGTTGCAGCACCGTTCTGGCGTTGTAGCGGAAGCCGAGCGCGCTGGCGGGCGTTAAAGCAATGCTGCTCGTCGCCCAGGAAGGAACCAGCGGTTTGTAAGACTTGATGTTGGGGCCAATGATTCCGCCGTAGTTGGCGCGATTGAGAGCAAAGCGTGGGTCGTCAATGAGCGGGGTAAAGTCGTCCCAATCACTGGAGCTGCCCCAGAGCCCGTGAATCAGAACCAATGGCGGCCGAAGTATGGTCACGCTCGGCGAAGAAGATAGATTTGTATCGAGAGCCAGGGCCTTGATGGAAACAAAGCGGTCAGCAGAGTTGGAGTCTTGTCCTTCAGGGCGGGGATAGTCCACGGGCGCACCGTAGATGGCAAAGGCGAATGCTCCCGAAGAGGTTTTTACGGCGGTGACAGTAATCTGGCTGGCGGTGAAAGTGGTAGTGCCGATTGCGCCCAGTCCTCCATCCTCGGCGGCGGATGTGCTCTGCATGCCGGAGTCATTGATGACGGTCAAACTGAATTGCTCACCCACGGAATTTGCCGGGATGCGAAGCACCATCTGTGTTGCTCCATCCGCACCCACGCCCTGCACAACGCGGCCTTTGGTCGCAAGAGTATTAACGTTGGTTGTAACCTGCGCGCCACTCAAGAGCTGGGGAACGGGGTCAAGGAAAGTGACTTGCGGCGGTGATGCCAGATCCTGAGCGAGAACATGTAAAGCAAAAAATATGGAGAGCAAGAAAAGAATGACTTTGCGCATGGCAGAACTCCTAGGAGGATCGCACTACTGCGTCCCGCGAGGTATATCACAGGAGCGTATGGCAACTCAATGGATGCTTTTCAACACCAGCGCGGAGTTTTTCGATCCGAAAGCGATGCAGTTGCAAACGGCATACTCGATGTCTTTTTTGCGGCCCGTGCTTGGAACGTAATCGAGATCGCAATCCGGATCGGGGGCGTCGAGATTCAATGTTGGAGGAAGCTGGCCGCGCTGCATGGCAACGATCGTCGCGGCAACCCCAGCCGCCCCACACGCGCCCTGCGGATGTCCGATTTGCGACTTGAGCGCCGACATCGGAGTTTTGTAGGCGTGATCGCCTAATGCGAGCTTTAGGGCCCGTGTTTCGATACGGTCGTTCAACTGCGTGGACGTTCCGTGAAGGTTTACGTAGCCGACTTGTTCGGGGATGATGCCTGCGTTTTGTATTGCGAGCCCGATGGCCCGCGCTGGTTCTTCGCCGCATTCTTGCAGGCGCACGCGATGGAAGGCTTCGCAAGTTGAGCCGTAGCCGGCGACCTCGGCGAGGATTTTTGCGCCGCGGGCCTTCGCATGTTCCATCTCTTCGAGCACAAACATCCACGCGCCTTCAGCGAGAACGAAGCCATCACGATTGGCGGAAAACGGCCGCGAGCCGCGTTCCGGCTCCTGGTTCCAGGAGTCGGTCATGATTTTCATCAGGACGAAGCCTTTCATGATGCCGAGCGCGATGGGTGCATCAGCACCGCCGCTCAAAACCATGTCCAAGCGTCCCGATTGAATCTGCCGCAGGGAATAGGCAAAAGCGTCTGTGGAAGACGTGCATCCGGTGGTGACGACGTGGCTGGCCCCGCGCAGCCCGAAGCGAACGCTCAACTCGCTCGAAATCGACCCCATTACGCCGGTGGGGACGCAGAACAAACTCATCTTCGAATACTGCTGATGGAAAAATAGCCGGTATTGTTCTTCGGTGAATTCCTGCGAACCGCCGCCTGAGCCGATGATGACCCCGAAGCGGCGCTTCTCTTCGAGCGGCAGGGATGTGCTATCTATTCCAGCTGTTTGCAGGGCTTCGGTCGCGGCCGCAATCGCCAGCGGCAAGACACGAGAAACGTGTTTGCGGTCGCGTTTCTCGACCCATGCGAGTTCCTCGAAATCGCGGACTTCCCCGGCGATTTGAACGGGTATCTCAGAAGCATCGAAACTTGTGATGCGCCGAATACCACTTTTACCTTCGATAATGGCCTCGGCGAACGCGTCATTGCCGATGCCATTGGGACTGACAACGCCCATCCCCGTAATCGCGACGCGTTTTCTCATTCGGAATTCGCCTACACAGATACTTTACCGCGATGCGGGGTTGGAGATGTCAATTTTCTGTCGAAAGTTCTAAGGATTCGGCCGGGCCGGAATTGGCGCGGGCTGATCGCTGGCCACTTTAGGTTCTTTCCGCTTTTCGTCGGTTTCTACGGTGAACAGCCGAAAAGGGTCAAAGCTGTGCTCGCGGTGATAGCGATGGCGATTCAAATCGAAATAAATATCAGCGGTTTTAGGCAGCCACAATTCTGTTTTCGTCTTGCTAAAAAATACAGGGCTGTACTCGACGATCTCGTGCTCCATTTGCAGATGTATGTCGGGAATCGGCTCTAACAATTCTGTTTCCATACGTACGATGTGAAATGTATCCGCCGAAATCCAAGCGCGGCCTTTCAAGCTGATGGCGTAAGGCTGGCCGTTGACGACGTAATCCCGCACTCTGCGGGGCTTGTCTGCGCGCTGGCGGAAATAAACCAACCATGTCGCTTTCCCGTTCCATTGCCCCAAACCTTCGCAGGCCATGTCGAAGTTGTCGCGCATATCGGGATGGAAAATCAGTGCGGCTGCCGGCAAACCGCGGGTTTCGATGTTCTTGGGGAAATCGGTCTCGCCAGTACGCTCAGCGCGGAATTCCGTCACTTTGAAGAGTCCGGGATCAGTTTCAGCGATGGAAGCGACATAGTTGAATTGCAGATTGAACTTGTGCACTGGCACGCCAAGTTCATTTAAATCTTCGTGAATCAGCGCTTCGGTGGCATTGAACTGACTGAGGTCGTCCACGAATTGCTTTACCTGCACGCCTGATTGTTCGATGACTTCGTTTAATGGGCAAGTTATGCCGGCTGCAACTTCGGGTTTGGATTCGTCAATTCCCGGCGGTCCCCAGGGCTGGAAGGGCAGTGCATCCAAAGCTGCTTGCGAATCTGTAGGAACCGTTTTGTGAGTTTTGGGTGGATTTGCGCCATATTGCTGAATTTGAGCAATCAAGTCGTTAATTGCTGCTTTGCTGGGCGTGGAAGGATGGTCTTGCAAAAATTGCTTGAGCGAAGCAATGGCTTCCTGTTCGCGGCCTAAATTTGTCAAAGAGTTCGCCAGTACAATCTGCGCGCTGCTTGCCGCGCTTTGCCCCTTCTGAATTGCCAACTGCGCCTCTTCGCTGGCTTTCTCGTAATTATTTCGTTTGTAGTACAAATCGGCCAAGAGTTGGTAGGGCACCCAGGCTTGCGGATCGATGGCCGATGCGCTCTCCAATGAACGAATTGCGGCAGCATCGTCACCGCTCTGTATGTGCAGGCGCCCCAGCAGAATGAATGCCTGAACATTGCGCGGATCAAGCCTCGCGGCATTTTCGAGATGTGTTAATGCTCTCTCGAAGTTTTTGTCCTGATAGAACAAATAGCCTTCAAGGAATTCGACTTCGGCATTCGAGGGAGCAAGCTTTTCCGCCTGGCTCAGTTTTTTCTGAGCATCGCGCAGCTTGCCGGATTTCAAATCGTTAATTGCGCGGCTCAAGTCCGTACGAACGGCGGCAGGCAAATCTTTTCCGTTGACCGGGTTTAACTCCACGGCTGAAGGATCTTTCTTGATTGTGATATTGGACTGGAAAGTTGCGTGGTCGCTCAGCAACTTTAAATTCTGCGTATATGTCAAATAACCGACGGCACTGACTTCCATGTCGTAAGCGCCCACTGACAGGTTGCTGATTGCGGCCGAAGAAGTGCGGTCAGTTGTTTGATAGGAGGCTTTGCCGGTTTCTTTGTTGGTCAGTTTGACGAGTGCCTGCCGATCGAGAAGTTTCTTGTTTTCGCCGTAGACGGTGATGATCACCACTCCCGTGCTGCCAAAGCCGGGTTCTACAGGCGCATTGCCGCTTGGCGGGCCTTGCGCCCAAGCGGAGGTGGAAGCTATGAGCAAGCTGGCAAAAAGATATCCGCAAATCAAACGGCGGTTAGACGGAGTGGACTGCATAAACGCTCAATTCTGGGATCGGAAACGGTCGTCGAATGGTGTGACGAGTCGTTGCTTTACAAGTTAGCTGTGATTTATTTGAGTGGCAAGAAATAAGCGCAAAAATCTGCGAAATTTCTTTCATAACAAGAACGGTATGAAAGTGTTATCAAGCTACGTGCCGTATAATCAACCGTTCCGCTGACAAAAAAACTGGGAGAGGGATTTTGGCTTACGACGACCTGCGAGATTGGATTGCCGCGCTAGAACGCGCCGGCGAGCTTAAGAAAATTGCGACAGAAGTTGACCCTATTTTGGAATTGGCGGAGATCACCGACCGCGTTTCGAAAGGGAAGGATGCCAAGGGCTATCCCGGCGGACCGGCGCTGCTGTTCCAAAACCTCAAAGGCTATCCCGGTTCACAGGTGTTGATTAATCAATTTGGCTCGGCGAAAAGAATGAAGCTGGCGCTCGAAGTGGATGAGCTTTCCGAAATTGCTGACCGCATCCGCATGTTTATGGATGTGAA
>JAJPHW010000130.1 GCA_021325035.1 Terriglobia bacterium
AAATATGGTGGCCAGGGACGGAGTTGAACCGCCGACGCCAGCCTTTTCAGGGCTGCGCTCTACCACCTGAGCTACCTGGCCACGTGTGCTCACAACGGCGACGCCGACAAACCTATCGGGTGCTGGAATGGTTGACCGAAGCCACGCTTCGTCCAACAAGTGAGGAACGTAAAGACTCCCAAGATTATAGCAACCCGTTCGGCTTTGCTCAACGTTGACGGTAGGAGTTACAAAACGATACAAACGCGGAACAGGCGCAGGCCTGCTCCGCGTTTGTGTATCTAGTTCCCGGCAGCTGGCCCGTGTTGCCCAAGCCAACTGGCAATTTGGGGAGATTGCTGTGTCTTCATCTGCACGCAATAACTGATGCGCTCCTGAGCCTGCTTCAGCGTTCTTTCTGCCGATGGAACCGGATGCGCCGCAAAGAAGTCCTTCACCTGCGCTTCCTGTTCAGCATCGCAGAATGAACCCGTGGCTCCAATCACGGTTCCCGCGCTGAATCCAATCATCATCTTATCAATTTCCGTCCAGTGTTCTCGCACGAAGCTCCAGGCAATCGTCCGAGCCGCTGGATTGCGCAATGTGGCTGCAATAACGTAAGGGGCGTCTTGCGTACGAATCGCCGGCGTAAGGCTCGCCTTCAGCGTGCGATCAATCAAAGCGGGATCCGTAAAGTCGGTCAGTGTGCCACCCAGGCGGTAAAACTCCTCCGGAGAATGGGCTTTCGGCATAGCAGCTAGAATCGCGTCATAGAAAGCTGCGTCGCCGTTCAAAGCAGCAAGGTGGAAGACTGTGCCGGCCATGCTCGCATCGACCACATCCGGACGCTGTAGTGACGCGCGCGCTAGCTTCCCGGCTTCTGCCAACACATCCGGGTCGCGCCCAGCGTTGCCCAGCACATCATAGACGATCGCCCGCAGGGTCTTGTGGTCTTCGCTATCCCCGGGCACCGGCTGCCATCCCAGTTCTTTGGCTAGCGGATTGAATGTATCTCGCACCCATTGCTGGAACTCAGGCCGATCCGTGTCTGTTACCAGAGCATCGGCTATGAACTGAACTTGTGCTGCACCCTGTTCCATCACTACGCCATTGTGTTCGGATTTAAGGCTTCCCATCAGCACCATGAAATCGCTAATGGATCCCAAATTCACGCGAACCGTCGCCCACTCGTCGCTGATTAAGCGGATGCGCTCCGCAGGGCTCAACGCCGTCTGTGCTACGCCAGAAAGATTGCGTACCGTCTCGGAATCATAATGCGAACGATAGTATCCGGTTGCTCCAGCGTTGCCGAGCACCCAAGCCGGAGATGAGCATCCAGGCAGAGTGAAAGTGTCTTCTTTCTTCGTCAGCAGCTCGCATTCCTGCTTGTCACCTTCTTTTGATTTCAGGCACACAGGAACTTGCCACAATTCGTCGCTTCCCGCATCCATCCGTGAACGATCAAAAAAGTAGCGTTGTTGCGCCAGCATCACTTTGGTTTGGTTGCCTTCGCATGCAGACTTTACAGAAATCATCGGCAAGCCCGCCTGCTTCACAAAGGTGGGCATGATTTGGTCCACGGGTTTGTTGGAGGCCGTCGCAAGAGCGCTCCAAAAATCTTCTGCTGTGGAGTTCCCATATGCGTGCTGCTTGATGTAGCTCACGACGCCTTTGCGGAAGGTTTCCGGACCGAGATAGGCCTCGAGCATACGCAGCACGGCGGCCGCTTTCCCATAAGCAATGCCATCAAACAGCTCCTGGATCTCCTCGGGTGTCTCTGCGGCCTGATGAATTGGCCGAGTCGTCGCCAGCGAGTCCACGGTCATCGTATTGCTCGTGTCCAGGACGTCATCCAGGTTCATGTCCCATTCAGGTTTCCACGCCGCCACAGGTTTCGTCTCCATCCAGGTCGCGAAACCTTCATTGAGCCAAATATCATCCCACCATTGCATTGTCACCAAATCTCCAAACCACTGGTGGGCGATTTCATGCGTGATCGTAGTCGCCACATGTTTTTTCTGCTCCGTGGAAGCGTTTTTCTCGTCAATAAGCAGCGCTACTTCGCGGAAAGTAATCGCGCCCGCATTTTCCATTGCGCCCGCGGCAAAGTCCGGCAGGCCGATTAAGTCCAACTTCGTAAATGCGTACTTCACTCCAAAATAGTGGTCGTAATACTTCAGGCAATTCTCGGCCACCTCCAAGGCAAATTGGCCCTGTTGCTTGCGTCCGGGGAAGGTGTACACCCGAATCGGAATCCCATCCGCGGAACCTTCGATGTACTCGAAATCTCCTACGGCGACCGCATAGAGGTAAGACGACATTTTGGCCGTCGTGGCAAATTTCACCGTGTGCTTATCCGCGCCGGGCCCTGGCGTATCGGAAATTACCTTCTGATTGGAAATCGCGACCTTGTCCTTCTCGGTCACGACCGTAATATCAGCAGTCGCTTTGTAGGCGGGCTCATCAAACGAAGGGAATGCGCGGCGCGCATCCGTGGATTCAAACTGTGTCACTGCATACTTCTTGCCGTTCTGCTCTTTGCCCAGGTAGAAGCCACGCAAATCTCCGTTGAGAAGGCCCGTATAAACAATGTGAATGCTCGCAGGTCCAGGCTGAATCGCATTGGCAAACTTCAGCGTCGCAAACTCCTTTACTGCGTCCATGGTCACAGTCGCGGTTTGCGTATTTCCGCCGCTGGTAACGGTTGCGCTTTGGAATTCTAGCTGCGCCGCGTTCAACACAATCTCAGAAGTCGGCTTCAAAACGCGAATGGAGATCGTCGCATCGCCGGCGAAATTATCTTTCGTAAAATCGGGAGCAAAGGTGAGTTTGTAGTTCTCAGGAACGGCCAGCTCAGGAAGACGTTGGGCCGTGCCCAATAAATTCAACAACAAAATGCAATTAATTAAGAAAAATACTCGTTTCATGGTCCCTCAAATGGTTGCGGCCAGGCCGCTAATTTTCTTTCGGAATCCTATGAACAGACGCACTTCCGCCTATCCAACTTACGCAAAGGGGTATAAAAAAGTTCAACCGTTCCGGCGCACCTCGCCATTCAGAATACTCATTTCACAATGATTGGATGCAAACCAGTAGGGAATCTCGCGGAAATCGGAGATGCTAAAAACAGCCATATCGGCATCTTTGCCCGGTTCAATGGAACCCTTGCGGGTCTGCAGTCTAAGAGCCCACGCGCCGTTAATCGTGGAGGCGACGATCGCTTCCTCCGGGGTCATTTTCATGTGTGTACACGCGAGCGACATAACAAACGGCATGCTCGGAGTAGGCGATGAGCCGGGATTGTAGTCCGTTGCCAAAGCCACAGGAACGCCGGCATCAATCAATTTGCGCGCGGACGGATATCCCATCGTATTTAGAAAGTAATTCGCTCCCGGCACCAACGTGGCAACCGTATTGTGCTTGGCGAGAAGAGGAATATCGTCATCTTTAACATGATCCATGTGGTCGAATGACGCGGGATCAAACCGCAAAAGTTCGGCCAACGGCGTTTCGCTCAGTTGGCAAACATGCGCGCGAACATCAAGGCCATTCTGGCTCGCCGCCTCGAAGATATTGCGGGTATCCTCCTCGGAAAATGCTCCACGCTCCGTGAAGACATCTACGAATTGGGCGAGCTTTCGCTTGGCGGCTGCCGGAATCATCTCTTTACAGACGATCTCAACATACTTTGGATAGCAGGTTTTGTATTCGCTCGGCACAACGTGTGCCCCTAGTAGCGTCGGCACAACCGTCCCGGGCCACTGCCGCGCGGCATCACGAATTGCCTCCAACGACTTCAATTCCCCTTCCCGCGTGAGTCCGTAGCCGGATTTGGCCTCGACCGTCGTCGTGCCCTGTGCAGCCATTTCGTTAAGTGCGGTCAGAATTTTACCGGTTAGCTGTTTTTTGGGCGCTTTGCGAACGGCATCCAGACTGGAGCGAATGCCTCCTCCCGCCTCGGCGATTTCTTCATAGGTCGCGCCGGAGATTCGCTTCTCAAAATCTACTAATCTCGGCTGGATAAAAGCGGGATGAGTATGCGAATCGACAAATCCCGGCAAAACTACTTTGCTTCGGCAGTCAATTTCTGTGATTTTCTTGCGGTTCTTCTTTATCCACGGATCACGCAGCGCGTCTTTTGTTCTGCCTACTGAAACAATTTTGCCGCCGATGGAAAGCACAGCGGCATCTTCGATAATGCCTAATTCTCTGAGTTGATGCCCACGACGCGGAGCTGGATTTTCAACCGTGGAGCGCAGCGTCAAAAGCTGGCCGATGTTGACTAAGAGCAAAGCAGGGGATTTGACCTCGGGCTTCAATTCCCCATCGGCACCTTCACGCCTTTTTCTTTCGCAAATTGCTTGGCTTCGTCATAGCCAGCATCTACGTGGCGAATCACGCCCATGCCGGGATCAGTGGTCAATACGCGCTCGATGCGTTTTGCCATCATGTCGCTGCCATCAGCAACGAGGACTTGCCCCGCGTGCAGGGAATAGCCGATACCCACGCCGCCGCCATTATGAACCGACACCCATGAAGCGCCCGCTGCGGTATTAATAAGCGCATTTAGGATCGGCCAATCGGCGACAGCGTCGCTGCCATCTTTCATGCTCTCTGTTTCGCGGAAGGGCGAAGCAACCGAGCCACAATCGAGATGATCACGTCCGATCACAATCGGCGCTTTGATTTTGCCTTGCTTCACCAAATCATTCATCGCCAATCCAAATTGTGCCCGCTCGCCGTAGCCAAGCCAGCAAATCCGTGCCGGCAGTCCCTGAAATTTAATTCGCTTGCGAGCCAGATCAATCCATCGGCGCAAAATGCGATTGTCGGGAAACATCTCCAAAATCAAATCGTCGGTGACATGAATATCAGATGGCTCTCCCGACAGCGCGACCCAGCGAAACGGCCCGCGCCCTTCGCAAAATAGCGGGCGAATATACGCCGGAACAAATCCTGGAAAATCATACGCATTCGCCACGCCGCGCTGATGCGCAAACGTCCGGATATTGTTACCGTAGTCGAACGTAACCGCTCCCATCTTCTGCAATCGCAACATGCCTTCGACGTGCCGGGCCATCGCATCCAGCGATTTTTCCTGATAAGCCTTTGGGTCCCGCTTGCGCAAGCTCACCGCTTCTTCCAGCGTCATTCCATTCGGCACATAACCATTCAGAGGATCATGCGCGGAAGTCTGGTCGGTCAGAATGTCGGGCACAACTCCGCGCTCCGCAAGCTCAGGAATCACGTCGGCGCAATTGCCAACCAATCCGACGGAAACATTTTCTTTCTTACGCACGGCGTTCTTCAGAATGCGCAACGCCTCATCGAGCGTGTTCACCATGAAGTCGCAATAGCCAGTCTTCAAGCGTTTCTTGATGCGCTCCGGATCGACGTCAATCCCCAGAAATGCTGCGCCCGTCATGGTTGCAGCCAACGGCTGGGCTCCGCCCATGCCTCCCATGCCGCCACTCACGATTAACTTTCCAGCAAGATCTCCGCCGAAGTGCTTTTCTCCGGCGGCGGCAAACGTCTCAAACGTTCCCTGAACAATGCCCTGCGAGCCGATATAAATCCACGAGCCCGCCGTCATTTGTCCATACATCATCAGTCCGGCGCGTTCGAGTTCGTTAAATTTCTCCCAGTTCGACCAATGCCCAACTAAGTTCGAATTCGCCAGCAAGACTCGCGGAGCATACTCATGTGTCTTGAAAATTCCCACCGGCTTGCCGGATTGCACAAGCAAAGTTTCGTCGTTGTCAAGACTCTTCAGAGACGCCACAATCGCGCGATATGCTTCCCAGCTTCGCGCTGCCCGCCCGGTTCCGCCATACACCACCAAATCCTGAGGACGTTCAGCCACTTCCGCATCGAGGTTGTTCATGAGCATGCGCATGGCGGCTTCCTGCTGCCAGCCTTTGCATGTGATCTGGTTTCCACGTGGCGCGCGGACGGGCGTATAGGTTGAGGGGGTAGAAATAGAGGAAGACATTTCCGTTTCAACAGGCATAAACAAATTTTATGGGTTTATGCGGAAGTGTTCAAATCAGCGTGTTTAAATCGGAATGAAAACTACCAAGTATTGTAAGGCGTTCCGTCACTGCCCACCTGCGTCGAACCACTATGCACGTCGTTGATGCCGGTGTCCTGCTGATCGACGGAAAGCAATGCGTCTTCCTGGTCCACCGTCCACGTGCTGTTACTTGCCGTCATCGGATCGGTGGGAATTTGCTTCAAATAGCCAGCTGAAACCAGATCGTCCAGCGACTGCGGAGCTTTTTGCTTGTCGAGCGTGTATTGCGAAATCACCGAGCGCATGGTGAACAGGTTCTGCTTTAAAACAGATTCTTTGGCGCGAACGATGGAACGGTTATAGGAAGGAATGGCAAATGACAACAGAATCAGCATGATGCTGATAACGATCATCAGCTCGATCAGGGTAAAGCCGCGGCTCCATTTTTTCCGGTCTTTTTTCATGCCGTGATTACCACGTCTTATATAGTGTGCCGTCGAGCCCGGTACCTTCCGATTTCGTATAAACATCAAACACGCTTTGCCCACCCCATGAGTCCGAATCAGGATCATCCTGCATGGAACGTAATCCCCATTCGGTGTTACCGGTCATCGGATCCACAGGAATACGGCGCAGAAAACGCACCTTCTTCCCATTTACATCGACACCTTTCACCAAAGTATCAAGGTCGGGCGGATAGCCCTGCGAGTCCACCTTGGTCTGAAATGCCCCCCGGTCGGCGGCGTCTTTGTAGCGGTCAATCGCATCCCGCATTTCCCATAAATCATGGCGCAATTCGCGCTCTTTTTCCCGCTTGATCGTGACCCGCGCCAGTGGAATAGCCAGGCTGGTCAAAATCGCGAGCAGGGCCGTAGCCACGATCAACTCAAGGATGGTGAAGCCGCGTATACCCCTGATGCTTCGCGGCTTATTGCGGAATCTTGAAACGCCCCATTTCATGACTATGAATTACGCGGAGTCACTCCCGTCTGCTTACTCAATCGTGACGTTCGCCACTGTCCCCGCCACAGGCACCGATTGCATACCGGGGTCGCGTGTTCCGCCTTTCGAAATGGTCAGTGTGCCTTGCCCGGCGGATTTTGCCAGGAACGTCACCACCAGCACCGTTCCCTGTCCGGAAATGCCATTCGCTCCCGGCGGGCGGGTTGCTGTGATCTGCAAAGTCCCTGTGCTTGCGTCATCCCGATGTACTAAGGCAACGGCTTGTCCATCCTGCGAGAGAAAACCGCCGTTGGAAACATTCATCACTTGCAGCAACTTCGGATCATAAGCAATCTGCACTGGCACGGTGTGCGCATTCTGCGCGCCGTTCAACTGCACATTCACGGTAAATGTCGCTCCTTGCGTCTGCTTGATGTTTGGCGGATCAAACCCGAAGCCTGCCATCCCCGAAGTGGTACCGGGAGGCAATGAGTTCACCGGAACTGCGGCTGCCGGCGGTGTAGCCGGAGTGGTCGCTGGACTTGGATGCACTGGAGTTTCTGTGGGGAGCACCATCGGCGTGACGCGCCGTAACTCGATTGCGCTTGCCGTGCCCACAGAAATTGCCTTATTGTTCAGCGGATTAAGTTCATGTTCGCGAACGATGTGCGGAATCAAAGCAAACACTGTTTCCGTCTGCGAGTGGTCGGTATTGGTCTGTCCGAACAGATATTTCAGAATTGGAATCTGCGCCAGCCCTGGTATTCCCGTCAGCGATTTGGTCTGTTGATCTTCCAGCATGCCGCCCAACAGATTGACTTCGCCTTCTTTCAACCGGACTTCATGTTCAACTTTGCGCTGGCCGATGACAGGCTGCTGAATCCCGCCGATATTTGTATAAGAAGTGACCGAAGAAATATCCATCGTGATCTTCAGCGTCACTTCGCCATTTGCGTGTATGTGCGGCGTAATGTCAATGTTCACGCCGACATCAAGATATTGAAACTGCGTATTCACCAGAGGGCTCACGCCCAGCCCCGTATTGCCAATGCCCGATCCAAACGAACCGGTCGCCACGGGTACTCGATCGCCGATTTTGAGCGTGGCTTTTTGCCCATCCACTGCGCGAATTTGCGGATTTTGAATCAGCTTGGTACTGCTGTCAGAAAACAATGCCGTTGCAGTGGCTTGCGAAATCGTTACCGTGAAATCGGTCGCGTTCAAATTGCCCAGAGAGTTCAGGTTGATGGAATTCGGCGTTCCAGATGTCGTGTTGGTGTTTGTGGTGCTGGTCGTCCCGGTGCTTCCTGTCGTTGTATTGGTTACGTTGTTCTGTAGCGCCACCGTCGCGCTCGTCGGAGGGTTTATACCTAAAGTCCTCGACTTATCGCGATTGATCTGCATAATCGCAATGTCCACCACAACTTCCGGCTTGGACTTGTCGAGATCGTTGACCAGCTTCTGCGCCAATGCAACCTGGTCTGGAGTGCCGCGCACCACAATCGCATTCTGCGTCGGCAAGGCCTGCAAGCGCTGAATTTCCAAAATCTGCCGCAGCGCATTCACCGTGTCTTGTAATTCGGTAGGCTGCGAGAGGTTCGACATAAAGAATGTCTTGATGACGCTTTGCTCTAAATCTTTGCGCTTGGCGGGATTGTCCTGGGCCACGAAAATCGTATTCGGCGTAACCGGACGCCAGAAAGTCTTAGACTCCAACGCAACGATCTGCAATGCCTCTTCGAGAGTTACGCCATTCAATTCGACTTTAATGCGGCGCGAAGTGTAATCAGGATCAAAAAGGACGTTGATGCCGGCAAGCTTGCCAATTGTCTCGAAAATAACCTTGGTATCTTCCGTCAGTTTAAGAGTGATGGGAACATTGGAGATGGGGGCTAAATCAACTGCGCCTTGCGCTTCTTGCAGACGTTTCTGTAAATCGTTTTCCGGCTCAGCCGAAGCCTTCGGCACCGGAGACTTCGCCGCATCCATCATCTCCTGCGTGTGCTTGATTTCCTGTTTGGCAATGAAACTGGAGGGATCAATCTCTGCCGCTTGCTTAAACTCCGCCATCGCCTGATCGAGTTGTCCAGCTTCCCGGAGGAGTTGGCCACGATGCACGTGCGAGGCGCCCGCCAGGAAACGCAAGCGCTCATAGGCGGCACGGTAGGAAACGTCGGCGGGCTTTAAGTCGTAAGCCTGCTTATAGAAATCGTAAGCCTGCTCGTAGTTTTGCCGTGCTTCCGCGTCTTTGCCCTTGGCGTACAAGGACTTAGCTTTATCTGCCGCAACGGAGGAAAAAACCACGGCCAGCAGGAGAAACAATACCGCCGCCGGGCGCATTACGCGAATCATCCAAAGTTCCTTTTTGATGTGCATTTTTCTGCGCAACCGGCCTGTCCGCGCCGGATTTTGAATCTACACCCCGTCAAAATTGCTTAAACTTGGTTATTGTAACATCGCACCATAAGCAACCGAAGTTACTGCTGGGATTGCATTTAAACTCGAAAAGACGCGTCCTTTCGGTGGCTGCCTGGCCTCACACAGCTTGGCTTGAGTTAAGCTAGAAACAACCCATGCCCCGTCAAGCTTCGCACCAAATCAAGGCAAATCCCGAGAAAAACCCCCGCCGCGACCCTACCGCCTCCGGCCAACGAGACGCCGCCGTTAATAGGATCGCTTCGCATAACTATTTCTTGCTGGAAAAATTTGAGACGGGAGTCGTTTTGACCGGAACCGAGGTCAAATCGGTGCGCAGCGGCACCGCCAATCTGAAAGATGCTTATGGAATTATCAAAGATGGCGAACTTTGGCTGCTCAATGCCCACATCGGTCCCTATGAGCACGGCAACATTTTCAACCATGCCCCCTTGCGGACACGCAAACTCCTGATGCATCAGGAAGAGATCCGCAAACTGATCGGCAAAACGCAACAAAAGGGCCTCACCTTAATTCCCACTCGCATGTATTTCAAGAATGGCAGGGTAAAAGTTGAAATCGCCCTCGCCAAAGGCAAGCAACTTTGGGACAAGCGTGAGACCGACCGCCGCCGCACCACCGACAAAGAAGCACGCGAAGCCATCGCTCGTTCGCGCAAAGACAGATAATCACTTGGTTCTTGCTGCCGGGATTCTTCACCTATTTCGTGTAATATCTTCCCATTGTGGAAACCAACGCAAAAGCAGTCCAAATTTTTTAATACTTTAAGGAGAACCATGAAAAAAACCATTCTCGCCTGCAGCCTTATACTCGCGATCACGCTGCCCGCATTTGCGCAAAGAAAAGAAAAAGAGCGTGTGGAAAATGCAGGTAAGGTCATGAAGGAAATCCTGGACATTCCCGACGACATTCCACAAGACGTAATCGATAAGGCAGACTGCGTTGTGGTTCTACCTTCGGTTCTGAAATTTGCTTTTGGCGTCGGCGGTAGCTACGGGCGCGGCGTCATGACCTGCCGTAGCGGCAAGGATTACCGCGGCGCGTGGGGCGTACCCACCATGATTGCACTCGAAGGCGGCAGCCTTGGTTTCCAGCTCGGCGGGCAGGCCACCGACTTCGTTCTCCTGCTCATGACCCAGCGCTCGGCTGACAACATCCTCACCAGCAAGGTGAAATTGGGTGGAGACGTCTCCGCGGCGGCAGGTCCAGTCGGCCGCAACGCCTCCGCCGAAACCGATATCACGTTGCGCGCTGAAATCTTGTCGTACTCGCGCGCACGCGGACTCTTCGCTGGCATCTCATTGTCTGGTTCCACTTTGCGCCCCGACAACAGCGCCAACGAGAACCTCTACGGCAAAAAAGTGGAGGCGAAAGACATCGTATTTGAACATGCCGTGCCTATGCCTGCCGCGGCCAAACTGCTGATTGAGACGCTGAACGCGAAGTCCCCCAAGAACACATCAAAGAACGGCTAACCCGAACATCTGTAAACGGATGCACCCACTCCTTCGTGATTTTTTGCGAGGAGTGGGGCCCGTGTGAGCCGCAGAGTGGTGGCCAAACCCCGAGCCGTCAGCGCTGTAAGCGTGAGCGTCCGCGCTCGTGCGGTTCTGAAAGACTTACGCGCCTATGAGTGGATCCCTCTCGCAAGCTATTCATTCCGAACCATGCCCTGACCACCTTGTCATTCCGAATGCGCTTCAGGGCTGAGGAATCTGTTTTTCTCACCTTGTCATTCCGAATCCGCTTCAGCGGTGAGGAATCTGCTTTTGTTTTCACAAATTCGGACACCGCCATCGTGGCTCGTACATACATTTGTGTCCCATTTTGGGAAACGTACAGAAGGGCACTTTCCAGCCCCGTAGAGCCCTTAGACGTGAGAGGTGGTAAACAAGTCATCCGCGACGGCGATCGTCGCCCTGAGGCCCTCCTGGGCGCAGGAAACGCATGCTTGGGAGAACGTCGGGACGTAGTGGACGACATCCAAAACCAGCACCCACGAAGAATCAACAACTTTAACGAATCTTCAACGACTTAGGGATGTTTTCCCCGAAGGCTGGTCGCCGAGCTCGGACACCAAAGAACGGAGAACAACGCAAACCGTGGACGAAGACCTGTTGCATTTTATTAAGAGAATGGCAACATGATTCGAACGTTTCTAGCGTTGACTAGTCAGATGACTAGTCACTATAATCAAAGTAGAGGAGACTACTCATGAGTTCATGGCAGGTTCAAGATGCTAAGGCCCGGTTCAGCGAACTCCTGAACGCGACGCTCAAACAGGGCCCGCAGTTCGTCACTCGCAGAGGAGTAGAAACCGCTGTCCTCGTGCCGATTGGAGAATGGAACCGCCTGCGACAAGCCGCCCGCCCCAGTCTCAAGGACTTGCTGCTGACTCCAGACACACGTTTTGAAGATGTCTTCCCGGAGCGCCACAACCTGCGGAGACGGCCCCTATCACGTATTAAATGAACAAATATCTGCTTGATACAAATATTGTTTCTGAATTGCGAAAGCCCCGCCCGCACGGAGGCGTAGTCGCTTGGGTCAGCAGGCAGGAGTCGGTGCAATTGTTCCTGTCCGCCGTAACTCTTGGTGAGTTGCAGGCAGGCATCGAGCGGGTTCGCCGCCAGGACCCGGTGAAAGCAGATGATATCGAGGCCTGGGCTGATCAACTCGAAGCCTCGTATCAGATACTGCCTATGGACGCTCCGTGCTTTCGGGAGTGGGGCCGAATCATGGACCGAAAGCCCGATCGATTGCTGGAAGACGCTATGATCGCTGCCACCGCCCGGGTTCATCAATTGACGGTCGCAACCAGAAACGAATCCGATTTCGAGCAACTGGACGTCCCAGTCGTCAACCCCTTCAAAACGCGTTAGGCGGGCTGCGGCGTGGGTGGCCCAATCTCGCGCATTCTTTGCGCCGAACCTCCTCAACCGGAACGCTGTACGTCGGCGACTACCTCCCCGACACGATTCCCTTCGCATCAAATAACCACGCCCAGACCATTGAAGTGTATTTTTGCGATTGGGAGTTTGCTTACAACAACGCTAACAGTACAAGTTTCTGAGTACACGCCGTAATCTCGCGCTGCTTGGAAGACGAAGACTTTAACAACACGATCCATCGGCGGCTACACAGATTCTGAGCGCGAAAAAGCGTCATGAAAAGTCATATCTTTTGCGCGGCTTCTAGTCTTCTTTTTCCACGCGAAAAATAATTCTGTGTAAGCCTGCGCCAGATAATGGGCGGGGGTAATTCCCAGCGCACGCGCGGTTGAGTCGATCCAGCGGGGAGGCCCTTCGATTTCTCCAAAATCGCCGATGGGCGTGTGGTCAATCACCACATGGCCTTTGCCATCGTCCCATTCCGCACGGAATTTTTCGTAACGGAATACCGGCGTAAATCCTAAAGCGAGGATGATGGCTTCCATCTGCGCGCCATCGGCCACCCGCGTTTCCGTTTCCACGCGAACTTTGTGCCGGCCCGTTTTGCCTTTGGATTTATGCGTCAACACCCAGCTATCGCCATATTTCCGCAGCCGTAACAAATCTCCGCGCTTGCGCAAAGGCTGGCCCGGCAAATCGTAGAGCGTATTCATTTCATGAGTGCGCGGCGTGATGAGCTTGAATCCGGAGGCCTTCAGCTTACGCGTAATCGCCGCCGCATTCTGCACCCGAAATTTAATTTCGACTTCGTTCGGCATCGATCGTTTACATCAAGCATTTAACTGAACGTCGGCAACTTCACCAGATCATCATGCGGAACCGGTTCCAGAGGCTCCCCAGCTTTGCGCCACGCGGCCAGCCCGCCCACAATGGCAAACGCGTTGAATCCTCTTTCCCGCAACATGAGCGCCACCCGGGCGCTCGTAGCTTCGCGTGCTCAAGTACAGTAGAGATAAATCTCTTTGTCCTTGGATAAATGCTTTAGTTCCTCTTCCAGATTGTTCGGCTCAATCCGCATGGATCCCTTAATACGCTGTCCGCCAGCATCGTAATAACCGTGACTGCGCACGTCCACGATTACGACTTTGTCTCCTTCCGCTGATAATTTCTTCGCCAGTTCCTGAACTTGTATGCGGGGCACCACGCGGTATTCACGGTTTTTGTAATACAGCCAGAAGCGGTAAACGATATAAACAACGAACGCCACCAGCAACACGTCCGTCACGGCATGACCCGCCGTCCTGAACCCGTTGGAGATTTTCTTCAGGAAGTCCCGCCCCACATAACCCAGCGTTCCATACGCTAGAACATAGAGCACCGCGCCAGCCGTGTCGAAACGCAGAAATTGCAGCGGCTTCATCTTCATGCTTCCGGCCAGCGGCGGGGACATCGTGTTCACCCCCGGAATAAACTTCGCAATTACCAGCGCGGTCTTCCCCCGCCTGTAAAACGACTCCGCGGAATTCAGGATGCACGCCTCGGGATTCATCGACAACCGGCATAGCACGCCCAGCAGAGTCCAGCCCATGTACCGGCCGAGGAAAAAAAGCAGCACATCACCCAGCAACATGCCCGAAACCGCTATCGCAAATAGCGTGGGGCCATTCAGCAACTTGGCGGCCACCGCCGCGCCCCCGCCCACGAGCGCAATCGCCGCGGGTACGGGCAGGCCAATCGCTTCCGCGAATACGATCGCGGAAATCAATAAGTACCCGTGTTTCTGAATAAGTGCGAACAGGTCGCCCATGTGCTCCATATTCTATCTGGAAGAGAATTGGATGGTTCAATTTTGCCGAAGATTCAACAGGTTGGGACCAACCAGCTAGCACGACGTTACTTTTCGCGGGCCACCACAAACTCTGGCGCCCACAACAGTGCGCGCTTGATTTCGCTGTCCGGAAAGCTGCAAATTGCGTTGCGCGCCAATTCCGCATATTTTGCCGCCTGTTCGTTGGCGGCTTCAATGGAACCATAGCGTTCAAGAATTTGCAGGACCTGCGCCGGAGTTACGCCACGAAAAGCTTGCTCGCGTACTACCATCTCAATCTGCTCCCGTTCCAGCGGTGTGCAGCGCTCCAACGCGTGGATCACCGCCATCGTAACTTTGCCTTCACGCAAATCGCTGGCGACGGGCTTCCCCAGCACGCTTTCCGATGCCGTCAGATCGAGCACATCATCAACTATCTGGAACGCCATGCCCAAATCGTGCCCGTATCGTGCCAAATTTTCTTCCTGCTCCGGCGATGCGCCGCCCAAAATCGCGCCCATCCTCATGCACACAGAAAACAAACAAGCGGTCTTGCGGAAAATTAAATCAAAATGCTCTTGCAGCGTAATCAGCTTTCCCAGCTTTTCCATTTGGAGCAACTCGCCCTCGACCATCTGTTGTGTCAGTTCGATGAGCGTATCCAAAATGCGAAAGTTGCGCTCCTGTACCGCTACCTTGAACGCCTGCATGTAAAGCCAGTCGCCCGCCAGCACGCACTTCGAATTCCCCCACTGCGTATTCGCTGCCGGGCGTCCGCGTCGCGTTTCGGCCTCATCAATAATGTCGTCGTGAACGAGCGTCGCCGTGTGAATAATCTCGACGACCGCCCCCAGGCGAATCGCGCCGCGCCCTTGATAGTCGAAAAGCTTCGCAGCCAGAAGAAGCAGAACCGGACGGATGCGCTTGCCACCGCCGTTTCGCAAATATTCGCCAATTTCGGTGATGGCCTCGACGCCCGCGACCGTATCGCGGCCAAACTCCCGCTCAATCGCCGCGAGGTCCTCCCGCAGCATTTCGAATACTTCTTTGCCGTGAATAACAGTAGATGTGCTCAAAAAATTCTCTGGGTGCCCACTCTTTCGCGTGGGTGCCCCGCTCCTTCGCGTTCTTTGCGAAGGGGCGGGAAGCCAAATCCGCTAATTCGTTCTGTAATTCGTAAACTGCAAATCCAAACCAAAATCTTTCTGTTTAACCAATGCGATGACGCTTTGCAGTGCGTCGCGGTCTTTTCCGCTCACCCGCACCAGATCGCCCTGGATCGAAGCCGTGACTTTGATCTTCGAATCTTTGATCGCTTTCACAATCTCTTTTGCTTTCTCTACCGGCACGCCCTGCGTGATCGTGATTTTCTGCTTCACGGTCGCCCCCGCCGCCGGCTCAATCGCGCCATAGGTCATACCTTTCAGCGAAACATTCCGCTTCACCAGCTTCTGCCGGAAAATTTCATTCACCGCTTTGAGCTTGTATTCATCGAGCGAATGAAGATTGATCTTGTCTGTCCCTTCCATCTCGATGTTCGACTTCGAATCTTTCAGGTCAAAACGGGTATGGATTTCCTTCAGCGCCTGCTGCATGGCGTTCGCAACTTCCTGTAAATCCAGCTTATTTACGATGTCAAAAGTATTTTCGGGCATATATGTGGTCCCTGCCTAACAGATGGTCGCGTGCCTCAAAAAGGTGCACGTACCAAGCTAAATGGAGTCAGGCTTTTCGTGAAGCGAAAAGAAACGGTCAAAATTTGCGGTGGTTTGCAAGCCCACCTCTTCGGCGGAAATTGCGCGCAAATCGCCTATTTGGCGCGCTGTTTCCTTCACGAATGCCGGCTCGTTTCTCTTGCCCCGATGTGGCACCGGCGCTAAAAACGGCGAATCCGTTTCGATGAACATGCGATCCAGCGGCACTTCTTTCGCCGCATCACGAATCGGCTGCGCCTTAGGGAAAGTCACATTTCCCGCGAACGAAATCATGAATCCCATATCCAGCGCGCGTTTTGCATGCGGCCAATTTCCCGTAAAGCAGTGCAAAACTCCACCCATCCCACTCGACGCCCAATTTTGTTCGATTAAATTCAGGCAATCATCCCAGGCGTTCTCGCTCTCTTGCGATGGCCGGCAATGGATGATAATCGGCAACTTTGCCGCTTTCGCCATATCCATCTGCTTCAAAAAAACTTTTTGCTGCACTTCTCGCGGAGAGTGATCATAAAAATAATCGAGCCCAATTTCGCCCCAGGCTATGATTTTCTTGTTTTTTGCGAGGCGCTGCATTTCATCAAACATCGCATCGGTAGCCTTCTCCGCTTCATGCGGATGAATGCCAGTCGTCGCACAAATAAAATCGTATTGCTCCGACAAACGCACTGCGCAGCCTAGTTCCGCCGGTGTTTCGCCGTTGCCGATGGCTAGAATCGTCCGCACGCCCGCTTCACGCGCTCGCGCAATCACCTGCTCGCGGTCAGCGTCATACTGTTTGCCTTCCAGATGTGCGTGGGAATCTACAAACATGCGATTGAAAGAATATCTGCTCTAACCACCTTGTCATTCCGAGCCATTTGCAGCCGCAAAGCGGCGAAAATGCGCGAGGAATCTGCTTCTTACTTCAGCCGCGTCCCTACCGGCACATCCTCCAAAAACCCTGCCAGGATGGCTTTCCCGCCCTCCGGCGACGCCGCCACAATCATTCCATTCGACTCCAGCCCGCGCAGTTTCCTCGGAGCCAGGTTCGCCACGATCACAACTTTTCGCCCAATCAAAGTTTCCGGCGCGTACGACTCCGCAATCCCCGCCAGAATCTGCCGCTTCTCGTTTCCCAGATCAACCTCGAGACGCAAAAGCTTGTCCGCCTTCGGCACCCGCTCCGCCACCAGCACCTGCGCTACGCGCAATTCAACTTTGGCAAAATCATCAATCGTAATTTTCCCGTCATTCGCCGGAACCGGCGCCGCGACTGGCGTTGCCGCCGCCGGTACATGCGCTTCGCTAGAAGCGGTTTCAACCGCACCTCTTCCCTGCTCTTCCATCTTCTGCATCCTTTCAATCGCGCTCTTGTCAGCCCGCGGAAACACGCCTTCGATTTTTCCCAGCTTCGTTCCCGCCGGAAGCTGTCCCCATTTCAGGCCTTTCAGATCAAACTTGCGTATGTCGGTAAGCCCCAGCTGCCCCCAAATTTTTACCGCCGCCTCCGGAATCACCGGATGCGCCAGCGCCGTCACAACCCGCAACGCTTCCGCACTGGTATAAAGAATGGTCGCCAGCCGCTCCTGGCTTTCTTTGTCCTGCTTTTCGCCAAGCGACCACGGCGCTTGTTCCACGATGTACTTATCTGCGATGGCAACCAATCCCCACGCGGTTTCGAGCGCCCGCGAAAATTGCTGCTGATCGAACAGCGCTCCAAAATCCGCAATCGTCTTCGTCGCCGCTTGTGCGACCGCCTCTTCCGCGCCCATCACACGCAATGGCTCCGGAACTTGCCCCTGAAAGTACTTGCCGATCATGGTCAGCACGCGGCTAGCTAAATTCCCCAACCCATTCGCAAGGTCAGAGTTGTACCGCTGCACCAGCGCATCAAATGAAAACGAACCATCCTGTCCAAACACAATCTCTCGGAGCAGAAAATATCGCAGCGCATCAGCACCAAGCACATCGAGAATCGTCTCCGTCCGCACGATGTTGCCGCGCGACTTCGACATCTTGCTCTCTTCAAACAACAGCCAGCCATGCGCCAGAATGCCCTTGGGTAGCGGCAATCCAGCCGCCATCAAGAATGCCGGCCAATAGACGCAATGAAAACGCACAATCTCTTTGCCGATCATCTGAATATCGGCCGGCCAATATTTTTTGTACTTCGAATCGTCGTCCGAGCCCCAACCCAGCGCCGTGATGTAATTCGCCAGCGCATCCAGCCACACATAAATCACATGCTTCGGATCATCGGGCACCGGAATGCCCCACGAAAACGTCGAGCGGCT
>JAJPHW010000068.1 GCA_021325035.1 Terriglobia bacterium
ATGCCATCGCAAAGAATAATGACCTTCTGTTTTTTAGTCGCACGAGTGGGCGGTAAAAATTCGGCGACAATTTGCTTTTTGAAACGCGTCCTAAACATGTCGGTGAATTCGAGAGTCCTCATAAAAATACAGCATATCTGTAAACCTATGACTGACAACGGCCCCTTCGAGTTCGCCTCTGACTCTGACCGCATTGCTGGCATTTGCCGTCAGGAGTACACTGTGCGCCAACTCGTTTACTTATTCACAGGGGGCAGAAATGGAAAGACGCAGACTCTTCACTTGGCTCGCTCAATTGCCACTATTCGCATTTGCCGCGGCCCATGCGCAGGAACGTCCAAGCTCGAAAAAGCTCAACATCATGATGAAGAGCGCCTGGGGATCGGATGACCCCACTCGCGCAACTTTGCCTTTCCTTCACGGGCTCGCACTCGCCGAAGCGGGACATCAAGTCCAGTTCTTTCTGCTCGGCGAGGCCACTTACACCATGCGCAAAGCCACGGCTGATGCAATTACACCGGTTGGCTGGCCTCCTCTTAGTGAGACCCTGGCCAAACTTGTGGCAAAGAACGTTCCAATCTTCGCTTGTGGCGCCTGTTCTCGGGCGCGTGGGATTACGGAAGCGGATCTGAATCAATGGGGCGCGAAATTCGGAAATCCGGCCATCTTCGTTTCAATGGTGGAATGGGCAGACCGTATCATCACTGAATGAACTCGTTCCCGAAAGTGCCCTTATTTTTCTCCGAACAGGACGTGCGCGCTCGCCTAAAAATGACCGCACTCATTGACGCCATGGAGCGCGCCGTGGTCGAGTTTTCCGCCGGCCGCGTGCAACAACCCGTGCGGACGATTCTCGAATTCGCCGATCACTCACCCTTCGGCGTGATGCCCGCTTACGTGCCGTCGCTGCCCGCTCTCGGCGCAAAGCTGGTGACCGTTCGCGAATCCAACGCAGCCAAGGGCCTGGGCACGCATCAGGCGACCATTATCATGCTCGATCCTGATACTGGCATCGCCAATGCCATTCTCGACGGCCGCTACATCACCGAGGTCCGCACCGCTGCAGTCTCAGCAGTGTCGGCGAAGTATCTCGCTCGTAAAGAGCCCAAAGTTCTGGGGATTATCGGCTCCGGAGTTCAAGCTCATAGCCATTGGGAAGCTTTGCGTCTCGTTCGCGAATTCCGCGAAGTTCGCGTTTGGAGTCCGAACGCTGAACGGCTAAACAAGTTTGCCCACGAGATTGCCGCACACGCGATGCCCAGCGCTGAAGCCGTAGTTCGTGGCGCTGATGTTGTCGTTACTGTCACTCCTTCGGCAACGCCAGTCGTCGAAAGCGAATGGGTCGCCGACGGCACCCACATCATCGCGGTCGGTTCCTGCCGCCCTACCGCGCGTGAGCTGGACCCAGCTTTGGTCAAACGCTCTCGTCTCATCGTCGATTCCCGTGCTGCCGCCCTCAAAGAAGCCGGCGACATCGTCATGGGCATCGCCGAAGGCCGGTGGACTGCGAAACATATTGACGCCGAATTAGGCGAGCTTCCTCGCCGCCAAAACGACGAAGAAATCACCATCTTCAAATCACTTGGCCTCGCGGTCGAAGATATTTTCGCCGCGCACCTGGTTTTACGAAGCGACGTCATGCAGACTGCGCCATAAAAGTTAGAGATAAAGCTACAATCTTCTACATGCCCAGCAAGAAATCGCCAGCTTCGCCGCGCAGCGAACACTACGTCAAGTTGCAAAAGAATTTTTGCTTTGCCTGCGGAAAAGACAATCCCCAAGGCATGCAGTTGAAGTTCGCTGTCAACAAAGACCAGACGGGGTATGTTTGCGAGTTTCGCCTCGATGACCGCTATGTCGGCCCGCCCGGCCACTGCCACGGCGGAATCATCGCCACCATCCTCGACGATGCCATGGGCAAGGTGAATCGTCTGCGCGACGTTGTCGCCCTCACCTCGCAGATAACGGTGAACTATCTCAAGCCGGTTCCGCTGCACAAACCGCTCCGCGTGGAGTCTCACGAAATCGGTGTACGGGGACGCCGCCATCTCAACGCCGCCGCCATCCTCAACTCCAAAGGCGAAGTACTCGCCAGCAGCGAGGGCGTCTTCATTGCCATCGATCCTGAAAAGATGTTCAAGAAGCACTTGAAGAAGTAGATAGTTCGTGTGGGTGCGGACGCCCCGTCCGCCACTTTGTCCTCCTAAAAGCGTGAGTCTGCAAAGATGTAGAATATCTACAATACTGGCGCGCCCTCGGCGCGACTCTTCGGAGAATTGCAAATAGTTAGAGAGAAAAGAGTTCACATCATGTCCCAGAACAATGGAAGTAACACCAGCCTTCGTCTCAAGACCGGCCTCGCAGAAATGCTAAAAGGCGGCGTCATTATGGACGTCACCGACGCCGCACAAGCTGAAATCGCCGAGAAAGCTGGGGCCGTCGCCGTCATGGCCCTCGAGCGCGTGCCAGCGCAAATCCGCGCCGAAGGCGGAGTGGCCCGCATGGCCTCGCCCAAGAAGATCCGCGAAATTATGGCCGCTGTTTCCATTCCGGTCATGGCGAAGTGTCGCATCGGCCACTTTGCCGAAGCCCAGATTCTGCAGGAACTCGGCGTTGACTATATCGACGAGTCCGAAGTGCTCACCCCCGCCGACGAAGCCCATCACGTGGATAAGCACGCCTTCAAAGTTCCATTCGTCTGCGGCGCGCGCAATCTCGGCGAAGCTCTGCGCCGCATCGCCGAAGGCGCAGCCATGATCCGCACCAAGGGCGAAGCCGGCACCGGAGACGTCGTCCACGCCGTAAAGCACATCCGCCAGATTGTGCAGGAGATGAAAATTCTCACCGTGCTGGGCGAAGAAGAACTCTACGCCAAAGCCAAAGAGCACCAGGCGCCCTACGAGCTAATCAAGATGGTCGCCAAAACAGGGAAGCTGCCCGTCCCCAATTTTTCCGCCGGAGGCATCGCCACGCCCGCCGACGCATCGCTGGTTATGCAGCTTGGGGCCGAAGCCGTATTCGTCGGCTCCGGCATCTTCATGGGAAATCGCACGTCTTGCGGACATTCTGGCGACAGACATACCTATGATGACAGTTGCGCCTTCGCTCCGAAAGAAGAAGCCGCCAAGCGCGCCCGGGCCATCGTGAAGGCCGCAACTCACTTCAACGATCCCAAAGTGTTACTCGAAGTCAGCGAAGACCTCACTGGAGCCATGAAAGGCCTCGCCGTCGCCGCGTTGGACGAAGCGCAAATGCTGCAAACCAGAGGATGGTGAGGATGATTGAAGGCAAAAACTTGATGATAAAAAGAATTCGTGTTCAAAATTTCAAATCGCTGCGGGACATCGACGTAAATCTGGGGCTTACGAATGTACTAGTCGGCCCGAATATGTCTGGCAAAAGTAACTTTATAGATGCGTTTAGTTTTCTCACGGATCTTGTAGTTCCCGCTGGTGGGGCTCAAAGCTTAGCGAACGCGATGATTAAACGGGGCGGTTTCCAAGAGCTAGCGTGGAAGGGAGAAGGACCGACACTAAACGTAATTACCTACACCCTAGATGGAACGGCGGTTGGCAAACAGGGCGAAACGGTCGAGTGGAAATATCATCTTGAAATTCTCGGCGAAAGGCGTTTTGGGAGCGTAAACGTTCAGCGGGAGGAACTGAGTCTTACTCAATCTGGAGTGCCGTTAACATTAATTGGCACTGAGTCTGGACATAGGTTTATTAATGGTGCGAATCAGAAACCGATTTTTCAAGTACAAGACACTACTAAACTTGCCTTGGAATATGAACTGCCCGATTGGGAAGGCAATAAAATAAGAACGTTAATCGCGACATGGCGATTTTACAAGCTCATACCACAGCTTATGCGCCAAGCAAATCCATCTGCAGCGGTGCAGGTTTTGTCCGAGCGTGGGGAAAATTTAGCTTCATGGCTTCTTTTACTACAGACTCGCTATAACGAGCAGTTTCGCAGAATTGTGACTGTTTGTCGGGAATCGTTCCCAGATTTGCAGGATGTTCTATCCTGGCCAACGCCACAGTCCACGGTATACATCGCATCGAGAGAGAAATATCTCAATTCCCCCTCTACTGCTTGGCAAATGTCAGATGGAGAATTAGCGTTTTTAGCCCTTCTGTCGCTGGTGCTGGCACCTGCGGAACTTGGCTCGCCTCTTTACTGCGTGGAGGAACCTGAGAATTATCTACATCCACGTCTATTGTCGATTCTGACCGACTTATTAAAGCAAGTGCAGATGGAACTAGGCGTAGAAAACTGCGCGCAGTTGATTATCTCGACCCATTCTCCGCAATTAATTGACCGATGTTCCATTGATGATCTGTTGCTGTTTCGACGCACAAAGGGCGCCACAGACTGTGTGCGTCCGAGCGACAATGAACATCTTAAGAAGCTGGTTAACTCAGGCGAGATAGGGTTAGGAGATCTCTATTATTCCGGAGCGTTGGCGCGTGCCTAGTTACGGCTTAATAGTTGAAGGTATCTATGACACACCGGTCTTCCAGACCTTTACGCACAGAGTAGATTCTCCGGATGCGCGGTTTTTCACGCTCGAGTGTGGCGGAGTCGGGAATCTCATGACGCGATTCCCGCGGCTCTTAAGGTCGTTGGAGGTAATTGACGGCGGGAATCCGGTCGACAGGGCGCTTGTGATCCGTGACTGCGGTCGTCGATCAGCTGCAGACGTCGAAGATGAAATGCTTGCGAAGATTAACGGAATGGTATTTGCGTTTCCGCGTGGCGTGGGTGTTTGTGCAGTGAAACATGAGGCTGAAGCTTGGTTGCTTGCGGACGAGAACGCGATCTCAGCGGTTTCCGGACGTACTTCGGGCGCCGTTAATGGAAATCTCGAAGATATAGTTGACCCAAAAGAACGCCTAATAAGGATTTTATCGCGAGTAAAATTGGACTACCTGCCTTCAACACTCGGCTCAATCGCCGCTCACTCCGATCTGGAGATAATGC
Source organism: Terriglobia bacterium (assembly GCA_021325035.1). Lineage (GTDB taxonomy): Bacteria > Acidobacteriota > Terriglobia > Terriglobales > Acidobacteriaceae > JAJPHW01. The sequence goes on from JAJPHW010000068.1 coordinate 4,987, forward strand.
GCTACCGACTTCCGGCATTTCGATCTTTCGAGCAAAAAATCTAGTGACGGTGGACGAGTGAGGTCCCACTGAAGCCCGCTCCGAGGCCTGAGCAAGGCTGCCCCAAAACAATAACACCGCCTTCCGCTTTGACTCTTCTTGCTCTCCTAGAATCCCGGCGCCGATGGCCTATTCAAGCCGTTCTCTTTGGCTTAAGTAGGGCGATGTTCATGAAGCAAACGAGACATACTACTCTGCGCTATGATGGCTTCGCATCCACTTACCCTTGGAGGTCCCTGATGCGCGAGCGCTTGCAGAAACCTTTACTGATAGTCGCCGGATTGCTATTTGTGGCAGGAATAATTCCACTGGCAATGTTTTACGCGCAGGAACCCGCCGTAGCCATGCTCATGAGCATCTACGTCACGTTGGGAGTTTTCCTCTTGCTTGCCGCCAGTGACCCCGGGGCGCACCACAGCCTTATCACCTTCGCGGGATGGGCCAATATTGCCCATGCAGCGGTAATGTCGTTTCAGGCTTACCGGCACGTGATCCAAAGCCGCGAACTGCTGGGAGTCGCGGTGTTTGCTGTCGTCGGCGTAGCGCTCATCGCGATAACTCCGCCAAAACGAATGACAAGCGCCTCTGTAGCAAGAGCAGCATAGGATTAGCCAGATGGCCGGATGCCCCAGCTTCGCGCCCGGTTTTTGGCGCTAACATGGGCGAAGGCCGCGATATCTTGCGTCCCGTCATAAACTGTCATATTATGACGGCATGCCCATGACTTCTTTAAACATCTCGCTTCCCGAAGCCTTAAAAAACTATGTCGAAGGACAAGTCGCTTCGGGTGACTGGGGCACTCCCAGCGAATACGTCCGCGAATTAATCCGCCAGGACAAGGAACGTCGCTTGGGCAATCTCGAGCAAGACCTGCTCGCAGCTGCCAGGGGCCCCAAAATCGACCTCCCCATCGCTGAGATTCGCCGAAAAGGCTTGATTCCCGCGTTGCGCGAAAGATCGCGGCGCAGGTGGAAAAGCTTCGGCTTGTACTCAGCGATGCCGCAGTGAGTGACATCCTCGAACAGGCCGATTGGTATGCCTCTCAATCCGGTCAAACCCTCGCAGCGCGATGGGAGAAAGCTGTGACCACGGCAATCTTACGCATCACAAAGAATCCGCACGCTGGAGCTCTATGCACATTTCATTCGGCGGAACTCCGCGGCGTGAGACGAACCACGATTCGAAACTTCCCAAAATATCTGCTCTTCTATCGTTTCGAGGAGGGGGAATTATTTATTCTTCGAGTTGTGCACGGCGCCCGTGATCTTGAAACTCTCTTCTAGCCGGAGCCGCAGTCCCTTAGCCTCGGCCCGGACGATCTGCTCGTGGACCCTTAGCTTGATTGGGGCTGTTCCACTTAATCCGCCGGTGCTACACTTATCGCGCCTTAAACGCCCGTCCTTCAAGGCATTCATACGAGAGGGCGCACAAGGCTAATTCTCCCCAAAGGACTCCCCTCTATGAAAATGCGAAGCTGTTCGTTCTTGGCCGTTGCACTTTCCCTGACCTCCATGGTTGCCAACGCAACCAATCAATGTCCAACCTTCAAATACAGCGACGTCACCGTCAATGTTTCCGGCGCAGTCGAAACCGACAGTTATGCCATTAACAATTCCGGCGTGATTGCCGGTGACTACATTGACAGTGCGGGCGTGCAACATGGCATGTTGATGATGGGCAAGCAGGTTATTACCATTGACAACCCCAATTGCGCAGCGGACACTTTGACGTTTTATGGCGTCAACTCAGGAAACGTTGCGGCTGGACAATGCATCTCCGCATCCACCGGTCTCTTGGTCGCTCTTGTCTGGAACAAGGGAAAGTTCACCCACCTCGTTCCGCCGGGTTCGACTTCGGCGAATGCCGCCGGCATAAATGACAACGGCGATGTGGTCGGTGGCTATACCGATTCGAGCGGCCAGCAACACGGCTTCGTATATTCCAATGGCAAATACGTTAAGCTCGACCCGCCGTCGGACGCCGGGCTCACGGTAAATGCATGGTCCATCAACAACCAGGGCTACGTGGGCATTTACACCGAATCAAGCACGCCCCAATATCTGTCTTATGTAACACCAGACCTGGGCAAGACCTACGTGCCGTTTGCCTATTCGGGGGCTGGACCTGAAGGTACTGTGATTCACGGCATCAATAACAAGACCGGCATTGATGGAACATATTTCGATGCAAATGGCGGAACTCACGGTATCGCCTATTACAAGGGTCAGTTCTGCACGCTGGACGATCCCAACTCCACCAACACCACGCGCGCCGATGGCATCAACGACACTTTCGAACTCGTGGGTCGCTACACCGATTCGACGACCGGCGCGACCGTAGGATTCAGCGCAATTCCCGGCAAATAACCTCGACTATCTAGTTGCGGTCATTTCCGAAAGCACATCAGGGATGCCGACTCAATCCTAGTTTTGACTTGAGTGGGCATCCCTATTATTGCGAGATTATTGCAAGTGACGGCTGGTGGCCCATTCAAGCCGTCTTGGCTTGAGCGGGGCTATTCCAATTAAAATTGTCATCCTGAACGCCGCCTTGGTCAAAACGTGACCGTAGCTTGCGAATACTGGCACTTCCATACACCATTCTGCTTGACCCAAACTTCACCTACTGCAAGCTTCAGGGCGGAGGTATTGAGTGGAATTAACTGAAGGATGTAAGTTACAAGCGCACCCTCCTGCCCAATCGGTACCGCCTGAAGCTGGCTGACGATGAACTGATCAATCGGGAACGAGGCAAACTCCTGCGACGTCGGCCGATAAAAATGCAGAGTACCGATTGCTGTGATCGAGCGGTAATCCTCTGTGAGATAGGTGTTGTAGGTGGCAGCGTCACCTTTCTTGAAGGCTGTAAGCTGTTCGCGGAGTCTGCCTGCGATCGTCTTGGTTAGCGCATCCTGGGTCGCTGTGGAAACTACATCTTCGCTTGGCTTCGGCGGGGGCTCCTGGGCGGTTGCGAAATTAACTAAGAAAAGAAGCGCAACTGTGTAAATAAGGGGCGCGGCGGCGAGGTTAAATCTGTGCATGTCCGTGGGAAGCATCCTAGCGACCTCCTGAGTGAGAGCAGTGATTATATAAAAGACTTCGTGGCGGGTGGGATGTTACCAAATAATCGTAGCGATTCCTTCGCCCTCTCTGGATAACAATAAAATTTGTGCGTGATGTAACCCCCTTTCGACTACACCAAGGGTGGAACCTGATCCCTTTCTGGTGGCGTGAGTGCATAGCGGTTAGCGAAGCGAAAGGCACAACCTGAAACGCTTCTAATTCAGCTCACGGAGACTTCCAGCGCATGAACCGCTTCGCGCCGTTTTGCACGATTTTTCTGGCACTCTTGCCGGGTTTCGCTTCCACCAATCATCAGAAATTGACCCCACAAAGCCGTTTTCAATTCTCTACAGGAGCGTGGGCGGCTGGGGCATCGCACGCAAATGCTTCGCCTCAATCCATTCACCAGGCTCGCGTTAAAAACGCCCGCGGGCGCTCGGCGAAAAATGATAAGCCGTCATCTGCGCGTAATCACTTCGCACGACCCAGTACTTCGAACCTGCCCACTGGAAAGCTTGGCTTTCTCTCCGCGCCGCAGATCCCGGTCGGCGGCGGCATCTACAACTCCGGCGTGACTTCCAGCGGCGATTTCAACGGGGATGGCAAGAAAGACCTGGTCACGCAGGTGGAAAACAACCGGCATACTTCACCCACATATTCGATATCGGTGGTGCTGAGCAACGGTGACGGCACTTTTCAAGCGCCTGTGCTTACACCCACTCCGGGGAACAATAACTGCTCGCAGATTATGGTCGGCGACCTTAATGGCGACGGCAAAGACGACCTCGTGTTGGTCCATCAGTCTGCGTGCTCTGGCGGTACCTCGAGCATTGATGTGCTCCTCAGTAACGGCAATGGCTCATTCACGCTGGGTAACAACTATCCCATCACTGACACCAATCTGCCTGGCGGCGCTCTGGCGGATATTACGGGAAATGGCAAACTGGACTTGAGGGTCGTCGATCAGGCTAGTCCTGGAAACGTTTGGACGCTAATGGGCAACGGGGATGGCACGTTTCAATCGCCGACCTCGGTGGCGCTGTCGGGAATCGCCGGGAATGGCGCTACATTTACCGATCTTAACGGCGACGGCCTGCTGGATCTCGTGGACATGGACGGCATAACCAACAAGCTCACCACGTATCTCGCAACCTCCGCAACCGCTTACGCGAGCTCCGTTACTTACGACACTTCCGACACCGTGAATGACGCGTGCAGCCTCACCGCTGGCGATTTGAATGGCGATGGCAAAGCCGAAATCGTCAACGCCAACTGCCGCGACAATACGCTGACCGTATATGTAAACAACGGAGACGGTACTTTCCAAACTGGTGTGTACTACGCCGACGGATCGAGTGTGCCCAGCGGGACTACAGCTGACCTGTATCCTGAGGCGGTCTCGATTGCCGACGTGAATGGCGATGGCAAGGCCGACATTATCAGCGCCAACGACGACAGCGCGGACGTTACTATTCTTCTCGGAAACGGCGATGGCACGGTGAATGTGCCAACAATTGGGTATGCGGTGGGAGGGTTTCCGCAGCAACCGCCCATCGTCGGCGACTTCAACGGCGACGGAAATGTTGACCTGGTGGTCCCCGATTTCCAATTCAGCCTGGCCTTTCTAAAAGGTTATGGCGATGGGACATTCCGCAGCGCGCTTGATTATTTCGCGCCTATCCCCGATAGCAACCCAAATGGAGTAACGGTAGCGACGGGCGATTTTAACGGCGACGGCAATCCTGATTTTGTTTTGGGAAATTGTTGTGCCACATTGGGAGGCATCACAGTGTACCTCTCCCGTCCGGATGGGAGCCTCATGCCCGGTGTCAACTACACCAGTGCCAGCGGATCGCAGGAGTTGCAGTATGTCACGGTCGCCGATTTCAATAAAGACGGCAAACTCGACATCGCCGCCGCCGACAGCGACAACAGCGCCGTTCAGATTTTTAACGGCGTAGGCGATGGAACTTTCATGGTCAGTGCGTCTTACGGTTCAGGTGAGTTCGAAGATCAGCCTACTGCCATCATTAGCGGTGACTTCAATAAAGACGGATTTCCCGACATCGCCGTTGCCAACATCAATGACGGCACGCAGGATGTTGGCGTCTTGTTGAACGACGGTACCGGCAACTTCGCAAGCGCTGTGAGCTACAACCTTTCGCAGACCTTTAACGATATCGGATTGGCGGCTGCCGATCTGAATGGAGATGGAAATCTCGACTTGATCGTTCCCATCTCCACTGGATCGGATGTTGCTATTTTGCTGGGCAATGGCGATGGCACTTTTCAAGCTGAGACCGATCTCTCCATTCCCTCCACCAATCCGATGTCTGCTGCCGTAGCCGATTTCAACGGCGACGGAAAACTGGATCTGGCTGTCACCCTAGCACAGGACGGCCTCAACGGTGTCGCGGTCGCATTGGGCAATGGCGACGGTACCTTTCAGATGCCGGTCATTTATCCAGCAACGTTGCAAGATGTTACCTTCGCGGATCCTCTTCCGGCATACATCCAGATTGTGGATGTGGACGGCGACGGGAAGCTGGATTTGGTCTATACCAACTCGCTCTACGCCACCGTCGGCGTCTTATACGGAATCGGGGACGGCACGTTCTATTCTCCAGTGGAATTTCCTGCTGGCGGTTTTGCTTATGGCATCACCGTCGCGGACGTGAACCATGACGGAACTCCAGACGTCATTACCGGGAATGACGACTACTCCGGTGTCAGCGTACTACTCAACTTTAATGGTACCGGCACCCAATCGAACTACGGTGTCGTCACAAACAAGCCCTCGGACACAATTGCTGCCGGTGGCAGTGCGATTTTCAATCTGACCATTACTCCCGCCAACCACTACAACGGGACTGTGACTATGTCTTGCGGCACGTTGCCGTTGTACACGACTTGCAGTTTCAGCCCGGCTTCGTTCCCGATGGATGGTCACACACCAGTGGCGGTTCAACTAACGGTAACTACTACTACCGTGGGAGCTTCGTTGCAAGAGCCTTTGGGCATTAAGCCCGGCCATAAATCGCCAATGGTGTTGGCTGCGTTTAGCGGGCTTGGGATATTCGGCATGATCCTCTGCAAATGGCGAAAACGAAGTCCGCTACTGCTTGGCGCGATGTTTGCTTTCACGGTTGTGCCCTTGTTGGTGACGTTGAACGGATGCGGTAAGGATTGCGACGATAACCCGAGCGCATGCCAAGCTCCGACGACCCCTCCGGCCGCTGCGGCAGCCACGACGGCAACAGTCACATCGTCGCTTAACCCGGCCATTGCCGGCGAGGCAGTCACCTTCTCGGGGAAGATCACATCCAGCGGCGGTACGCCGACCGGCACAGTCACATTCCTCGACGGAGGCACCAAACTGGGAACGGGCACACTGAGTTCCGGCACTGCCACGTTCAAAACTTCGAGCCTGACCGCGGGAACGCACAGCATTACGGCCAGCTATGCGGGGGACACAAGCTTTAAGGCCAGTACTTCAACGGCTTTAGCGGAAACTGTGGATCACCCCGGCACGCCACCCGGTACCTACACGATTCCCATCAAGGCGAATGGCACCGCTGGAACCAATGGTGGAAACACCGGCTTGCACAGCCTGAGTGTGAGCATCACTGTGCAGTAATAGAACTGGCAATAAAAGGCCCACATCTTTCAAAAGCTTGAAACGTGGGCCTTTCTAAAAATGATTCGCTGACTCAATCGCTATTTTTTTTCCGCGGTCGTCGGATCAATCATCGTCTTGATCTCTGAAATCTTGTTCGCGGGAAATCCGCCTTGTTTTGCATGTTCGCGGATCATCTCTTCATTGGGAGAGATATAAACGCAATAAACCTTGTCCGCAGTCACATAGCTTTCCACCCACTGAATCTGTGGGCCCAGGTTCTTCAAAACTCCACATGAAGTTTGCGAAACGCCCTGAAGCTCGGCAGGGCTGAGCTTTCCTGCACCTGGAATTTCACGCTCAATCAAATATTTTGGCACGGGTCCTCCTACGCGAAGTAGTTTGATGTAAAGTTTCGACCGCACAATTTTATCGCAGTCACCTTTATCTCTCCCGTCAAAAAAGTTTCACAGAGTCTTTTTTCTCTAGGCGTATTCCCGAACAATCGTTGAAAACTTCGTTGCTAGATGTTGTACTCAAATGTGCTTTTGTAAGCGCTTTTAACTATTGGGGATAGCAATGAAGGTTTGCCGTTCGATCGCACTCGCATTCATTTTTCTTATAACTTCCGCATTTGGCGCGAACGCGCCGCATTACCTCGTCACCAATGACGACCTCACCGGAAATTTTATTCAAAACACGATGACGGTTTACACGATCGGGGCAAACGGTCAACTTACTTTGTCCACTCAGGTGGATGTCGGCGTGACTGGCGCCACTGGCGGTTATTTCGCTTCCAATCGTGTCATCGCTTTAAATAGCGGATCGAACCAGTGCATCTTTGCGTCCGACGCCGCCACGGGCGAAGTCGCCGGAGTCAATGTCAACACCTTGACGCTCGCGGGGCACGCCAAAGGTTCTTCCGATGATACCGGTCTTTCCAACGGCGTCGGGCTCGCGCTCAATGGACAATATTTGTATGCCAGCTATTCCGACTCCAGTAACATCGGCACTTTCCAGGTTCAATCCAATTGCGGTCTAAGTTTTGTGGGCGATATCACAACCACGGGATTACAGGGCGGCATTGTGGACGGTATGGCCGTTCATGGCAACATTCTTATCGCGACTTACGGCGACGGCTCAATCGAGTCTTTCAACCTCTCTTCTGGTGTGCCGGTATCGAATGGCGACAAGCAAAATTCCACCGGATCAAAAGGTGGAAGCAGCTATCCCAGCGGAATTGACATCACACAGGACGGACACTTCGCCATCTTCGGCGATACTTCCACCGCAACTTTGATCGAAGTCTCCGACATCTCTTCAGGCAAACTCACCCCTACCATCGCGTACCGCGCGCTCGCGAGCATCAATTCCAGCAACATTATGCTCAGCCCGGACGAATCCATGCTTTACATCAGCAACACGCAAGGGGACGCTGTTTCCGCCGCATTTTTCGATAAAACCACCGGCAAGCTCACGCGCGGCTGCAAGTCGAATCTTCTCAAAGGTTATTCCACCAATTGGTCCTATCTCGCGGGATTGGCTTTGGCCGGCACATCAGGAAATGGCGGAGGTGTTTATGCCGCAGAATTTGGCTCACCCTCGGGCATTGCGGAAGTGCAAGTGACTTCGGCGAACGGCGTCTGCTCGATGTCGGAAGCCTCAACATCGCCGGTCGCCGATCCCAATAGCTTTGGACTGCTTTCCATCGCAACCTTTCCGCCGCGTGCATTTTAAAATTTTCTGCTTACATTGTTTTTTCTTTCGACCTCCGAAAAGTCATTTCTCAATTCCAGATAAAATATTCATATCGCTGCGAAAACGTAAGCGACTTCGCCTATGAAAATTGGAGTTCTGGCCCTGCAAGGGGATTTCGATGCGCATCGCAAACGGCTCGAGGAGCTCGGCGCGGAAGTTGTGCTCGTCAAAAAACCTGAACAACTCGACGAGATTGATGGTCTTGTCATCCCTGGTGGCGAGTCGGGGACGTTCCTGAAGCTGTTAGGCGAAGATGGTTTCGCGAAGTTGAAAGCATTCGTTCAGTCGAAGCCTACTTTCGGTACCTGCGCCGGAGCGATCCTGCTCGCCAAAGAAGTCGAGAACCCGGCACAAAACGGCCTCGGCGCGCTCGATATTGGTATTCGACGCAACGCCTACGGCCGCCAGATTGACAGCTCCATCCGTGAAGGCAAATTTGGCGATGCTCCCATCGAAATGGTCTTCATTCGCGCTCCCAAAATCGAACGCGTTGGCAAGGACGTCGAAGTAATCGCCACCGAAGGCAGCGATCCAGTCGCAGTCCGGCAGGGAAGAACCATGGCTGCAACTTTCCATCCCGAACTCAGCGATGATACCCGTATCCATCGAGCTTTCCTCGACCTGATTAAATGATGTTCGTGTGGCGCGGGCGCCTCGCCCGCGGCCTTCGCTGTTAGTGTTGTTCGTGTGGTGCTGACATTCCTTTCCGCGGTCTTTGATTTACTTTTGACAAATTTCGGCCCGCCTCCGGCTACAATGTGCGGCATGTCCAAATCACGCAGACAATTTCTTGCTGAGACCTCATACGGTGTTGTAGCCGCGGCCCTGGCTGGCCGCGCGCTGGCTCAAAACCCGACCGATAACACTCCCGGGGCTCCTCCCGCTTTCGGAACCAGCCCAGCGGTTGGCCCCGAAGTTTCTCCTGCGACATTCGAGCAAGCAGAGAAACTCGTCCAGATCGGACTCACCGAGGCGCAGCGCGCCCAAGCCGCTGGAAGCTGGCGCGAGACCATGGCCTTCCTTTATGAGCGCCGCACCGGGCCGCGCAAAGTAGCACTCGAACCGTCAGTCTCTCCCGCCACGCTCTGGAATCCACTGATTCCCGGCATCAAGCATCTCCCTGCGCAAGAGCAGTTCGTCCGCAGCACAGATAATCAGCCTCTGCCAAATAGCGAGGCCGATATCGCTTTCGCGCCCGTAAAGCAACTTTCCCGATGGATTGAGAGCCGCCAACTTACCTCCGAGCGCCTGACCAATATCTACCTTAAGCGCATTCGTCAATTTGATCCCAAACTGCGCTGCATCATAACGCTCACTGCTGAGGGTGCTCTTGCCCAAGCCAAAAAGGCCGATGCAGAAATTGCCGCCGGGAAATATCGCGGCCCGCTGCACGGTATTCCTTATGGAGTAAAAGACCTGCTCGACACCGCCGGAATTCCTACAACTTATGGCGCCGAGCCCTTCCGCAATCGTGTTCCCGATAAAGATTCAACCGTCGTCAAACGACTCACCGACGCCGGAGCTGTGCTCATCGCCAAATTAAGCCTGGGAGCGCTCGCATTAAACGACATCTGGTTTGGCGGCCAAACCATGAATCCCTGGCTGCTCGAAGAAGGTTCCTCCGGCTCGAGCGCTGGCCCCGGCGCAGCGACTGCGGCTGGACTGGTCGGCTTCTCCATCGGAAGCGAAACCGGAGGCAGCATCGTCAGCCCTTCCATGCGTTGCGGGGTCACCGGATTGCGCCCAACTTTCGGCCGCGTTCCTCGCACGGGCGCGATGACGCTCTGCTGGTCGCTCGACAAACTCGGCCCCATGACTCGTAGCGTCGAAGATGCGATGCTGATTCTCCAGACCATCTCTGGCCCCGATAATGCCGATCTCTATTGCCAGCCGAGCAAACTCGATTTCAACGCTGGAAGGAATATCGCAGGTCTGCGCGTCGGTTACATTCCCGCATGGATGAAAGAATCTCCGGCCACGGATGTGGACCGCGCCGCACTTGAAACCGTCAAGAAAGTCGGTATGGTTCCCGTCGAAGTGTCCATCCCCGATTGGCCCTACGATTCCCTCGGATTGGTTCTCTTCGCCGAAGCCGCTGCTTCATTCGAAGAACTCACGCTCAGCGGCGGCCTCGATCAGCTCAAAGCCCAAGTCCCCGATGCTTGGCCCAACATCTTCCGCCAGTCGCGATTCTTGTCCGCAGTGGATTTCGTCCAAACCGATCGCTTCCGCCGAAAAGTTGCCGAGGCAATGGAGCGCGTCTTCAATCAAGTGGATATATTGCTCGTGCCTTCACTCCGTGACGAAATGCTGACGCTCACCAACTTCACCGGGCACCCATCGTTAACTGTACGCGCCGGATTTGTAGAAGTCTCCAAAGCTCGAAGCGATTGGGCGCCAGACCCGAATCATCCCTTGCCCACATTCAATCCCCCGCGCCGGGTACCGTACGGAGTCACTCTTATCGGCCGCTTATTTGACGAGGGAACTCTTGCCAGTGCAGGCATGGCGCTCGAACGCAACTTCAACGTAATGGGAGAACATCCGCCGGGATTCTAAGCGCAAGATGTGCGCGTTCGCGGCTACCCTAACCACCTTGTCATTCCGAACGCCCTTCAGGGCTGAGGAATCTGCGCTTGCTCGTGTGGGGCGGACACTCCCGTCCACCGTCTTGCGCATCTCCTAAGCTCACGTAGGGCGGGCGTCTCGCCCGCTCAGTCGAGCGTGGCTCGACAGCAATCGCCCGGCCCCTACCATCTTGTCATCGAACCACGGAATTTGGCGGCGATTGCGATGCTGGGGTGGTGTTTGAGATTACGCCGTGGGCCAATAAAATCGGGCGGACTTGTCGGTCACCCGAAGTGTGGAAGTTAGGAGAAGCGGGACATAAGTCTGGACCATCCGAGGTGATGGATTTACGAAGCCTGCCGGGTATCAGCGAAAGGCCATACCAGCATAGGATTTCAGCGGCGCTTCGTCCAGATATTTATATTTATGTGAGCTATTTCTTGGGAAGGAACTCGATCTTCACATTCTTTGTAGCCGGTTTCACATCGAAATCCGCGGTAACAAATACATAATCCGAGGACTGTGCAGCCAACTCCACTCCGAACGCGTCCGCATAGGGAATCTTTCTGTCCACTTTGATCAGGCCTGCTCTTAGCGCACGCTCAGCGGTTGCGGGAACAACCTCCAGCCCGAAAGCGAGCAGCCGGTTCATTGCCAAATCGAGCCCCATCCTCCCGTGCGCTTTGTACACCACGCCCGCAATCTCGCCCCAGTGAATGGCAGAAACGATGCAGTACCACCTGCCACCCAAATGCCCTTTGATGATTTCGGCGACGCGCGCAGATCCACTCTCGTCATCGAGATACCGGATGACAGCGCTGGAATCAAGGGCATAAGTCACCATTTCTCATTCTCTTTTTCTCTACGCCGCTCTTCCTGCAACAACTTCGAAAGGGAAGGGCCGCCGGCAAAGAGTCCCCGGGTCTCATCCACCAGCTTTTCCGAGACAGGCTCCAACACCAAGCGCTTGCCCTCCAACGAAATGGAAATGCGCGCTCCCGGCTCAATTCCCAGCATGTCCCGCATATCGGCAGGAATGACTAACTGCCCCTTTGTGCTTACTGTTGTAATCCGATTAAGCATGTCTTACATAGTAGCACAAAGTAAGAACTGATTTTATTAATTTTCCCTCTTGACAATATTTACCCGTAACCGTAAAGTTACACATTATGCGGAACCGTTCGGTTACACATTTAGCAGGTTCATATTCCCACGATGCAGCCTTCCAGGCCCTGGCTGATCCCACCCGTCGCGCTGTGCTTGATCTGCTGCGGATGGGCAGCCGCCCGGCTGGGCAAATCGCTCAAGCTTTTCCCGTGTCCCGGCCGGCCATTTCCAAGCACCTGCGTCTTCTTCGTCGTGCGCACCTCGTGGAAGAACGCCGTGAAGGCCGCAACCGTGTTTACCAAATCAACGCCGAGCCTCTGAAAGCGGTGGATCAGTGGCTCGACCACTACCGTGTCTTCTGGCAGGCGAATCTGGCCAGCTTGAAGAACTTCGTCGAAACCGAGTACGCCAAGGAACAAGAACAAGAAGAAGAGAAGAAGAAGCAAAAGAAAAACAAGAATCACAAATTTCAATAAACCATGA
>JAJPHW010000189.1 GCA_021325035.1 Terriglobia bacterium
ACCCAGGGACGGTCGAGGGCGACGTGGAATCCGGCCATGGGCGCTCCGGTGAGGCGGGCGAGCATGACGGGGCCGGGCTTGACGACGCCGCGAGGGCCGCGAGGGCCGTCAATGGTGAAAGCAGAGGACCATCCCCGCTCGGTTTCGCGCTTCATCCCGAGAAGCGCACGGACGGCGCCTTTGCTGCTGGAGCCGCGGACTTTGACGTATCCGAATTTGCGGATGATGCGGCCGGTGTACTCGCCGTCGAAGCTGTCGCTGCTCATGACGCGCCCGCCCTGGTCGCGCCAGAGGTAGATGGAGGGAATCATGCAGCTGTGCCAGAAAGAATAGATGACGGGGCGAACGGAGCGGTCACCGGCGGAGCCCTCTTCCCAGGAGATGGAATAGCGCAGCGTGGAAGCGAGAGCGCGGATGACGAAGTAGCCGATCCACTCGATAAGAAAAAGTTGGACGCGTTGCCAGCGAGTGAAAGTGCGCCAGGGCTTGTCGGGCTGAGCCACGGGGGTATTGTAACGGGTCGCGATGGCCCGCCCCTTCGCAAAAGACGCGAAGGAACGGGGCACCCAAAAAAGTCTTTAAGGGACGAGTTTGAATGCTCGTTTTTTCATCGAACGGTAAACCGAGAAGTCGCGGTGATCGAGTGTGAAGATGGTGTCAATCCTGTGGCGATGCGCCAAATAAACCAGCGTGGCGTCGGCAAGCTGAGGACGAATGTCGGAATATGTCTTCATGATGTCGGCGATGGCTTTGCCCTCCGAGCTGGCAAGCGGAGGCAATTCAAGGAAGCCGTGATCCATGCTTTTTAGGAGTTGCTGGACTGCGCGCGGATAAGCGCGCAGGAGCCAAGCGGCTTCAGTGATGACGGGCCAGCAGGAGAGAAGCGGACTGGGAAGGTGACGTAAAGCTTCGACGCAGGCTGCGTGGTGTTCGTCGGCGGCGGAGAGCATGGCAACCAGCGGGCCGGTATCAACGAGAACGCGTTTCATTTTTTGCCGGCTTATTTGCTGCGCTTGCCGTTTTCGCCAAAGCCCTTTAAATAGCGGGGATTTGTGCTTAAGTCTTTTGGTGGAGATTGGCGTCCGCGGGGTACACAGCCGATAAGTCCGGTTTCTTCGGCGAGATCGAAGGCATGGCGTTCGCCTGAAGACTGGCCGAGATAAGTCTCCAAAGCTTCGCGCACCAGCTCAGACTCAGTTTGTCCTTTTGCGCGGGAGCGTTTGCGAAGGCGTTCGCCCAGAGTTTCAGGGACGCGAATCGTAATGCGATGAGTGGACATTCGGTTTGTATCCTGTCAGACATATTACCATAATTGTCTGACACATCTATAGCGTGTGCAGGTAGGCGATGAGGTCGTTGATTTGCTGTTGCGAGAGGACCTGACCGAAGCCGGGCATTTTTTCTCGTCCGTAGCGGATAACATCGGTCATGCGGTCGTCGTTGGCGGGCATGCCGCTGGCAGGGAAGAATGGCTTTTTGTAGATCCCTTTAAGACCGGGGCCTTTTTTGCCGCGGGTGGAGTAGGGTTCGTGGCAGCGGTCGCAGTAATCGTCATAGACTTTGCGTCCGGCGGATTGTTGCGGGTTGAGTCCAAGCTGGGCGTCGGTTTTGCGGAGTTCGGTGTCGCATCCAAAGAGAAAGATAAGAACGATGAGAGTGGGAATTAAGATGAATAAAGATTGCTTTGGTTCCATCGGGCTCCTGGGCCGCCGTACAATATCTTTAAGTCTTTAATCTTTGCATATTAGAACAAAGCTATGGCAGTAAACGTAAAGCGCATTTACGAAGCACCCCAAAAAGCTGATGGGACGCGGGTATTAGTGGACCGATTGTGGCCACGTGGCGTGAGCAAAGAGCGGGCCGCGCTGGACGCCTGGCTGAAAGAACTGGCTCCGTCGGATGAGTTGCGGCAGTGGTTCCACGCGACGCCGAATGGCTGGCTGCAATTTCGCAAGAAGTATTTGAAGGAATTGGCGAGGCCAGAAGCTGCGCCGGATTTGAATGAACTCTACAAACTGGCGCACAAGCGCAAACATCTGACGTTGTTGTATGCCTCGAAGAATGAAGAGCGGAACAATGCGACCGTGCTGAAAGATTTGCTGGATGGGATGAAAAAGCCTCCGACGGGGACGGGGCCGGCGCGAGGAGCAGCGCGAACCGCGAAAGTGCAAGCCATGCCGAAGCGATGAGTTTGCGGTTGTCTCGCCCCTTTGCAAAGAACACGAAGGAACTGGGCATCCAGGTAAGTTTCAAGATTTCGGCTGGGCCAATGCGGCGATCGTAGCCTGAGTAGCTTTTAAGTAATCGGCGGGAGCGAGCAAAATCTGAAGGCCGCGAATTCCAGCGGAAATCGAAATTTCGTCGAATAACTCTGCGGTTTCATCCACAAACACTGGATATTCTTTCTTCCCGGCGAGAGCGGTGACTCCTCCGCGGATGTATCCGGTAAGGCCTTGCAACTCTTTCACCGGAACGAGCTGAATTTTGCGATCTCCGGAAGCCGCAGCGAGAGCTTTGAGATCAAGCTCGGCGTCGCCGGGAATGACGGCGAAACAGAGGCCGTGGCGGTCGCCGTGCGCGAGCAGCGTTTTGAATACTTGCTCTGGTGGCATGCCGATTTTGGCGGCCACGGTTTCGGCGGCAAGATCGTCGGGGTCCACTTCGTATTCGCGCAGGCGA
Organism: Terriglobia bacterium; assembly: GCA_021325035.1. Lineage (GTDB taxonomy): Bacteria > Acidobacteriota > Terriglobia > Terriglobales > Acidobacteriaceae > JAJPHW01. Next base: position 2,680 of record JAJPHW010000189.1, read on the forward strand.
TAACTGATTTTCAGTTCATCGAGCCGGCGGGCGGCATTGGTCTTGTGGGGCATGGAAATATCTTAACTACACTCAGAACGACAGGTCCTTCGACTTCGTGGATTCAATTCGCAAGCGAATGAATCCACTGCGCTCAGGATGACAGGATGTAAGGTTTCAAGAGTTGCGTCCCAGGGCGCAGGAGCTTTATAGTCTCGTTGCATGAAGATAATTTTGAACTGGATTTTGAGCGCTCTGGCCGTTTGGTTGGTGGCGCGGCTGGTGCCGGGATTTCACGTGAGCGGGCCGCTCGCGGCGCTGATTGCTGCACTGGTGATTGGGTTCATCAACGCAACCCTCGGATTATTCCTGAAGATTATTACCTTCCCGCTAACCCTTATCACGCTGGGAATTTTCTGGCTGATTATCAATGCCGTGATGATTGAGTTGGCGTCGGCTATTGTTCCGGGTTTCCATGTGGATTCATTTGGCGCGGCGTTCTGGGGAGCGATTGTTCTCAGCATTGTGAATATGCTGTTTAAGTGGCTGGCTGGAACGGAGAAGAGCGCGTCGTAGGTTTACAAATGTATAGGTCCCTCGTTGGGATTGGTTCGCAAGCGAACCAATCCGCCGCCTCAGGATGACAAAGGGGATTCTAGTTTTTCTTCTTTGGTTTTAAGGCCTGCCAGTCGGCATCGCTCAACATTCTGCCCAAGCTGCCAAACTCCCCTGCGCCTTGCAGCCATTCGCCGCCGTCCATGGTAACGACTTCGCCATTGATGTATCCGGAATAATCGCTGACAAGAAATGCCGCTAGGTTGGCAAGTTCTTCTACTGTTCCAAAACGTCCGAGAGGATTTTTTTCGAGAGCAACTTTTTCCAACTCTGGCAACGGCAGCACGCGGGAGAATGCGCCTTCCGTGGGGACAGGCCCCGGCGCGATAGCGTTCATACGGATACCGCGGTTGCCCCACTCGACCGCAAGGCTGCGTGTGAGAGCCACGACTCCAGCCTTGGCTGTCGCGGACGGAGCGACGTACGCTGAACCAGTGTGCCAATAAGTTGCAGCGATATTGAGCACCACTTTTTTCTGATGAGGATTGGATGCCTGAAGCCAGCGGCGCCCGCAGGCGAGGGTGATGTTAATCGTGCCAGTTAATACGATGCCGAGGACGGCATTGAACGCGCCGGGTGAAAGTTCTTCAGTGCGGGCCAGAAAATTTCCAGCAGCATTATTGACGAGAATGTCGAGCGGCGCGTCGGCCCAGATGGTTGCGATCATCTCTTCGACTCGAGCGAGATCACGAACATCACAGGGATGAGCCTGAATCTTGCCTTTTGGAGAGAGTTCGAGAACTGCCTGCTCCAGCACTTCCTGACGGCGTCCGCAGATGTGCAATGATGCGCCGAGTTCGAGAAAGCGCTGCGCCATTCCCTTGCCAAGGCCAGTGCCGCCGCCGGTAATGAGGATGTTCTTGTTACGTAGAAGATCAGATTGAAACATGATCTTGCATTCTACTGAGCAGGAGCGGTTTTGGGTTTGTGTAATTTACGGCGAATGTCCGGCCAAAATTCTTTCACGACAAAAGTAATGGTGTCGTAGCCCATCTCACTACCCCACACGCTGGCGGTATTGGAAAGCGTGCGATCGCCGCTGGGGTGGTAGCTGTATGTAGAAATAGCAGCTGAACTGGCACTACCCAGAATTTCGGAGAAGTTGAACTGTGTGTGACCGTTGTCCCCGCGAGTAAGAAAAACGCGGCTAATGGCATAACCTGTGCGGTGTGCGAAGCTACCTTGCCCGGATTGAAAAAAGCGGGGATCCTGACGAAGTACGGAGGTGTAAACGGCGCCAACCATGAAGTTTTCGATGGTGCCGTCGGCAAAAGCGGCGCCATAACGTTTGCCGTATCCCTCTGCGCCCTGACCATAGCCGGGTTCACTGTTTTCCGCCTGGCTGATGCCTGAGAGAAAGCCATACCAGACAAATTGGACTGGATCGAAAGCACTCCGCGTGACGACTTTGAATTTTTGCCCAGTGGTTAACGGCGGAACCTGGCCGCTATTCTCAAGGGTCAGGAAATTTGGGAGTGCATAGAAAAGGCGGTCTTTGGATGTGGCTTGCGAGTTCGCCGATTGATTGTCCGTCTTCTTATCGGCTGCTTGTGAAGATGAGGGGCTATTGGGCAGCGTTTGCTGCGTCGATGACGGCGTACTTGTGGTTTGCGCTACGGCGGCCACACAAGAAAAAAAGAGAATCAGAAAGATTTTTGACTTAGGCAAAAGTGGGATCCAGTGTTCCGTTGTTTG
>JAJPHW010000069.1 GCA_021325035.1 Terriglobia bacterium
GGATTCAATGATGCTCACCTGCACTTGGCCGACGCAGGCTTTCAGAGCCTTGAAGCCAATTTAAAAGGAGTGAAATCCTTGGCGGAGTTTCGTGAGCGCATCCGGGCGAAAGTTGAAACTGCTGCTCCTGGCGCATGGATCGTTGGCGGAGGCTGGGATGAAACTTTGTGGCCTGTCCAGACTTTGCCGAGCCGTTGGGACATAGACGAAGTGACCACGAACCATCCCGTGTTTCTTCAGCGAGTGGATGGCCACATGGCGGTTGCAAACACGCTTGCCCTAGAATTGGCGAGCATCACGGTTGCCAGCAAAGATCCGCAAGGCGGCACTATTGACCGGGATTCGACTGGCCAGCCCACTGGAATTTTGCGCGATACTGCTTGGACTGCCGTCGCAGCTGTTATCCCTTTACCAACTCCGGAAAAACGCCGCCAAGCCATGGAAGCCGCATTGCAAGATTTGGCTCACCGGGGAATCACTTCCGCGCAAGATTACTCTCCGCCATGGGAAAATTTCCAGGCGTTGGAGCAGATTGAACGTGACGGCAAGCTCACCACACGGATAAGTGAATGGCTCGACTTCAACGATCCCGTAGATATCCTCAAAACCCACCGCGCTTTCCACCCGCAAGCTGACTTAATGCTTCACACTGGAATGTTGAAAGGCTTCATGGACGGCTCGCTCGGGTCGCATACTGCTGCCCTGCTGCAACCTTACTCTGATGACTCCAACAACTCGGGCCTGCTGCGTTACGATCAGGAAAAACTGAATGCCATGACCAAGGAACGCGTCGAAGCCGGATTTCAGATCGGGTTTCACGCGATTGGCGACAAAGGCGTCCAGATGGCGCTTGATGCCTATTCCGAAGCCCAGAAGGACGCTGCCGAAAAGAAAATCAAGGCCGCCAATGGAGGCCCCAACTACCGCTTGCGCATCGAGCATGCCCAAGTCACGAATTTAGCGGAGATTGCTGAATTCAAGAACCTGCACGTCGTAGCATCCATGCAACCGAGCCACCTGCTCACTGACATGAATTGGGTGGAGCAACGTATCGGCCCCAAGCGCTCAGCCACTTCTTACGCATGGTCGAGCTTCATAGACAAGGGCGTGATCCTGGCTTTTGGCACAGACTATCCGATCGAACCGGTGACACCTTTCCGCGGACTCTACGCCGCGGTTACTCGCAAGAGTGAAGACGGAAAACGCGAATTCTTTCCCGATCAGCGCCTCACTATTGAGCAGGCGATTGCGGCATACACTTTAGGCTCCGCCATGGCGGAATTCGAAGAAGGCGAAAAAGGAACACTGGCCGTCGGCAAGTTGGCAGACCTGGTGGTGCTCGACCGCGACATCACCGCCGTCAATCCTCCTGAGATTTTGAAAACACAAGTTTTGCGCACAGTCGTTGGAGGAAAAACATTTTACGAGGCGCCCAAATAGAGTAGCTAAAATGCAGGCTTGTTTCTGATCGGCTTAAACGGAATCATCACCACCGCTTCCAGTGCCACTGCTTCGCCATTTTTCATTGCCGGCTGAAAATGCCAGCGCGCTAAGGCCGTACGCGCATATTCATCGAGACGGTCGTCCGCACTGTTTAAAACACGAACATTTCCGACGCTGCCATCCGCATTAATAACAGCGTAAAGGGTCACTATTCCACCGACGTTGTGGCGCATCAATTCTGTCGGGTATCCCGGATCCACCTTGTGCTCCGCAATCGGCGCGGAGAGTTCGCCGTGGCCGTTTTCCTTCAACTCAGCAAAATGAATGACCCAGCTTCCTCCCCCGGAGTTCAGGTTCGGCATGTTGAGCGTCATTGAATAAGACCTTTTGCCGCCAAAAACTTGCCGGTCAACCTCACTCGGGTTGTCGAAAAGCGCCGCAGGTTGTTTGGTTTCACCGGCGCGTGGAGAGCGAGTATCTGCTAATAGTTGCGGAGAATTACCGGCTTTGCCGTTTCCAGCAATCGCTGCCGACTTCGATGCCGCTCCAATTTGCAAACCGGCTGGAATTCCGTTGGTGGACTTGCCCGAAACTGCAGATGGTGCATTATTCCCATCAGGAGCCCCTGAAGCTCCAGCTTTTCCATCCGGCGTTGCCGCGAATGTTCCCCGCCGATTTCCTGCCGGAGGAGCAACAGCCGCAGATGGGGCCAACGGATGAACACCCAAGGCAATCAGCTGCCCGTTTCCGCGCGACATGGCTCCTGAAACCGCGGGCGGCGGTGGAACGACCGCTGCGCTCCCTAGCGAAGGCTGCCCGCGCGACAACATCTTTTGCTCTGATAAAGCTAATTTGGGAGCCGGCGCAATTACTTCGCTATGGCCGATGCTTAAATCGCCCAATCTTCGCGTAGTGGCTGCATTTACATCCGGCGGAGGAGCCACAACTGCTCCATCGAGACTGACCGCGCGTTTTATTTGTGAGTTATTGACCTGCGGTGCAGGCGCTACCACTTCCGTTGTTAAGAAAGGCAGTTTCAAGTCCGCAGCTGGGCGTGAAGTCGCCGAGACCGGGACCGACGGCGCAGCTTGCGACCACGCAACTACGTTCGGCAATGGAACGTCTTGCTTCAACTGAATCTTCGGCGGCGTCACGATAGTTTGAGTTTTGTTGTCCGCTTCGGGTGGCACCGAAATAATCGGCTGCGGTGCATGTGCGGGCTCACCCTTATGGATAACGGTCTTATGGGGAGTTCCCGTGTTAATCGGCGGTAGATACTCTGCAGCGTCGTAAGTAATGACATCCCGGCTGGAGAATGGCACAGGCTGAATCACTTGGGGCCGCGAGGGCCAAATCTGCAAAAAACCCAAAGTCGCAGCGATGAACACAAGATGGCCGACATACGATTTAACCAAACCCCGCCACGGCAAAGGTCTTTCGACAAAAACATCTGGCCAGAATTTTCCCGGCCATGATGTCAAGCGAAGCTTAGGCTGATTTTCCGGCTTGATGATGTCGCGCAGGTTGCGCAAAAAGACTTGGAAGCCCGGTTCCGGCACGACCAGCAATTTCGGCGCAGTCAGCGGCTCAACTGCAATATGGGTTTCGCGTTTTCGGACCGCCAGTCTTTGTCCCATGCGGAGGCGCAAGACCAGCGATTTAGCCTCTGGTCGCTCTCACTAGTATAGATGCCACAATGGCCCAAATTGCATATCTATATGTGTAGCCATGCGGATTTCCGTGCTCTAATACCCGATATGGAACTGGTGCGTATAAACCGCAAAATCTTCTCTTTTTTCCTGACTATTCTGTTGAGTTCCCTGCTTACCGCACAGACTCCCCAAACTACGACTGCGCCATCGGTTTCTCCAACTTCGGCCCCCGACTATTCCGGCATGTATTCCTTCCTGCGCGATGGAGAATTTCTGCAATTGAATGTCGAAAATGATGGCAAGCTGACTGGATTTGTCTCCCGCTACGGCGATACAGACAGCGACCGCGGAGTTTTTCTCGAACAATTTTTCAAAAACGCCAGCCTCAACGGCAACAGCGTCAGCTTTACCACCTTGGTGGTTCATGGAGTTTACTTCGACTTCCAGGGAACCATCATTCGCGGCGAAGGCAAAAACCCCAACGACGAAGCGTATTACATACTGAAGGGAAAGCTGACGCAACACACGACGGGAGCTAACGACAAAGTCACCGACAAAACTCAGGAAACCGCCTTCAAATCCTTTCCCCGCGATGTAGCCTCGCCGCAATGACGAAATCACCCCGGATGATCCTGCTGGGCGTGGTGATCTTTGCCACTTACGCTTATTTTTATCCGGCCGGAGGCTGGAACCAGAACTCTCGCTTTGACATGGTGCGCGCCATGCTCGAGCAACATACGCTGCGCATTGACGCCTATCACGACAACACCGAAGACAAAGCGATTTCCGGTGGCCACTATTACTCCGACAAGGCGCCTGGATTGGCTTTTCTCGCGTTACCCGCCGCGGGCATCACTCGAGCTGCGCTGCCCGTTTTTCATGTGGATCCCACTTCGCCTCGCGGCATTGTTGCGATTTCCTACTTTGCATCGTTGTTTTCTGTCGCGTTGCCCTCTGCTCTGGCTTGCCTCTGTCTCTTCTGGGTTGCGTTGCGTTTGGGAGCAACCGAAGAAGCCGCAACCTTCGCGGCCATCGTCCTCGGGCTCGCAAATCCGATGTGGGCTTATTCAGTTCTCTTTTGGGGACACGCGCTTTCCGGCGCATGCTTGTTATTCGCCTTCGCAGCGGCCTTGAAACTGCGCGATAACTCATCGAGCGATCTAATTCTCGGTCTCGCAGTTGGCCTCTTCGCGGGATGGGCGACTGTATCCGAGTATCCAGCGCTGCCGGCTTCGGCAATCATCGCTCTCTTTGCCTTGGCTGATCTCTGGCCGAACCGTCGCTGGAAAGCGATCGCCGGACTCTCCTGCGGTACTATCGCTTGCATCATCGTTCTCATGGCCTATCAGAAAGCCGCTTTCGGCTCGGCCATCCATCCCAGTTATTCCTACTATCAAGCTGGGGCTTTCCCGTGGATGAAACGCGGATACATGGGCCTGACTTATCCGCGTCCAGATGTAATGCTGAAACTTCTCTTCGGCTGCCGCCGCGGTTTATTCTTCGCCGCTCCCGTTCTTATCGCCGCGCCCTTCGGATTGCGCATTCTCACCAAGCAACCTGCTCATCGTGCTGCGGCCATCACCGCAGCATTGGTTGCGGGATGGTACTTTCTTTTCAATTCTTCTTTTTACGTTTGGACGGCTGGATGGTCTTACGGCCCGCGCTACATGGGGGCGGGCATTCCTTTGTTCTGCGTCGGCGTTGCTCCCGCTTTTGATCATGCTGCCCACGCCTGGCGCAAAATTCTACTCGCGCTCACTGCAGTCAGCATCTTTTTTTCGCTGATAGCTGTCTCCGTCACTCCGCAGCCGCCGGATGAGTTCCGCTGCCCGATTCCACAGCTCTATTTGCCATTGTTCTCGAGCGGCCATCTTTCCGTGAACACAACAACGATGCTCACACCCGTAGAAGAAGGTGACTCCAATAATTATGGCGCGTTCAACCTCGGCGAACTTGCAGGATTGCATGGCCTTCCCAGCCTGCTCCCTTTAATTTTTGTTTGGATTCTTGGATTTGCCCTTTGGCGAAAACTAGAGAGTCGGCACAAACTCACTGCGGTGCCGTAGCTTGTAGCTCCGCAAATTCTTTTTTTGCTTCCCGCGCTGGAGCAAAATCCGCTTCGGCGTTCTTCCATGTATCGAGCAATTTTTTATAGTTGTTGAGCGCCGTTGCTTTGTCGAATTGCGCTTGTGCTCGCGCAGCTCCCAGCAGACACATGCCATAATCGGGAGCCTGAAAACCGCCACCCGCGCCCTCCTGCAATGCCAATCCTTTGTAGCGCGTACCCGGCTCAAAATCTGTGGCCGCTTGCTGAAAATTGTGCGTTGCCAGCGATGCAGCGCCCGAAAGATGCGGTGCTTTGCTCACCAACACGTACGGTTGAGCTGATGAAACCAAGCCTGCCACTTGCTCTGGATGATGCTCACTCAACGCGATCGCTGCCTTGATCTCCGGCAAATAGATATCTGTCACTAACGTATTTGTGGGTGATTCATCGCGTAGATGCTCGACCTCCTTCAGCGCCGCTGGCCCGTCTCCGCAGAGCGCCATCGCCAAGGCTGCATCGGGAACCGTAGCGATCGAACGATCCAGCGCCAGGCCATGGTGCGCCGACTCCTTCGCGCCGGAACAATTCGAAACCAACGCATCATGCACCGACTGGAGCGCATAAAAAGACCCCGCGGCGTCGTTGAGATGCTGCTGCTCGGCGCGCCTCGCTGCCGAATCCCAGTGCCGGTCCGCCTCGTGCATCCGGCCAAGGAAATAGTAGATATTGCCCGCTTCTGCCTCCACGATAAATCCGCCCGGCTGGCCCGCTGCCCATGTGAGCTGCTTCTCCCAATCCCGGCCCGAAAGAAAATCGTCGATGATCACATTGGCGTGGTAATTCACATCGTCGCCGCCGCCCTGCTCCACCGCTTCCTTAAGATATTTTTCGGCTTCAGCAATCCGATCTAGCGTAAGTAAATTGCCGGCGACATTGTTGGCCGCGACGTTGTCCCACTTGGCAATTTCCCAGGTCTTTTTCATCGCGCTGAGCGCTTCTTCCATTTGGCCGAGGTAGGCGTAAATCGTCGCCAGATTGTTCCACGCCGCCGCATCGCGCGGATACGTCGCCGCATAAAGCTTGTAAGACTGAAGCGCGTTTGGCAGATCGAATTGCGCGCTCGCGTATTGCGCCTCAATATACATGCGCTCGCGTTCGGTCACACGCTCGCGCAGATCGTAAGCCTTTTTCAAGTAGCCCTGTGCTTTTGCCAGCGCCCCCGCGTTGCCATACGCCACTCCCAGCCGCGCATAGCCCATGGCAAAGGTCGGGTCGAGCCGGATGGCTTCTTCATAAAATGACACCGCCTGCGGGAAGTCCCGCCCCATGCGATGCTCTTCCTCTCCCAATGAAAATGCGTGGAAGGCTTGCAACGATGCGGTCGTAACATTTGTGTAGGGCGTTGAAAGCTTCTGGATGGAAGCAAGCGACTCTCCCAGCCGGGCCCGGATCTTCGTCGCTGCATCGGAAACAGCCGGCAGAACGCCAGTTTTGTCTGAAGCAGTCACCTGCTCGCGCGCGAACACATCCCCGGTCGCACAATTCACTGCGTTAATCGAGATGACGTACGTCGAACCGATCGTCGCCACCGTCCCCGTCAGATACGCCTTTACTCCCAGCCGCTGGCCGATCTGCTGCGCCAGTTCTGGAGTGATTCTCTGTTCCTTCGGCTGCCCGAGAAATTGCAAATTGCTGTGCAGTTCCGAATCGCTGACCAGTTGCAGCATCGGCGATTGCTCAAGTTGAATGGCCAATGCCTCCTTCAACGTCGAATCGAATACCGGATCGCCGGTTTCATTCGTAAAGTCGGCAAGGATGATCTGGTCTTTCTCGGTCAGCGTTGGCGCGCGATGGCGCCAGTAGAAAAATCC
>JAJPHW010000019.1 GCA_021325035.1 Terriglobia bacterium
CTGGCGCTTCGCCATAGTCAGGCTGATTCCTCTCCTGAGGGGATAGATGAGAACTTTGTCTTGTCAGGCAAACAATTATCGTCTCGTATTGCGCGTGTATTTGCAACTGCGCGAGAGCGAACGAGCGTGAGCGCAGCGTAATGGTAGATTTTGTGCATCGAGTGGAGAAGAGTGGAGAAAATGATTCAGACACACAAAGACCGCAGGCGATGACAATGCACCTGCGGTCGAGAGATTAGGCAGCTTCTTTGGTAGCCAGCGCTGGAGCGTGCGCGCGTGTGGTTGCCGGCGCATCAACAATCTTCATCTGCTTCCAATCATAGGGCAGCTCTTTGCCGCAATCGAGGCAAACGACGTAAGTGCCAGTGCGTGTAGCAGCCTGGCTGCGACTGGAACCGCGCCGCGTGGTGATGGGAAAACTGTAACGTGAATGCCAGCAACCAAAAACCGCGTCAAATAATTTCGCTATCATCGCCTACCTCCAGAACTTCAGACAAAACCTTAAACCGCACTTCCATAAACCCGAGTCTTACAAATTTGATTCGGTAAACGGGCAAAAGGGTGCGGGAAACTGGTAACTACTTATAGTGATTCAACTTGCCGAAACGTTACGGAGTGCCATAAAGCTGGCGATACACATTGGCGTTACGCACAATAGCTTCAACGTATTCGCGGGTTTCGGTAAAAGGAATGGATTCAACGAATTCTGGAATGTCGCGGTATTTCGGCTGCGCCAGCCAATCTTGCACGCGATCTGCGCCGGCGTTGTAGGCAGCGAGAGCATATTCGACGGAACCAAACTTATCAATCATGCTCTTGAAATAGCGGGTGCCGATTTGCATGTTCGTGCTGGGAGCAAAGAGTTGGTTGGCGGAAAAGTGCGACAACCTTTCTTCTTTCGCGACATTCTTTCCCACACGAGGCAGCAACTGCATTAAGCCGACCGCATCTTTTTTCGAAACGGCATTGGGATTGAATTCCGATTCCTGCCGGATCAACGATGCGACCAGATACGGATCTAAATTGTTGCCGTTAGAAAATCTTTTTAGATCACTCCAATAGGCTTTGGGAAAAAGCGCTTCCCAGTAAGAGCGGGGAAGTGCGGGAATGTCCACAGAGAAATAATTGGGTTGAGCGCGCTTGAGCGTTTGAATGGCGAGATCGTATCGTCCGGCATCGCGGTACATGCGGGCGATTTCTGCGGGCAGCCAGTTGCCGGGCGCTTCCTGCCCGGCGGCTTTTAATTCCCGGACCGCAAAATCCAGCAGGGCGCCATTTTCCAGCAAGTGTGCTTTTTGCACGCGGAGATTGTCGTCGGGCGGCTGGCTCGCGATCTGAGGAGCGGTATTGAGCGGTGGAACGCGATCGAGAAGTGTAATCTGCGCAGCCGCGGGCTGGGCAGGCATGGAGGCGAGTTGCCGCCGCGCAAGTTCGCCATAGTAATAATTGCGATAACGCGATGAAACTTTGAGGTAGTAGGCGCGAGCGGTCGCAATGTCGCGATCTTCTTCGGCGAGGCGTCCACGCCAATAAAGAGCGGCTGGCATTTCCGCTGAATCCGGATAGAGCGCAATTTGATCTTCGAAGCCTTTTTTGGCCTCCGCGTCACGCCCCAAGCGCAGACTGAGCCATGCAACCTTCCAGTGCGCGTAAGATGCACGGTCGGCCGAAGGAAAACGCGATTGCATCTCACGGTAAGAATCAATTGCGCGGTCGTAATCTTTGCGCAGCAAATAAATGTTTCCGGCGTTGAGCAGCGCCTGCTGAAACCATGAACTGGATGGCGCAGTCTGCCGCAGTTGATTGAGGTAATTCAGAAAGCCATCGTCGTCATCGGATGAACGCGCGATCTCGCCGAGTTCAAAAAGGCGCTGCCCGGCAAGATCGGGCGGCAGCGTTGTCATGGGATTGAGCACCTGCAAGGCCTGACGGCCCTGGCCGGATTTTCGCAGTGCATCTGCGAGCGTGAGTTCCGTGGTCGGGCGATTTATGTCGCCGACTTCCGAAAGTAAATCACGATAAGCGCTGGCAGCTTCGCTGTAGCGTTTGCCCTTGTAGAGCAAATCGGCACGGGTTTGCCGTTGGGCAAAGGTCGGCGGAGGCAGAGGCGAAGAAATTTTGGCAAGCTCTGCTTCAGCGTTTAGCGCTTCCGCGCTCAGGGGCATGGCGTAATAGATATTCCGGAAGATTGCCACGGCCTTAGCGTTTTGATTCGTCGCTGCATAGGCGCGGCCAAGCACAAGTTCCAGATCGCTTCGCGTCGGCAGGCGGTTTGTTTCGAGGAGCGTTATGGCTTCCTGCGCCCGGCCATCGCCTAGTAATGCTGTGCCATTTAGAACAATTGCATCGCGGCTCAAGAGCGAAGCCGGGAATGTTTTATTGAAGTCCGTGATGGTTGTGACTGCTTCTGCGGACTTTCCTGTTTCCTGATAGGCGGTTGCTAAATAGTAAGTGACGTAGTCGCCTAGGTCGCCAGCGTGCAGCTTTGCCCGGCTCAAAGGCGCGATTGCTCCGGCATAATCATGATCGAGTGTGTGAGCATATCCAGCCACCAGCCAAGCCAGCGCTCCAGAATCCGATGTGGCATGGGCACGCGCATAAGCCTCCACGCCGGCATAGGCCGCTGGAGTCCGATCTTGAATTAACTGCGAGGCCATCGGCTTGAGGCTCGCGGAAGCGACGAAAGCGCGCTGCATTCGCTGCAAGCGGGCCGTGTGTTTTTTCTTGGGCGCTGAATGGGAGGAAGACTTGCTCGAGGTCTGCGCAGCCGTAAAAACGCTACTGAAAATTAAAAGAAATAGAAGCGGTAAATTCGCGCGGCGCACTGCAAATCTTTCTTCTGGTGGAATGACTTTAACCTATCACAATTAGATGCTATCCGCGGAAGTTTGCGCCCATCAGAGAAACGTCGTCCTCGGCAAGACTGCGCACAACTTCGTGGCTGAAATAATCAGCGCTGGCGGCAGCCGTGGAGCCATAGCGTTTCATATAGGTGGCGCGGCTTTTTTCGATGTCATCTTTCAGGCGGTCATACAAATCGCGATTCTTGCGGCCTTCCGTTACCTTCACCTGGTTGTAAAGCTTGATTTCGTCCATCAGAAGGCGGGCAAAGCGTTGTGCTTTGCGATGAGTCTCGGCGTCCTCAGCGGACATTTGCGGCGGCGCGCCGCTGGCCGGAGCTGCCGCAGCCATTGATAAGGGTGCTGCTGCTGGCGCGGCGACAGCAACGTGAGTGGGAGCATGAGAGGCAAAAGGATCGGAGAACGAGCTAACTGTCTGCACGGCAGGCACATCCGCTTCAGCGGATTCCGTTGGCCCGTCTTTCTGCGCTTGCTTGCGCAACGATGCAACTTCCAGCCACGCGCTGGTGGCTTTTACAAGAACTTCAATGGCGGTGCTATCGAGCACGCCACTCGCGCCGGGATCGGCATAAACTAATGCTGCAACTTTGTCTTTCAACAGCAAGGGCAGTACTAACACCCGGTCATCTTCGACCGAGCCAAAACGTGAGAAGAATTCCGGATCCATCTCCGATGCCCGCCCTCGCGCCGTGATGCGAGAATGAAGAGATTCATAAGCGACGCCACCAGTTGAATCCAACGCGAAATCTTTAATGCCGTCGTTGTGTTCAAACCCACGGCCTTGCCATCCGGTTGCCGAACCGCCTTTCACGACGAATAAAGCGGCGCGTCCGCTATAGGGCGAAGTGCTATCCAGTAGCGACCGCAGAATTTCTTTTTGAGTATTTCCAGCCTGGATTTGCGAAATGGATTTCAGCAATTCCCCCGCTCCACTCTCCGTGGGCGCGCCAGCGCTTGCACTGCTGGACATTTGCGGGCGTACTTGTTCCAGCACCGTGCGGACAATTTCTTCCCGCAAGCCGGGGAGATGACGTTCCAGCGCCTGGGTAACCGCTGCGGTGATGACTTGCTCGATTCCGGTTCTATCTGACATTAGTTCCAATTTGAGCCGAGATTTGACCTGCCCCTCTCAATCATTGATTATAGGGCCATTGCAGGTGATTACCCTGAATGACCTTGGGACGTGTCCGGCTGTATTTTTCGCGCCAAACTGCAATCTAGCGCAAAATCCAGCGTTCTGCCTACGGCAAAAGCATTCGCGAAACACCTTAGTTACCAGATACAATGGAAGCCGGATCTTTTCATTAATCGGCAAAATTGTTGCATCGAAGGGATGATGAGCACCATCGAAACAAATGTAAGTCAGCCGGTCAGCGACGAGCTGGCGCTGGTGCAAGCTGCTAAGGGGGGCGATGTAAGCGCCTTTGAGCAGTTGGTGAAGCGTTACGATCGTAACGTATTCCGCATCGCGCAGCATATTACGCAGAACCGTGAAGATGCGGAAGATGTAGTGCAAGAGGCTTTTCTCAAGGCCTACAACAATCTTCAGGGTTTTCAGGGGCAGTCAAAGTTTTACACCTGGCTGGTGCGCATTGCGGTAAACGAAGCGCTGATGAAGTTGCGGCGCCGGCGCCCCGAGCGCATGGTTTCGCTGGATGAAGATGTTAAGACTGAGGAGGATTCGGTCCCACGGGAAGTTGCCGATTGGAGCCCGAATCCGGAGCAACAATATAACCAGGCTGAACTGAGGGAAATTCTGACGAAGACGATTCAAGGGCTCCCTCCCGGATTCAGAATGGTTTTTGTCTTGCGCGATGTGGAAGGTTTATCAACCGAGGAAACTGCGGAAGCGCTGAATTTGAGCATCCCTGCAGTGAAGTCACGGTTACTCCGTGCGCGGTTGCAGTTGCGAGAGCGGTTAAGCCGCTACTTTCAGAAACGTGGGAATGGGACGAACAATGCAAAACCTGGGGATGATCAAGCGTGAAATGCTCTGATTTTTTGCAAGAGCTAACCAATTATCTGGACGGCGCGCTCGATGCCCGGACCAAGACAGAACTCGAGGGACACCTCGCGTGGTGCCACAACTGCTATGTCGTCTGCGACACCACAAAAAAGACCATTGAGATTTACCGCGACTCCACGCTTTACGAACTCCCCGAAGACCTCAGAACGCGCCTCCGCAGCGCAATTGTCTCCAAGTGCAAATCGCATAAACCGGACGCCGAAAAAGCATAATTTGGGAAGTGGGTAGCCTGGCATAGGCCTGCATTGCCTTGCGTGCTATACTCATATCCGCGATCGTTTGCGGCAATCCCGGGGCAAATCCTGTGATCTCCTCTCGGGTAAAATCCCGCGCATCCAAGCGTAAACAAAAACAGGCAGTCAGTCTGCACACATAGAGGGTATTTTCATGTCCGGCCACTCAAAATGGGCGACAATTAAACACAAGAAGGGCGCGCTGGACGCCAAGCGCGGCAAGATTTTTACCCGCCTCATTAAAGAAATTAGCATCGCTGCAAAGAA
>JAJPHW010000114.1 GCA_021325035.1 Terriglobia bacterium
AATTCACTCTTTGACGGCTATACAGAATGGCAAGGCGAAATTCCACATCGACTTACAGGGGCGCTTGTTTCTGACCGCGACGGCGTGACTACTCCTTATTCACTCTATAACTTACAAGAGCGCGGCGAGCTTTTTGTTGGCCCTACAATTGATGTTTACGAAGGCATGATCGTTGGCGAAAATGCAAAAGACAATGACCTTGACGTGAACGTTGTCCGCGAGAAAAAACTGACGAACATGCGTTCCTCCACGTCGGACATGGCAATTCGCCTTGTACCGCATCGCCAGTTGAACCTTGAGCAAGCCATTGAATTCATTGCCGATGATGAATTCGTCGAAGTCACGCCCAAGAGCCTGCGTTTGCGCAAAAAGGTATTGCAAGGCAATATGCGCAAGAAGAAGTCTCTCGTGGCGGTGGAAGACGAAAAATAATGTCCCGCAAATCCAGCCAACCTAAGCTCAACCCGGCTGGAATCAAAATGTATCTCGTTCCTTGCAGTTGCGGAACTACTTTTGCGGTCTCGAAGGACTACGATCAGAAAGGTTCCACTTGGAGCCGTTATCTGACCTGCCCGCAATGCGGAAAACGCCACGACCCCAAAAACCGCCTGCTACAACTGGGCTATCAACACGATGGATTTTGGAAAGTGGATGAGTGTTAGTCGCGGGCTAATCCTATTTTGCTAAACAACTTGCCATTCAGAAAAGACCTGCTATACTTCTCGCCGCATTTGATTGTAACTCCGGCTTTTCAAGTGAGGCCAACCAGCCTCCGCTTCTTCGCCGCAGTCGCCACGTTCAAATAGCTCAACTCGAGGCTATTCGCTTGAAGAATATTTTCGTCGGCAATCTGGATTTTCACACTGGGGAAGATGAATTGCGACAATTGTTTTCGACTTATGGACAGGTGGACCGTGTCAGCATCATGACTGATCGCGATACTGGCCGTTCTCGCGGCTTCGGCTTTGTCGAGATGACAAACTCCGAGGAAGGCGAGAAAGCGATTGCCGGCATTAACGGCAGCCAGGTTGGCGGGCGCACGCTCAATGTGAACGAAGCCCGGCCCAAGGCGGATCGTCCCAGCGGCGGTGGTGGTGGACGCGGTGGATTCGGTGGCGGACGAGGCGGACGGGATGGCGGTCGCGATCGCGGCGGTCATGGCGGCGGGGGCGGCGGACGCGGACGCTGGTAGTTCTGGTTGACGTCATTGATGGCGGTTCTTCCCGCATGTAAACTAAACACTCCGGTGTGCGCCCGTAGCTCAGCTGGATAGAGCGGCAGCCTCCGGAGCTGTAGGTCGGGAGTTCGAATCTCTCCGGGCGCACCATGTCCCTGCGATCCCACACTGACGCCGCATACATTCGAATACCGCCTAATCGGTGACGAGTTTCATCCCTAAACAATTCTAAAAAAATTTCTTGTCGAAGAAAATCCAGTTTCTGGCTTCGTCCGTACCTCCACCGTGGAAGAGTTTTCACCCACTTGTGGAGGAAGTCATGAAAAAAATGCTTTTGAGCGCTTTGCTGATGCTGAGTGGCTCTTTGTTTACCGCTTCAGCACAGGAACCAGCCTTGTTTCCAAATCAAACATTTGGTTTCGGCGCTAACCAGTTACTCACATTCACCTATACCCAGAATTTTGATTGCATTGACCAACCGAAAAATGACCTGGACTACAACGGAATCAAATCAGCATCCGACCCAAATGAATTGCAGACGCCAATTTGCGTCGCTGGCGTCAACCCGAACATCAACCCTCCGGGGCAACTCGGCAACCCGATCATCACCACTGAACCTCTCTTTGTTCTCGTACCTATGTTCTCGGTAGATAACGACCAAAACCCCAATGACGCCATCGCTTGCAGTTCGACCATTGTGACTGGAACTGCTTGCGGATCAGCGCTGGGCAACACTTTGCTCAGTCTCTTTGGATTTATTCCCGAGGGATTCAAACAAAAACCGTTGGTTTATACCCAATGTCCAGATCCCGGCGGCGCAGCAGGTACTTGCACCATGCATGCTTCACGTCTCGACTTGGGCCCAGCACTGGCTGCGCTCGGCCTGATTCCACCGCCGACGTCGAATGTGTTCTTACCAACGCCAAACCATGACCATGTGCTGATTCCACAAGACATCAACCTCAGTGCTATCTGGTGGCAGGTCATCCCGGTTCTGGTTTTTGATCAATCGGATTGGCCATCAAAAGATGGCAGCAGCGGTCTGACCTCCTCGGCAGCAGTGGAAGCGGCAGTCAAGGCAGGACAGGCAGCGCAGGTACCTTCAAATTTCTTCCTATTTTTCAGTTCAAAAACCAGCTCCGCGATGCATCATCACTAAAAACTTGTGCAGACCCGGTTCACATAGCCGGGTCTGTTTTACATCAATCGAATTCGTTCCGAATCCCGATATGATGTTGCCGTGCGCATCGCAGAGAAGCATCAAGAATTCGTGGATCCTGTCGCGGCCTACGACTACATAGCTCCCGCCTATTCTGATTTATCCGCGCAGCACGGCAAATATCTAGCGGCCATTGAGGAACTCGTTGTGGAGCAGGTTCCTCCGGAATCGCATTCCATGTTGGACATCGGCAGTGGCGATGGCACCCGGGCTTTGCGTGTGGCTCAACGTGCTGGAATTAAGGAAGTTGTGCTCTTGGAACCCAGCTCCATCATGCGAACAAAGATTCCTCAAGACGTAGAAATCTGGCCGATCCGTGCCGAAGAAATCTGCGATTATGCGCCCAGCCAAGGACGGCAATTCGATGTGATCACGTGCCTATGGAATGTACTCGGTCACATTCGGGGCTGGGACGCGCGAGTTAGGGTACTACACCAGATTTGCCAAAGCTTATCGCCGCGAGGAAGGTACTTCCTGGATGTACAGCATCGCTACAACGTACGTTCTTACGGCATGCCGAAAACGGTTCTGCGATTTTTATACGATCATGTTCGGCCGCAAGCAACAAACGGCGACGTGGTCGCAAGTTGGCGGCTAAAAGGAGCGACGTGTTCAACCTTCGGGCACGTGTTCACGAATTCAGAAATATTGAAGATGGCAAGAAAAGCGGGATTGAAATCAGTAGGCCGGAGCGTGGTTGACTATCAAACCGGCGAGATAGTGCACTTGAGATTTCAAGGAAATTTGCTTTATTACTTTCGCCGCACCGATGCCAATGATTCCGCTAGGGTATTCACAACTACCTCGACCTCAGCTTCTGTCATTTGATTGAAAAAAGGTAATGCGATTACCCGATCAGCGACAAAATCCGTCACCGGCAGGTAAAAATTTTCACTCATGGGTGCAACTACCGGCTGGCTGTGCAGCGGAGCAAAGTATCGTCCGCAACTGATTCCTCTTTCGATCAGGAATTCACATACTTTATCCCGCTGCTCGCGATTGAAACCTTCCGGCAATCGGATCACGTAACAAAACCAACTGATTCGGGCATTCGGCGATTCCATGCTCGGGCGTTGAATTTCTGGTAGTAGTTTTAGCTTTTGGTCGTAAATTTCAGCGAGCCGCTGTCTGGTTGCGACCACACTTTCGATGCGTTGCAACTGTGAAACGCCGAGAGCACAATTGATGTCACTCAAACGATAGCTGTAGCCGACTTCGGTTTGCTGCAGCCAATCCAACGAAGAGTCCCGTCCCTGGTTCCGTAAACACTGTGCGTGATTGGATATATCTTCCCGGCCAGTGATGAGCACCCCACCTTCACCAGTCGTAATCTGTTTGTTGGGATAAAACGCCAAAATCCCGACATCTCCAAATGTCCCAGCTTTGCGATGATGGATTTCCGTGCCCAACGCCTCGCATGCATCTTCAATAACAAGTAGGTTATGTCGTCGAGCAACGTTGCAAATCGCGAGCATATCGAGAGGGAGGCCAAAAGTGTGGATCGCGATAATCGCGCTCGTGCCCGGAGTGATTGCAGCCTCGATTTTGTCCGCCGTCGTGTTGAATGAGTCGGCTTCAATATCCACAAAAACCGGTTGCAAACCGCGTTGCAGTAAGACATTGAGCGGAGCGGCAAAAGCAAAAGAGGGCAATATAACTTTTGTGCCGGGAGCAAGTTGGAGCGTTTCAACCGCCAATTGCAAAGCCGAAGTGCCGGAGTTTACGATTACCGCATATTTCAGGCGCAGATATTCACACAGAGCTTTCTCAAACCTAGTTACCTGCGGCCCAGTGCTCAGTGCAGAAGTCTGTAGGACCGCCATAACCGCCTGGCGATCAGCCTCTGTTATCTCTGGCCGGGCAAGCGGGATCTTCAATTTCACTGAGGTTGGCCTTTGATTAGCAACTCCGTTCCTAGCGGACATTTTTCCAGCACGCGGATGACACGTTCGGTCGCCCGGCCGTCCCCGTAAGGATTGGCATATTTGCGGATCGAATTTCTGAATTTCGGAGCAAGAACCATCCGCATGGCCCTCAGAATTGCATTGCTGCCAGCGGCCACGTCAATGACATTCTTCGCATGTTCTCGCCCCTGTTGCCGAATACCAATATTGAGCGTAGGCACACCTAGCGAAGTAGATTCGATTACTCCACTGCTCGAATTCCCTGCCAAAAGTGCGGCATGAGATAGCAAACTGAGATATGTCGCGTGATCAAGATTCACAAATAGCTCAGTATTCGGCCGGAGCGCTTTAAATTGCTCAATCATCGCGATGATTTTTCGGCTGCCTGCATCTGCATTCGGATAAATAAAAATGATCTGATTTGGTATCTGAGTCAGCGCGGCGAGCATCTCTTCCGTCTCGGCAACCGAGTCCTTTAATAAAGTCACTGGGTGGTAAAGAACCAACACGTAATCTTTTAACAATTGACAGCCCAAAGTTTCCTCGACCTGCGATTTAGAAGGAAGCGGTGTCCGTCGTAAATCATCGAGCGACAAACTGCCGCTGAATGTTACTCGCCAGGGTTCTTCACCCATTGCAATGATGCGTTTGGAAGCACGCCGGGTACACGCAAAATGCAAGTGCGCCATTTTCGTGAGGGCATTCCTTACCGCATCATCTATCGCTCCGGCCGTAATCTCCCCACCTTCAATATGTGCAATTGGAATGCGCAGAGTGAGCGCGACCGAGGCCGGTGCCAGCATTTCATACCGGTCAGCAATCAGAAGCAGCAAATCCGGCCTCATCCGGTCAAGAACTTCAGCCAAGCCTAGCGTGGCCACCCCCAACGTTTTCGCCATACCCACATCCGTATCAGAACTGAGCAGACATTCGATTACGGTTGCCGGAGGAAGATTGTCTTGCTGAAGCAGCTGCGAGCTGTTCCCAAATTCTGGGGAAAGATGTGGCCCTAAAGCAATAATTCGTAAATCGAATTTTGGGTGAAAAGCGAGATCGTGCAGCAACCAGCGCAAATGAGCGTAGTCGGCGCGCGAGCTGGTAACGACAGCAATGACTCGTTTTTTAGAACGATCTGGTCGGCCCATGTGTCAGCGCTTCTCTGCCGGAACAAGCTTTTACGATTTGCTGATTTTACATGGGGCACGCTGACAAGACTGAAAGAACAGCAAGTAGGGCAAAATTTGCTGCTTTCATTAAAACCGGCAAGGTTTGCCGGGCCCATAAGACGATGGGAACGTCCACATGATTTGCAACCGACTGATACTACTCAACTTCATTTCTACTTTCATCGGCAAACCGTTTGCAATAGATATCAAAACGGATGATCAGACTCTATATCTAGAAAGTGATTTTCCGAGGAGGCGGCTATGTCAGTATCGGCAATCGCATCAAACTTCTTAAACCTTCCCTCTGCGCTCCAAAGTGCGCAATCCAATGGCATCAGCTTTGCCGACTTGAGCTCACAGGCTCTGGCCGGCACGCGGTCCTCAAACATTACGGGATCAACCTCTTCCCCGACAACCTTGCCTTTCGTAACTTCGCCGAGCCCGCAAGCGCTTTTGAGCAGCGAATTAGGGTCCCTGGGAGCCCAACTTCAGGCCGGGAATTTAGCCAGCGCAAAGCAGGCATATTCTGCGTTTGCCAAAGATTTCAATGGAGCCCAGCCCGAATCACGGCATTATCTTCATGTACATGGCCATCCCAAGGCGATTTATTCGGCCGATGCGCAAGCTGTGAACGCAAACAACTCGAACGCAAGCCAGAGCAGTGCGTTGCCGCTTGTACTATGAGACTTTTCTTAGTTTTGCGTGAGGTTCATGCCGTTTAGGTAATGGGGCCTCATTCGCTAAAGTCGCTCTAGCAACTGCCGATGCATGGATTGCAGAGCAAAACCTGAGTTGGCCAAACGCCAGCCCATTGAAATGCAGGAGAAATCAGCATGTCATTCGCAGGTCTTAGCAGCATCTCCCCAACCGCAAGCGCCAACCCATCGGACTTTCTGGCAGTTCGCAGGCAAGACACTGGCCAGCTCTTTTCTGCGTTAGAAAGCGGCAATCTCGCTGGAGC
>JAJPHW010000092.1 GCA_021325035.1 Terriglobia bacterium
AATCGCACTCGTAGTCTTTCCTCGGTCTCCACGTGATAGATTCAACTGCCTTGCTATCATGGCAATGGCATATTCATGACTGAAAAAATCCTGGCAGTTCTATTCGTATTCATCAAATCTCTGATTGCAGCCACCGGTTATGGCGGCGTAGCTATCCTCATGGCGATCGAGTCAGCCTGTATTCCTCTACCTTCAGAACTGATCATGCCCTTCGCTGGCTACCTGGTGCATGAAGGCACGCTGAACCTTTGGATTGCTGCCACGGCTGGCGCGATTGGCTGCAATCTGGGTTCTTTGGTGGCTTATGAAATCGGACGCTATGGCGGACGCCCGCTGGTGGAAAGTTATGGACGCTGGATTCTCTTAAGTAAACGCGAGCTGGACTGGGCCGACCGCTTCTTCGGTCGACACGGATTTGCCGCTGTATTTTTCGCCCGCTTGCTCCCTGTGGTGCGTACGTTTATCGCATTGCCGGCAGGAATTGCGCGCATGCCGCGCCTGCGCTTTCATATTTACACTTTCCTGGGTTCATGGCCGTGGTGCCTGGGCCTCGCATATTTCGGCATGAAACTGGGAGAAAATTGGCGCGAGCTGGGAAAATATTTCCACAAATTTGATGCAGTCATTGGGACTGCAATTGTGATCGGCGTGATCTGGTTTATCTGGACTCACTGGCAAAATCGCATTCGTACGGCGGAATAAATAATGAAAAAGAAAGCTTTAAAAAAGCCTGTAAAGAAGAAATTGCTTGCGAAGTCATTGACTCAAAAAACCAGATCCGCAAAGGGATACAATCCGGTTGCACCCGGGCGCGTCTCTGAAATTTTGCATAAGCTCGATGAGATGTATCCGGATGTTACGTGCGCTCTCCATCATCGAAATGCCTGGGAGTTGCTGGTAGCAACCATCCTTTCAGCACAATCTACCGACGTAAACGTAAACAAGGTCACGCCACCACTTTTTGCCAAATACCCGACAGTCGAAGCATTTGCCGCATTACAGCCGCAAGAGATAGAGCCGGACATTCATTCGACTGGATTCTTTCGCAATAAAGCTAAATCGGTCGTGGGTGCGGCGAAGATGATCGTGGCAGACTTCGGTGGCAAAGTCCCCGACAACATGGATGATTTGCTGAAAGTTCCCGGTGTGGCGCGTAAGACTGCTAACGTCGTTCTTGGAACATGGTTCAAGAAAAATATCGGCGTCGTCGTGGATACGCATGTCACACGCATCTCAAGGCGCTGGGAGCTGACGAAGCACACCGATGCGCCGAAAATCGAACAAGACCTGATGAAAATCATTCCGCAGGAACACTGGACCATGTTTTCCCATCAAGTTATTTGGCATGGCCGAACGTTGTGTATGGCGAGGAAACCTAAGTGCGCCGAATGTGCGATCGAGAAACTGTGCCATGCTGCCGACAAAACATGGAGTACGGTGGATATTCATCCCGCAGCGCTATAGGTTCCGATGCTTCGCTACAGTACGGGGCAAACTTGTACAATAGACGCAACATGTCGAAGAATCGGCGTTTTTCTGCGCTCACATGCGTATTACTTCTTGCAACTGCCGCACTCGCCCGCGAAAAAAAGCCTTCGCCTCCAGTCTGCACTGTCAACTTTGCCGTGACGAAGGATTACAACGGCAAGCCAATTAGAAATGCGGCGGTCGTGCTGCATCCGATTGATCCAAATGGCAAGCAAGACAAGGGTGGCTTGGAACTGAAGACGGATGCTGAGGGAAAAACGAGCATGGATGGAATTCCCTACGGAAAGCTCCGCATTCAAGTATTAGCCCATGGATTTCAAACCTACGGCGAAGATTTTGATGTGCAACAACCAACGATGCAGATTAACGTTACGATGAAATCACCCGGCGGGCAGTACTCCATTTACGAAGATCACCCCACCGAAAACGCACCAAAAGACGCCAAACCTCAGCCCTAATGCGTAAGCCTCTGTACCATTCATATTTTCAGGCATTTATGCGACATGCACTTTTCTTTGTTCTGGCCTTCATCATGATGACCGAATCCACCCCATCATTTGCGCAACCCTTGCTCACACCTGCAGCGATTACGGATCCCAAACAAGTGCCCGTTAAGGCCAATGCAGAAGTTGAACAAAACCAGCAAAGCCTATCGCTCGAAAGGCTTTACATGACACGCCAAATTGGACGCCCGTCGTGGTCGCCGGATGGCAAGCAGATTGTTTTTGTCAGCAACGTCAGCGGTAAAAACAATTTATGGATCCTGTCTGCCGATGGCGGATGGCCCATGCAACTAACAGTCAGCGAACAGCGCCAGACGCAACCGCGATGGTCGCCGAATGGAAAGTGGATCGCATACATTTCCGATTACGACGGCGACGAACAATGGGATATCTTTTTGGTCTCTCCCCACGGCGGACAAGTTGTAAATTTGACCCATACACGAGAGATTTCTGAAGAAGACCCAACTTGGTCGGCAGATGGCCGCTATCTCGCCTACACGGTAAAGCCGAAGACTTCTTCCAGCTATGAAATTGATGTTTATGACACGGTACTGCGCGACGTAAAACACATTACGAGTGGCACACCTGCAGATTTATCGAATGAGTCGCCGATCTGGTCGAAAGACGGCAAGTGGATTGTTTATACGCAATCGCAAGCAAAAGGGACCAACTCAAATATCTATATTGCGGAAGTCGCCACGGGGAAAAGTACATTGCTAACCCCACACGACGGCGAGCAAATCTTTGCCGCCGATGATCTTTCTTCTGACGAAAAGACGATTCTTATCACGTCCAACGCCGCCAACGGTTATGACAATGTGGGTTTGCTCGATGTCGCAACTAAGAAGATTACCTGGCTGACCAAAGATAAATGGGAGATTCGTGGTGGCAGCTTCACGCCAGATGGAAAGAAGATCACCTGGACTGCGAATGTGGATGGCAACGCTGATATCTATTTGCACGACATCGCGAGCGGTAAACCTTCTGCCCTGCCGTTGCCCAAGGGAATAAATGAGCCCGTGGGAGGACATTCGCCATTTTCTCCCGACGGCACGCGGATGCTTTATTCCCACAGTGGCGCGAATGCTCCCAGCGATCTATGGGTTTATACGCTGGCAACGGGCAAATCTCGCCAGTTGACTCATTCGCTGCTCGCAGGAACAAAACCAGAAGACATGGTTGAGCCTTACCTCGTTCATTATCCCAGCAAGGACGGCAAGTGGACCATTTCCGCGCTGCTTTATGTTCCCTACAATATGCAAAAAAATGGGCAGAACGCGGCCATCGTCTATGTTCACGGCGGGCCCACTTCGCAGACTGTCAATTCGTTTAACCGGTTCATTCAGTACATGGTGAATCAGGGATACATGGTCATCGCACCCAACTATCGCGGATCGACTGGCTATGGGAAAGAATTTCAGCAGGCGAATTTATTCGACATGGGTGGAGGAGATTTGCAGGATGTAATCGCGGCCGCAGATTGGATCAAGCAGACGGGATTTCTGGACCCTAAAAAAGTGGTTCTGATGGGCGGAAGCTATGGTGGCTATCTAACCATGATGGGAGTGACCAAAGCTCCCGACGAATGGGCGGCAGGTGTGCCGATTGTGCCCTTTGTAAATTGGTTCACCGAAATGGAGAACGAAGACCCTGTGTTGCGCGAGTCCGATTTGGCCACCATGGGCGATCCGGTAAAAAACAAGGCATTATTTGAAGATCGCTCTCCGATTTTCTTTGTGGATAAGATTAAAGCGCCGCTATTTTTGCTGGCCGGTGGAAATGATCCACGATGCCCCAAAGAAGAAACACTGCAGGTAGTGGATGCGATCAAGAAACATGGCGGCGTGGTGGACTACAAAATATATGACAACGAAGGTCACGGTTTTGCGCGGGTGGAAAATCAGATTGATGCCTATAAGCGCGTGGCTGATTTCGTTAAAGCGCATGTGCCGCCGGCAAACTGCGGTTGCTCGCTAACGAATTAAAGCAGGATATCGGCGACGCAACCGCTACGGTTCGTAAACCGCGTTACCAAATCCAGCCCGGCGAGCAGATTCCTGTAATTCTTGCAACTTGGCCTTCTGCTCCGCTAGCTGCTCTTGCATCTTTTGCACCTGCATCTGCTTCTCAACCTGGCGCTCGTTGTGTTGTACGCCGTTGTAGTAGGCGTTGGCAGTCACGAAGCGGATGGAATTGTTAAGACGGTCAATTTGCGATTGCAGGCTGGCGATGGCGCTTTCCTGGGCCCGGATTTGCGACTTCAATTGTGCAGCTTTTGAGGTGCTGGCGTCAGCGGCAGAGTTGTGCGCAGGAGCGGAAATATATCCTGGCCGTTCCGGAACGCTGCTCGAAGAATCGTTGTCGGCGAGGCCCTCCTGCGGCAAGTCGTCATTGCCATAGACTTTCTTCGGCGCATCCGAGTGTTGTTGCGCTTGTTGCTGTTGGCGATTCTGGCGGGCGACATCGCCAAGTGACTGGGCATGGGCAACTCCGCACAGCAACATCATTCCAGTAAAAATCGCGGGCCATCGAGATATTCGGTGCATAAAAACTCCTTTGGCGGCCAGCTTAAATGCTATGCATAGAAGGGATGAATGCGCAGATTACAGGAGTACAAGCACGCGAGATGATCGCATAAATCGCTGAAAATAAAGGGTTAAGAGCGAGAGTTCTTGATTGCCTTGACGAGTCCAGGGATCGTATACGCTTTGGCTTCGATGTGGACAGGCAATCCGAGTTCACGAAGCGTCCCCGAGGTCACCGGGCCGATGGATGCAAAACGCAAGCCTTTCTGGCGAGCGAGTTTGCCAGCAAGAGCGGCAAAATTACGCACCGTCGAAGAACTTGTAAACGTGATGACGTCAGGACATCGGCGCGGGTTTTTCAAGACTGCACGCAGTCTAGTACGCGACGACTTCGGTACAACGGTTTCGTAGGCTTCGACTACATCCACGCGTGCTCCAAATTTTCGCAATTCGTGTGGAATGACGTCGCGGGCGACCTTGGCGCGGGCAAGTAGGATTCGTTTTCCGCGCACCCTCTTCTGCAAACTCTTCACTACGGCCTCGGCAACATACTCTTTTGGCATGATAGTCACTTTGAGTCCATGCTCTTCAATAGCTCGTCGCGTCGCCGGGCCGATTGCGGCAATCTTTAAATGTTGCAAGGCTTTCTTCGTTAGCTTGAGTTTTCGAAACCGCTTCCAAAGTGCATCTACGCCGTTCACGCTAGTAAGGATGAGCCAGTCGTATTCGGCTACGTTCTTCAGAGCTTGGTCGAGCGGACGATAAGACCGACATGAACGAATTTCGATGAAAGGAACTTGCACTATCTCTGCGCCAAGCTTACGCAAAGAAGAAGAAAGCACATCGGATTGATGCTTCGCACGCCCGACGAGAATGCGCAATTCGGAAAGTGGCTTCACGGCGCCGCCTGCGTTGGAATTACGGTGCTAGGGTCGATATCACGAATTAAAGCTTCGGCTCCAGCTCGCAGGAGAGCATCGCCAACTGACTCGCCGAGTTTTATGGCATCTGGACCCGTTTGTGACTCTCGCAATATTTTCTTCCCATGAGGACTGGCAACAATCGCGTGCAGGTGAATAAACCCGGCTTTCATAAATGCTGAAGCCCCAATGGGAACATGGCATCCGCCGCCAAGCCGGTTAAGCACAGCGCGTTCACAAACGGTAGCCGCATGCGCATCTGGATCATCGAGAAACTTAAGCAAATCTCTCGTACTATGGTCGCCAGCGCGTATTTCGATAGCGAGCGCTCCCTGCCCAGCAGCGGGGCACATCATTTCGACCGGCAATAACTGGCTGATTGCATCACTTTGTCCCAGGCGATTTAAGCCAGCAGCCGCAAGAATAATGGCGACATACTCGCCAGTACCAAGCTTACGCAGGCGCGTATCCACATTTCCCCGCAAAGGAATGGTTTCGAGATCAGGGCGCAGGGCCTTCAACTGGGCCTGACGGCGCAGACTGCTGGTGCCAACACGGGCGTGCTCCGGCAGTTGCTCGATACTTTCAAAGTGAATTGAGCAAAATGCGTCCCGAACATCTTCCCGCGTTGGTATGGCAGCAATTTCAAATTCAGGGGCAAGCTCCGTCGGCAAATCTTTGAGACTATGCACGGCCAGATCCACTCGGCGATCACCCAGAGCTTCTTCGATTTCCTTGGTAAAAATTCCCTTTGTGACTCCGGTCTGTGCTCCGACTTGAGACAACGCAACATCGAGCACTTTATCGCCCGTGGTTTTGATGATTTCTATTTCTACTTGATGTCCCTGAGATCGCAGTAATCCCGAAATATGATTCGCCTGCCAGAGAGCCAACGCAGAGCCACGAGAACCGATGCGGAGCAACCCCATCAGCCCTGATCTTCTTTCTTGTTTTGGAGATTGAACAACCGCCGAACCACATCAACCACGGTCGTAGCTTCAGATTCACGGGCGGCGGTCTTCAGCGTACTGATGGGCGTATGCATGATCTTGTTGACGATGCCCCGGGTCAGCGCATCGAGCGCATGTTCCTGATCGGGAGTGAGTTCTCCGAGACGCCCTCGGGCGCGGTCAATTTCAGCCTGCCTGATGGTTTCAAGGTGATCTTGCAAAGAAACGATGGTAGGAACAACGTCACGAGTCTGAATGCGGGCCTGAAAGCGCTCCACTTCAAGGTCGACGATGGCTTCAGCGCGTTCCGCTTCCTGGCGGCGTCCGGCAACGTGTGCGGTAACTGCCTGTTGCAAATCGTCAATGTCATAGACGAATATGCCATCAAGCTTGTTCATCTCTGCATCCACGTCGCGCGGCACAGCGATATCAATGAAGAACATGGGCCGGTTTTTGCGGCGGCTCATGAACAGCTCGCCGTGCTC
>JAJPHW010000203.1 GCA_021325035.1 Terriglobia bacterium
ACTTCTTTATGTTCCGCAGCAGCGACCAGCGCAGGAATGATTGAAGAATGCTCGCTGGTGCGGTAGAGAGTTTGTTTGATGGAAACTACGCGCGCGTCTTCCGCCGCGGATTCTATAAATGACACCACCGCGTCGTAAGAATCATAAGGATGGTGCAAGAGAACATCGTGATTCCGAAGTTCCTCAAATAAGTCCTGGGATTTGGAAGTGAGGCGCAGCTCCCGCGGTGTAAATGGCTTGAATTTCAGGTCAGGACGTTCTGTCTGCTCGTAGATATTAAAGAGCCGCGATAAATTCACCGGACCATTTACAGAAAAAACCTGCCAAGGCTCCAGCTCAAAATTGATGCGCAGGCGTTCGATGATTTCGGCATCTGCGTCAGAATCAATCTCCAACCGCACCGCATCCCCTTTGCGGCGATTGTGCAGTTCAGTTCGAACCGTATCCAGCAGATTTCTCGATTCTTCTTCTGCAAGATACAAGTTGCTGTTGCGGGTCACGCGAAAGGCGGCAGAAGAAATAATGTCGTACCCGTGATACATGCGTGAGGCATGAAATGCCACCAGATCGGCGAGGAAAATAAAATCCACCGTTCCTTCCGAAGGCAGCCGAACCAAGCGGGGGAGTGAACGCGGCACGGTCACAACACCCGTATAAGTCATGGACGAACGGCGACGGCGACGGAGCAAAAAGGCAACGCACAGTGCCTTATTAATCACGCGAGGAAAAGGATGGGCCGGATCCACAGTCACCGGCGTCAGCAACAGATCAAGCTCTTTCTCGCAGTATTGCTCGACAAAAGAGAGCGCTGTGGCATCGAGTTCATCAATGCCTAAAACTCGAATGCCATTTCTGGCCAACTCAGGACGCAGTTCATTGTTCCAGCAGCGGTATTGGTCGCGCACAAATTCGTGGGCTTCGCGCGAAACCACATCTCTTTCCTGAAGTAAGGTCAGTCCCTCCGGTCCAACCTCACTAGCCCCGTCTTCGATCTGCTGCACAAGACCCGCAACGCGCACTTCAAAAAATTCGTCCAAATTGCTGGCGGTAATGGATAGAAACTTTAATCGTTCAAGCAACGGGTTGGCTTTATCCTCGGCTTCCTCAAGCACTCGACGATTAAACTCAAGCCACGACGATTCACGATTGATGTAGTAGGCGGGATTATCGAGCAGTGGACGAGCCATTCGATACCTCTGTCAAATACGCGATAAATGCAGTGTCTTATGGTTTAACTGCGGGAGACGGAATTGAATCTGTTTTTGCAACTGCGCGCTTTTCAATCGCTACATCTACTTCATTGCCTTCCGGCGTCAGCAGCGTCATATGCCTGCTATCAATCTTAGCCTTCACATCTGCTCCCGGAATCCATTCCGCTGGCAGCAAGTCTTTGGCATGGCGAGGCGTGTAAACGCCCGAATATACTATGTCCTTCACTTGCACCGCGATTTCGTAATATGGGTCGTCCCGGGTAACGGGAGTATTGACCTGGTAGTACAAAACGGTGCTCTTAACCTTGTCCTCTACGTTGACGATCTTCCCTGCAACATAGGTATTTTGTACGCTGAAAACGCTTGGCAACAAGGCGATACTCAATAGAAATGCGCTCAACCATTTCATCATTGGAGTATTTAGTATAAAGCATTGTGCTAACGGCGCCAGATACGCTACAACGTGCAAAACTCCAAGCTCTTGACTTGGAGTTTTGCCCTCAAATAATCATCTAAGCTATTAAATCTATTGCACTTGCTTGATGGCCACTTTGACTTTTTCCGCTACATTCGCAGGCAGGGGCGCATATGTCAAAGCCGCTGTCTCCTTCTGTCCTTGATCCACCATCCAATTCAAGAAGTCGGCCAGAATCTTGCCCTTTGCTGGATCCTTCGACTTCTGC
This sequence comes from Terriglobia bacterium, assembly GCA_021325035.1. Lineage (GTDB taxonomy): Bacteria > Acidobacteriota > Terriglobia > Terriglobales > Acidobacteriaceae > JAJPHW01. Next base: position 1,895 of record JAJPHW010000203.1, read on the forward strand.
GGAATCAAAAGCCAGGTAAAGCTGGAAATCGGATAAGCATCTTTGCCGGGTGCATTGGTGATCGAAACCCGGAAATCTGCCGGCATGCTCTTCACCGATGCAGCTGCGGCGGTAACGCTGTCTAAACTGGCCTTTACGTAGGCTCCCGCAGCATTCTTCACAACGCCGTAAGGAATATTGTTTTGCACGGCATAAATCAGTTCCACGTAACCGATTGCGCCAGGCAACTGACGAATCTGTCCTGCTACGCCTTCATTGCCTTTACCGCCCAGACCAACCGGCCACTTCACGCTGGTTCCTTTGCCGGGGCCATTCGACCACTCCGAGCTCACTTTGGAAAGATAGTCAGTGAAGATAAACGTCGTGCCACTACCGTCGGAGCGATGTACAACAATAATGTCCTGCGCGGGAAAATTGATTCCCGGGTTCGCGGACGTGATTGCTGAATCATTCCACTTGCTGACTTTCCCCAGGAAAATCCCAGCCAGGGCTTCTGGGGTAAATTTTATTTCACCCTTAATGCCGGGGATGTTATACGCAGGCACGACTGCGCCCAGTACGGTGGGAATGTGGAGAATTTTGAATTTAGCGTCGCTCAGTTGCTGATCGCTCATGGGGCCGTCGCTGGCGCCAAAATCAACGGTCTGTGCCAGAACTTGACGAATGCCACCGCCGCTGCCAATCGATTGATAGTTAATTTGAATATCGGGGTGCAAATTGTGGTAGTCGCTGAACCACTTGGAATACATCGGATAGGGGAAAGTTGCGCCGGCTCCATTCAACGTGGTTTGCGCAACCGCGGGCAATGTCAAAGCGAGACACAACAATGCGATGCGGCGGATCACTGGTGGTTCCTCCTAAGCTCAAGTGAAAAATGAATTTATGAACAGGTTTCAGTTCGAAGTATGGTCGCGAAGTGTTAAAGGAAGGTTACAAAGCAATAAATTTCGCATGAATGGACTCCTAGTCTAGGGTCGTTGATCCAGCCGGGCTATCTCTTTGGCAAAGAGTGGATTGTTAGGAAAGTCCGATTGCAGTGCCATAAGGAGCTCACGAGCCTTGGACCTGTCTTTATCCCGCACATAAGCAATCGATAGAAGAATTCTCGCGAAAGGCGCAAGGTATTCGCCACGGTTTGCCGTAAGTTGCAGCTCGGCAATTCCGTCGTTTTTGTCGCCAGCCACCCCGCCGATGCGCAACAGCCACCGCACGGGAGCGCTCATACTTCCAACAATATATTTAGCGATGCCACTCGCGAGGTGGGCGTCATAGCAGTTGGGATCGACTGCAAGCAACTGTTCCGACCAATGTTCCGACTCCCGCGTGAAATGCAACGAGGTTAAATTACTTTTCTCAATCAAGGCCGCATAATCGGCTTTCAATCCAGCTGAAAGCGTCATGGCAAATAACGCATCCCGGTCTTGGGGATTTTTTACGAGCTGGGCTTTTGCACGCTTTTCTGCTTGATCTAAGGCTGCCGCAAAACGATCGCGCAAGGCTGGGTCGGGAGTGAGCTTCTTGCGCGCATCAAATTGCTTGTCGGATTCATAGAACTGACTTTCCAGCACACCTAGCCGATTGAACTCTGAAAATAGATATCCGGCAGCATCTGACGCCGGTCCAAGAGGATCTTCGGGGTGACTTTTCGACCAGGAGGCAAACACATCATGCGCCCGATCAAAATTCAGGTTGTACAGGAGGTGGTAGCCATTGAATAAAGTCGTATCCGGGGTTTCAGCGAACGCAGGCATTGTTGCACATGCCAGGAGCAGAGCCAGAATTCCATGGCGTGCACGAATTTTGCGTTGAGTTTTCATGTAGCACTTACCGCTAAGACCATATTTAAGAAAAGCTTGCGGGTGATTATGCCATGCAATTGTTGAGGAATTGTAAATTTTGAATACAAGTCACTGCAAGGCTAACACTTACGGATTCCCACGCCTATCGCCCAAACATCGGCACACAAATAACAAAATGCGTGACAAAAGCGATAAACCCCAAGCTTGCTATGGAGTTCCGCCTGCCTTTAAAACCTTGCTTCAAAGAAGTTTACTATCTTCGTTGACATTTCCACAGCATACAGGGCAAACTACCGCATCTGGATATCGCGGCTTTTTTAAGTGTCTTAGCGTCCGATTGTCAGTTCAGACGGGTATGAACGCCATTTTGCCATGACCGAGCAACGAGTCTCCTATACGCTGGATTAGACGCTGGAGACGGTGGACAACGCCGAGCAGACGGCGAGCCGTATTGCCGCGGAAAATGGGTTTGACGATGACGAAATCATGCGGATTTCGATGGCTGTGCGGGAAGCGGCGGTAAACGCTGTTCTGCATGGAAATGCTTATGATCCAAGTAAAAAGGTAAAATTAGACTTTGCACGAACCGACCAGGATCTGGTGATTACCATTCGCGATCAGGGAAAGGGATTAGACCCAGCCGCGATTCCCGATCCGCTCGCGCCGGAAAACCTGATGAAAACGTCGGGAAGAGGGATTTTCCTGATTCGCTCATTTATGGACGAGGTTGACATTCAGCCTTCGCCCACGGGCACCGAAATTAAATTAGTCAAACATGTCCACGGACCAACCGGGGGCTCCAAGGAGGCTTCTCAGTGACAATGAAAACCAGCACGCGCCAGGTCAACGGCGTAACCA
>JAJPHW010000034.1 GCA_021325035.1 Terriglobia bacterium
AAAAATATACCGAATAGGAAAAAGTATGCGATGCATCCAATCTGCACGGATCGCAGCTTAGTTGATTGCGCTAAGGGTAACCATAACGAGACCGCGCCGACCAACATTGGCGGATATAGCAATATTTTTAACCACAGCGGCCAACACTCCGGGTCAGTCATGTTTGTTTTTCTCGTCTCTTAAAAAACTCCCCTTGTGCACAGTCGTTACAAGCGATTCATGCGAGCAATTTCGCCGCTTCTTTCGCGTAGTACGTCAGAATGATGCTGGCTCCGGCGCGGCGAATTGAAATCAGCGACTCCATCATGACGCGGTCTCGGTCAATCCAGTTGTTACGGGCGGCGGTATCGATCATCGCGTATTCGCCGGAGACTTGATAAGCGGCGAGCGGCAGGTCAAATCGAGCGCGTGCAGCAGCGATGACATCGAGATAGGGCAGCGCGGGCTTGACCATAATCATGTCGGCGCCTTCTTCGACGTCGAGAGCGATTTCGTGCAGGGCCTCGCGGACATTGGCTCCATCCATTTGATAAGAACGACGATCGCCGAACTGGGGCGTGGAGTCGGCGGCTTCGCGGAAGGGCCCGTAAAATCCGGAGGCGAATTTGGCCGCATAGGAAAGAATCGGAGTATGGGTGAGTGTGTTCTCGTCCAGAGCTTTGCGAATCGCAGAGACGCGGCCATCCATCATGTCGGAAGGGGCGATGATGTCCACACCTGCGCGGGCGAGCGAAACCGCAGTGCGGGCTAGAATATCGAGCGAAGCGTCGTTGTCGATTTCGAAAGTCGCTGAAACCGGAGGCGCGGCCGCTGCTCCTAAAGAATGTGTGCCACTTTCGCGGACGACCCCGCAATGGCCATGCGACATGTATTCGCAGAGGCAGACGTCGCCGATGACGAGCAGGTCGGGAACTTCGCGCTTGATGGCGCGGGTCGCTTGCTGCACGATGCCGTCGTCCGACCAGGCTCCGGTGGCGGCTTCGTCTTTTTTTTCCGGCAAACCAAAAAGAATCACGGCAGGAATGCCGAGCGCATGCGTTTCGTGGGCTTCTTTGACGGCTTCATCCACCGAAAGATTGAAGACGCCAGGCATGGAGCGGACTTCTTTGCGGATGCCTTGGCCCGGGCACACGAAGAGTGGATAGACGAAAGATTCGGGTGTCAGGCGGGTTTCACGGACCAACGAGCGCAAGGTCTCGTTACGGCGAAGACGGCGAAGGCGCGTGATGGGGAACGCCATAGAGAGATTTTACAGTTTTCTGTCGAGCTGCGCTCGACCGGGCAGGTGAGGACACCTGCCCCTACATGCTTATAAGATTGAAATGCGATGAGTGCCTGGCTGAGCCATACCAGCGCGAGGGTGCTGGAATTCGACGGATTGCTGGAATTATTGCGGGGATATACGTCTTCGCCGCTCGGGCGGGAGCGCGTTTTGAATCTGAAGCCTTCCGCCGATCTCGCCTGGATTGAGAATCAGCATCAATTGACGAGCGAGTTGCGTGAGTTCCGCCGGGTTGGCGGGCGGTTTGATTTTGCAGGATTGCTTGACGTTACAGAAATTGTGGAGAAGTCGGGCATTGCGGGCGCGGCACTGGAGACGGAAGAGATTCGCGATGTCCTGCTGGTGATGGATCGTGCCGCCGAGTGGCGGGAGATCACCAAGAACCCTCCAGTCGCGATGAAGTCGGAGTGGATTGCCGTAGGAGCGTTAAGCGCCGGTGTCGCAGATTTTGGCGAATTGCTCCGCAATCTGCGAAACAAGATTGCGCCGGATGGAACGCTGGAAGATAGCGCGTCGCCGGAGTTGGCGAGAATTCGCCGCGAAATAGAGAAGCAGCGGCGTTCGATTCAGGAATCATTGCGCGGGTATCTCCGTAAATTGGCCGAGGGCGGTGCCGTTCAAGATGAACTGATTTCGATTCGCGGCGAGCGGTTTGTGATTCCGGTGAAAGTCGAGCAGAAGCGGCGGGTGCAGGGTGTTGTGCACGGCGCCAGCTCGAGCGGCCAGACAGTTTATGTTGAGCCGCTGGAGACGATTGAACTGAACAATGATTTAGTGCGCCTTTTTGACGATGAGCAGGCCGAAATTCATCGCATTTTGCTCGAGATGACACGGAAGATTGGCGAGCGCAGAGCGGAGATTCTGGCAGCGGTCAAAATTCTTGGCGAGTTGGAATTGCAGTTTGCGAAGGCGAGATATGCCGAAGATTTCGACTGCGTTCAGGTTAAGTTTTCAGAAAATGGCGCTCTGATTCTGCGAAACGCACGGCATCCGTTGCTCGAACGCAATCTTAAAGCGAAGGGCAAACATGCTGTGCCCATGACCATTGAGCTTGAAGGTGAACGCCGCGAGTTAGTGATTACGGGGCCGAACACGGGCGGGAAAACGGTCACGCTAAAAACCATTGGCTTGCTGGCGCTGATGGCACAGGCAGGAATTCCAGTGCCTGCCGATCGAGCTGATATGCCGGTGTTCGATGCAGTGCTCGCGGATATTGGCGACTATCAATCCATTGAGCAGAATCTTTCCACGTTTTCAGCGCACGTGACGAATATTGATTTCATTTCGCGGACGGCAAAGGCGGGCTCTTTGGTGCTGCTCGATGAATTGGGTTCGGCGACGGATCCCGAAGAAGGCGCAGCACTCGCCGTGGCTATTGCCGAATATTTTCATCGCATCGGATGTATCACAGTGATTTCTACGCACCACACTTCACTGAAAGTTTACGGTGCGAACACGGCGGGCGTGGTGAACGCGTCGGTGGGCTTTGACGAATCCACATTGCAACCGACCTATGAGCTAAAAATAGGCGTACCCGGCGCCTCCGCGGGAATCAATATTGCCCAAAGACTAGGCCTTAATTCTGAAATTATTACTTCGGCGAGGGGACGTTTAGGAACGCAAGCTCGTGATGTCGGGCATTTTCTCGACCGGCTTCATGAAGACTTGCGGCAGGCTGAAGCAGAAAGATTTCGCCTGAAGAAGAGCGAAGAAGAAGTCGAACGGGAAAAGCTCCGGCTCGCCGCCGAAGGAAAGAAAGAACAACAAGCCAAAACGAAGGAGATGGAGAAGAAGCTGGAAACGCTGCTGCGCGACTTTGAATATCATGCGCGCGAGGCAGTGAATGCAGTACAAGACCGGGCGGCAGCGCAGAAGGTTTCAAAAGACGCCGAGCGGCGCATAGCCAAGTTGCGGCGTGATTTCCGTGAGCAGTTCGATTCGACCATAGTCGCGCATAGCACTGGTGCAGACCGGGATGATCCTGATGCGCAGCCGCGAGTGGTTAAGCATGTCAGCGAAGGGGATACGGTGAAACTCAAGTCCATGGGCCACTCGGGCAGGGTGACACGGCGAATTGACGACAATCATTTTGAAGTTGAAATCGGCGCCATGAAGATGAAGATTGCGCGCGACGATATTGCGGAAGTGGCCCGGCGCGGTGTGGCTGATGGTATTACTCCAGTGCAGGCAGCGCGAGCAAGGGGGATTTCAGTTTCTCTGGGTAGAGAAGAGCAGAATGCGCCGTCGGAAATCAACGTGATCGGTCGGACGGTGGATGAGGCCACGAGCGAAGTCGAAAAATTTGTTGATCGGGCGTTTCTCGCAGGATTGCCGCGGGTACGCGTCGTCCATGGTAGCGGCATGGGCATTTTGCGAAAAGCCTTACGTCAGTACTTGCAGAAACATCCTCATGTGGAAGTCGTGAAAGAAGCGGAGCAAAACGAAGGTGGCGGTGGTGCGACGGTGGTGGAACTGCGGGTGTGACCCCGGGCTACCCTGCGGTCACTTTTCTTCGCAGAATTAATCCTCACGCGATGGCCGGATTTTGTTCTTCGCAGGTACACTAACTATTCAATTTCTTATGAGGAGATCATCATGGCGGAATTAACGGGATTGGAATTTAAGAATCAGCTACGACAAGGGCAACCGAAGCTGGGGATTTTTGTGAACTCGCACAGCCCGACCATTGCGGAGCAACTTTCTTTCAGCGGATACGACTGGCTTCTGGTGGATACGCAGCATGGGCCGATGAATTTCGAGAAACTTTCGGCGATGCTTTCCGGCATTTCCAATGGCGGCGCCAAGTCGTTGGTTCGCGTGGGCGGGTACGACGATCGTCCGGGGATTCAGCAGGCGCTGGATTTAGGCGCGGATGGCGTGCTGGTTCCGTATATCAATACCGCAGAAGAAGCGCGCATTGCCGTGAGTTGCACGAAGTATCCCACGGCTGGAACGCGGTCGGTGTATTTTCCGCAGCGAAGTATGAACAAAGCGGGACTGCTGGGCTATGCAGGAAATTACAACAAAGAAGGCATTGTGGCGTTGCAGGTCGAAACAGCGTCGTGCATTGAAAACATCGCAGAAATCGCAGCCGTGCCTGGCGTGGATATTTTGTTTTTGGGGCAGAACGATCTGTGCATGTCGATGGGATTGTATGAAAAATATGAGTTCCCACACATGTACACGTCGCCCGAACTGAACGCCGCTACGCAAAAACTTATCGATCATGCACGGAAGAATAATGTGATTTTGGGATTGTTTTTGTTCGGGACGGCGCGCGTCGGCGAGTTCCTGGAAAAAGGATTTACCTTTATCAGCGTAGGCAACGATTTGCATCACGTTCTGACGCAGACGGGCGCGTATGTGGCGGACGTTGAAAAGATCGCAAAAGAAAAAGGAAAGAGCTGGAAACGCAGAGCAACAGCGTTGTTTTAGATTCTTAAATCCCCACCCTGTCACAAAAGCACGACAAGGGTGGGGCACCCATTAGACTTCTATTTCTTCAGTTCTGCGAAAGCTAGTTTCGCCGCTGCGATCGTTTTGTGAATGTCTTCGTCCGTGTGGGCTGCGCTCATAAAGGCCGCTTCGTATTGCGAGGGCGGCAGGAATATCCCTTGATCAAGCATCGAACGGAAGAAGCGCCCGAAGGCTTCGGTGTCGCACTTTGAGGCTGAGAGCCAATCCGTAACCGGGCCTTCGTTAAAGAACCAGGTAAACATGGATCCGACACGGTTCGCTGTGATGGGAACGCCCGCTTCTTTCGCGGCGGTGCAGACGCCGTTCACTAATTCAGCGCTTAATTTTTCCAGCTTCGGATAAATTCCGGCTTTGTGATCGCGCAGATATTGGAGTGTGGTCAAGCCCGCCGCCATAGCGAGCGGATTCCCCGATAATGTTCCCGCCTGATACATAGGGCCGAGAGGCGCAACCATGTTCATGATTTCTGACGGGCCACCATAAGCGCCCACTGGCAATCCACCGCCGATAATTTTGCCCATTGTCGTTAAATCAGGCGTAATGCCGTAAAGTTCCTGCGCGCCGCCGAAGGCAAGACGAAAGCCGGTCATGACTTCATCGAAAATTAATACTGCACGTTCCCGCGAGGTGAGGAGGCGCAGTGCCGCGAGATAATCGCCGGAAGCCGGGACACAGCCCATGTTTCCGACGACGGGTTCGAGAATGATGCAAGCGATCTGATGAGGAAACTTACGAAATGCCTGTTCGACAGCGGCGATGTTGTTATAGGGCAGCGCGAGCGTGAATTGAATAAACTCTTCGGGCACACCGGCCGAGCCGGGAATGCCAAGCGTTGCGATGCCTGAGCCAGCCTTCACTAACAGCGCATCAGCGTGGCCGTGATAGCACCCTTCAAACTTGATGATGTATTTGCGTTTGGTATAGGCGCGGGCGAGGCGAATGGCGGACATGGTTGCTTCGGTGCCGGAACTGACGAAGCGAACTTTTTCCATGTGGGGATACGCTGATACGACAATTTCGGCGAGGTCGGCCTCCGCAGGCGTGGACGCGCCAAAACTGGCGCCTTTTTCGGCCGCGTTCCAAATAGCCTCGACTACGGCAGGAAAGGCGTGGCCGAGAATCATGGGGCCCCAAGATCCAATGTAGTCAATCAGTTCGTTGCCGTCGGCGTCCCAGAGATGGGAACCACTGCCGCGGACAATGAAGGGTGGATCGCCACCGACCGAGCGAAAGGCGCGCACGGGCGAGTTGACCCCGCCGGGGATCAGTTTCTCCGCGCGCTGCAACAGTTGCCGCGAAATCTCAGTCTTGCGGGGCAAGGCGTTTCTCCAAAACTGATGGATGACAGAAAAGGATGAAGAGAAAATATAGCAGTCATTGGGATGAAAAACACTTAGCACCCGGAGATCGAGTGTGGCAAAGAGAGTATTCAGTTGGATGACAGGCGTAAATCACCGGCATAATTCATTAGAAATTCACAATTTATAAATCACGCTGCAACACGTGGACGATAACTTAAGCAGCAGTAAAGCCCTTCTAACCGGGAGGGAAAGACAGGACAGCTTCGGGGGGCTCCGAGCTGTCCTTTAATTTTTTTGCCGCTATTGTAACTGCGCTACTTCAAGTACGATCTGACAATTTCTACCAATTCATCCGCAGCCATTGCTTGTTCTGCCGTGGGCTTGCGAGCAGAATCAAGTACATGGAAGCGGACGTGGTCTTCGACGAGTTCAGCCATCAAGCCATTCATGGCGCCGCGCGCCGCCGTGATGAGCTGCAGTACGTCTCCGCAGTCTTTCTCTTCGGTCAGCGCGCGCTCGATAGCTTCGACTTGGCCGCGAATGCGGCGTACGCGGAGAATTAGCTTTTCTTTTTCACGAAGTGTGTGAGCCATATTTTTCATTTTATCATTGACAATACTGTAGGGGGGTATGATATATGTGAAATGTCCTGAAGATTGCCCGGTTCGCAATCCAGGAAGAGCAAAGTTTTTAGAAAGGCATATGGCAAAGGAAAGCGATCAGCCTCCGGCTAGCGGTGGCTTGCCAGTGTAGAACCAGCGATGTGACACGATAGTCTTATTCCTTCCTATCGCATCAACCCGCTTCTTCTACAGGCTTAAAAATCTTATACGAAGTCGAGACAGGTGCAGCTTTCTCTGCCGGCCACGCGCTAGGAAATGCGTGCCCTTCGTAGAATTGCGCCGTGTTTCTGGCAAATGTAATGGTGATGACTGTGGCACGATACGAGACACAAATCGATAGAACACACACGGTCAGCACGCTCCCTGCGCGCGGGCGAGTAGTGCATTCGAAGTGGACACGAAACATCTTCACCTTTCTCGTGGTCTTTGGGCCCGGATTGATAGTGATGGAAGCAGACAACGATGCGGGCGCTGTTTCGACCTATGTCCAAGCGGGTGCCCAGTACGGGACGAAACTACTTTGGATCCTCCTGTTCTTGTTGCCGGTGACTTATTTCATTCAAGAAATGGTGGTAAGGCTGGGAATCGCCACTGGTAAAGGGCACGCCACCATGATCTATGAGCGCTTCGGAAAGTGGTGGGGCCTCTTTTCGCTCATTGATTTGCAATTGGTAAATTTTCTGACACTGATAACAGAATTCGCTGCAATCTCCTTGGCACTGAGTCATATGAATGTTGCGCCCAGAGTCGGCGTGCCTTTGGCGGCAGTGGGCTTGACGTTGATGGTCCTGACGGGCAGTTACCGGCGTTGGGAGCGAATAACGGTTTTCCTCTGCCTTCTGGACATCGCATGGGTGGTGATTGCCTACAAGTTGCAGCCAACTTCTGGCGGAGTACTGCATGATGCATTTGTCCCATCCGTTCCCGCCGGTGGGATAACCGCTGGCTTGGTTTTTCTGGTGATTGCGATTGTGGGAACTACCATCGCTCCCTGGCAGTTGTTCTTTCAACAGAGCTGCGTCGCCGATAAGCGCTTACGCTTCGCGGATTTGAAATGGTCCCGGCTCGATACCCTGGTGGGCGCCGTGTTCACCATCGTCGTGGCCGGTTGCATGATGATTGCGGGGAATGCGGCAAACGTCCACGGAATTGCATTTTCCGATCCAGCACAAATGGCCAATGATCTGAGATTGTTCTCGGGACCTGCGATACGCAGCGGGCTCTTATTGCTAATGATCAATGCTGCCGTGTTGGGTACGACCGCGATTTCGCTTTCCAGTGCGTGGGCCTACGGGGAGGTAAAAGGGTGGGCCCACAGTCTCGAAATGCCCATTGGGAAAGCGAAAGGATTTTATGCCACCTACGTCGTGTGCGTGACACTGGCAGCGGCCATCGTGTTGATCCCCGGTGCACCGCTTCAGCTCATCATCATTGGAGTGCAGGTTCTGGCTGGAATCATGTTGCCATCCGCCATCATTTTCTTGCAACTGCTGTTGAACGATAAAGAACTGCTGGGAGAAAGATTCGCCAATAAAGCTTGGAACAATTGGGTGAACTGGACCATCATCATCGTTCTGTTTGCGCTTTCTTTAGTGCTGGCAGCGCAGGTCACTGCCCCGAAACTGTTTCCGTCTTAACTCTAGTTAGAAAGGATATGCCATGAGCGTACTTAACTTTCTTAAGCCAATCACGGTCGATCAAGGAGCATCGGCCCAGTTTGTAGTAATGCATCCGTTGGATGACCTCCCCGAGAAAAAACTCGACACCTCCTCCTTGGGCCCGATGCGTATGACGACCAGCGTGAGGACGTCCCTTATGACGCTCCGCTGCTATCTTGTGCTCATGATGGCGCTGGTCTTGTATCACGTCATGGACTTGGCAGGGGTAGTAGGTGGACATACGGCACATTGAGCAAACGAATCGTAACTCATACCTAAACGTTAGTAGAGGAGAACGTCTTGGACCCGGACCAATCACAACTCAGTGAAATTGCAGGAATAAAATCGTGTACCGCCGATGATTGAGAGGAAGATGGCCCGTTAATACTGGCATTCCCCACCCCTTCGCGGTACCCAAGTCAAGAATTAAGGAGTGGACGACAATGCCATACACAAAATTGAATCTCCATGAAACCGTAACTCGCGGGACAGTATGCGTCCGATACGAACTATTAACTCCACC
>JAJPHW010000046.1 GCA_021325035.1 Terriglobia bacterium
AGCGAAGTCTGCTTGGGCTTCTCCTCAAAACCGTTGATGCGATGATCGGCGTCCGCATCCACCACGCCGAAACGAGATACTTCTTCGGGATCAATCTGGATGGTCGCCAGTGTCACATCCGCGCCCGACTCCTGATGTTGTTTTTGCATCAGGCCATAGTTCATTTTGTAGATGTGGTCGCCGGAAAGAATGAGCACGTACTTCGGCTCCTCCGACCCAATCGAATAAATATTTTGATATACCGCGTCGGCCGTGCCCTGATACCACTCTTCACTCACACGCTTCATCGGTGGAAGGACTTCGACGAATTCGCCGACCTCGCGCCCCAAAATATTCCAACCTTCGCGAATGTGGCGATTCAGAGAGAGAGCTTTGTATTGCGTGAGGATATACACGCGCCGCAGGTCGGAGTTGATGCAGTTGGAAAGCGTGATGTCAATGATGCGATAGATGCCGCCGAAGGTGACGGCAGGTTTGGCGCGATCGCGCGTCAGCGGGAAGAGACGCTCGCCGGCTCCTCCCGCCAGCAAAACTCCGAGGGTATCCTTCATTTCACAATCACCATAAATTCCGGGTGCGCTTCGTCGTCATTCCGATGCAGCCTGCGGATTCGCGGTTGTGCGTCCAGCGCTCTACAGCCGAGACATACTAGCACAAAAGAAAGCAGGAGTTCGTTTTATGGCTAGCCCTCTACGGCAATGAATTTCACGAATGTTTCTAAGGAACGCCAGGGTGGAGAATTTTGCGAGGGCTGAAAAGATTTCCAGAAATTGCACTCGGTTGATTCCGCAGATGTTGGGGATAGTTTTCCTGAAAATGGGACTGATTTCGGGTAGCTGCTAAAGTACACTTGACGGAGCCGCTCCGTTTTGCATCGAAATACAAAATCTCAACTGAATCTGTTCGGGGAGTATTTCACCATGACGGGAAAGTTTATTTGCCTTCTTCTAACTATTTCATTTCTTACGGCTGCCGCGTTCGCGCAGAAGAAATCACAAGATTCGGCGCCCGCTTATCCAAAGTGTAGCGCACCAATTTCCAGCCTGCCGGTCCCCAACGGCCCGCATGGGCTGTTTGTTTTAATGTTCCCGGGCGCGCCCCAGAATGGCAAAGCGGAAAAATATCTCATGCACAATCCTGTGGTCTGCGGAGGCGCAATCTATGTGATTTGGAGCAAGGTGGATCGCGGCCCTGGCGCGAATCCCCGCTACGACTGGTCGTCAGTAGAAGACCAAATGGCGCCGTGGGTTGCGGCGGGGAAAATGGTCAGTTTCATCGTATGGGCAACAGGATATGGTGCGAATGCCGAAGCGACGCCGCAATATGTGTTCGACAAAGTTCCATCAGTGACTTGTCCCAGCTTTGGGCATACTCCTGTGTTCTGGAACCACGACTTCATGAGCAGCTATCAATCATTCATGGCAGCCATGGTGGATAAATTCAAAAACAATGCCTCGGTGTCATACATCCGTTTTGGTATGGGAGCGGGAGGGGAAACCTTCCCTGCATGTATGTTCGCATTGAAGAAATACGGTTTCTCGGAAAGTACCTGGCAGAAATATTTGTATGACATGCTCGATTACGAGAAATCGCTCAACTCGCCAAAGCAGATTGGAATCGGCATCAGCGCATTTGGAAATCCTCCGAATCTGGATAATGCCGCAGCAACGGCCGATCATGCTGTTAAGGATGGCATTGCCATCGGCAATCAGGCCTTATCTGGCAGGGATGTGCAGGATTATGGCGACGGGCGTCCTTGCACCGGCAACTGGTGCAGGAATTTTATCGAGAACAAAGGCAAAGTCCCCTTTGTTTTACAGACTGCTATGTACAACTGGCAAGGCAATCGCACATCCATGGTGGAGGCGATTCCGTTCGCCATGGGATTGGGAGCGCAGGTGTTTGAATTAACCATGCGGCACTGGATATCGGCCTATGACCCGAGCGACCCGGATTATGCAGCGCACCACGCCGAAGACCAGAAGATGTTCGAAGATGCGGCGAAAACGCTAGGCGGCAGTTAAGATTTTTTTGGCCGACGATTAGCGCCCTATCTCTGGCATTGTGGCAAGCAAAGCGGTATGATCATCGCGATGTGAATGCCCAGCCGATCCACGGTGCATAGGCTTTCGCAAAACGCTGACCACGATCCCCCTTGGGCCAGCGGGGAGACCCGCAGTGTGCAAAGGTAAACATACCTTTTATCAGCGTTGTGCTCGCACGTCTTTATTCCTCGGAATTTGCGTGCTGTTCGTCTTGCGCGTTCCTTTATCGGCGCAATCTGCGTCTCAACCCCCCCAAACCACGGTCAATGCGAATGCCCCAGAAATGAGTTCACAGGAACCCGTTCCCATCTTCAAGGTGAATGTGAAGGAAGTCATGGTGCGGGTGGTTGCGCGCGATGCACAAGGACGTGCCGTAGGCAATCTAACCAAAGACGATTTTCAAATTTTCGACAAAGGCAAACCGCAGGTTATTACGCATTTCTCCGTCGAACAACCTGGAGCACAGGCTGCAAAAGAGCAGAAAACTTCAGAACAAACATCAGGGCCTGGCGGAGCCGGTGCGGCACCGGCAGCAGCTCCCGAGCGTTTTGTCGCTTATTTATTTGACGATATTCACCTGAAATTTGGCGATTTGGCGCGTGTTCGTGATGCCGCAGAACGGCAATTTGCAACCTTGCGCCCCACCGACCGGGCTGCTGTTTTCAGCACCTCCGGCCGAACCATGTTGGATTACACCGATGATCGGGCCAAATTGCACGAGACGTTACTCCGGCTGAAGCCAAATCCGATTTCGGGATCGGGCGTGACCGAATGCCCTGATATCAGCTACTACATGGCGGATTTGATCGTAAACAAGCAGGATACCCAGGCCCTGCAAATTGCAGCGTACGAAGTATTGAGTTGCAATGGATCTTTTTCTTCGATTGGTGGGGTGGTCAACGGCGCGATCTCTGCCTCCAATACCCTCGCCCTTAATGCAGCACACATGGTTTTGGAGCGGGGCCAGGCTGAGAGCCGCCTCACTCTATGGACACTTAAAAACGTTGTGCAGGAATTGGCCAAGACACCCGGCGAACGCGCAGTCGTTCTCATCTCCCCCGGTTTTATCATTCCCGATCTGGAATATGAATTTAACGATATCGTGGACAAGGCTTTGCGATCTCAAATCATCATCAGCAGCTTAGATGCACGCGGTCTCTATGCCCTTGTTCCAGGTGGAGACGCCGATAAACCAGGTCCGCCCGATACTCCGCAGGGGGTGGTCAACGGCGTTTCAGGCTCGACTCTTCCACCGCCCGCTGCCTATCTTTCGACGTTTGACAGCCAGCAAGCCCTCGCAAATACCGACATTCTAGCTTCACTTGCCGATGCCACAGGCGGAGTATTTTTTCATAACAGCAATGACTTGGACGAGGGCTTCAAGCGAGCCGCCGCAGCGCCCGAGTATTTTTATTTACTAGGTTTTTCGCCGCAGAATCTAAAGCCTGACGGCAGCTTCCACACTTTGAAGGTCATAATCAAGCCATCGCAAAAATTGACTTGGCAGGCTCGCCGCGGGTATTACGCGCCCAAACGTTTGGCAAATCCTGAACAAGAGGCCAAAGAGGCGCTTCAGGACGCTATTTTCTCCCAAGAGGAGATGCACGAAGTACCATTGGACCTGCACACGCAGTTTTTTAAGACCAGCGATGCCACCGCGAAACTTACAGTCCTGGCGCATCTGGATGTTCGTCCATTGCATTTCCGCAAAGTCGAAGGGCGAAACGGCGAAGAACTTACGGTGGTTTCTGTCTTGTTCGATGGCAATGGAACCTACATTCAGGGGGAGCAAAAAGTAGTTACCCTGCGGCTCAAGGATGAAACTTTGGCCAGCCATTTGAACAACGGAATAACGATGAAAACCAGTTTTGATGCCAAGCCGGGGAATTATCTAGTGCGCGTGGTGGTCCGCGATGCCACGGGAGAAATGTCAGCGGAAAACGGCGCGGTGGAAATCCCGTAGAGTTTAGCGCCAAAGAAATCCAAGTTTTGTTCGTAAGGAGTTTACGATGTTCGGACGCATGCTTGGTTCAGTGATAATACTTAGCGGAATGGCCTTGGCCTTTGGTCAGCAGCCCGTTACGGAAAATCCTCCCGCTGTACCGACCATCAAAGTCGAAACCCGCGAAGTCCTCGTCGATACCGTCGTCACCGACAAAAAAGGCAATTACATGCGCGGCTTGACCGCCAAAGATTTCAAGGTGTGGGAAGACAACAAAGAACAGGCCATCAGCAGCTTTTCTTATGAGGAAGATGGCACAGTTGGCCCGGCAAAGCCTCATTACATGGTGCTCTTTTTCGACAACTCCACCATGGATTTTGCGGGGCAAGCCAAGGCCCGCGATGCCGCCGCCAAGTTTCTTGATGCCAATGCCGGCCCGAACCGCTTAATCGCAATTGCGGAGTTTGGCGGTTCGATTCACATTACTCAGAACTTCACGGCGGACGCTGACCGCCTCAAAAAAGTTGTTGCGGGCATACAAGGAACGCACGTTTCCCCGAATCCAGATCCTACAGTGCAGGTTGCATCTCTTACTGGAGCTGTTGGCATGCCGCAGTTAAGCGATTCTCTCAATCGGATGGAAAGCGAATTTGGCATCCGCAGCGTCATGATGTCATTGCGAGATCTCGCCAAAGGTCTGGCAGGTGTGCCGGGTCGCAAGACTCTAGTCATGCTCACGCAAGGTTTTCCCTTAACACCGGAATACGAGTCTGAACTTACGGCGACTATTGACGCTTGCAATCGCGCGAATGTCGCGGTGTATCCCATAGACGTAAGAGGATTGGTAGCTCCTACCGTGGATGCTGGTTCGCGCGGTCCGCAAAGCCGATTACGGCGATTGCCTCTGCAAAACACCAGAGTGCACATCACTCCAGCGGCTCTCACTCATCGCGGCCCATTGAAACAGAATCTAATACTCACGGGCTTCGGACAACGTGGCGGCTCAGGAGGTGGTGGAGGGGGCGGTGGTGGACACGTTGGCGGCGGAGGGCCTCCCGGCGGCGGTGGGCACGTTGGCGGCGGTGCACCTCCGGGCGGAGGAACTCATGGTGGAGGGCCAGTTACAGGTACAAGGGGCGGTCCCTCGGCGCCCGGTTTGTATCCGAATAACCCTGCCTATTCAGAGTACAATCAGCCGCGGCAAATCGTGCCATCCTTCCCTCCAAACGTGGCAGATAATCAACAGGTCCTCTATGCCCTCGCCGAAGGCACGGGCGGATTCGTCATTCTTAACACTAACGATCTGCTCGGCGGCCTCGACCGCATTGCGAAAGACCAGAACCAGTACTATTTGCTCGGTTATCATCCCAGCGAATCTCCCGAAGGTAGTTGCCACACCCTCCGCGTGAAAGTCGATCACGGCTCCGTGCGAGCTCGCAGCGGATATTGCAACATCAAGCCGCAGGATTTATTGGCGGGGAATGCGATTGAGAAAACGCTGGAATCGCACGCTGCCGGCGAATTACCCGGCAATGTCACGGCCTTCATGCAGGCTCCCTTCTTCTATATCGCGCCCAACACGGCCCGGGTCAACTTGGCCGTGGAAATTCCCTCGACCGCCATGAAGTTCGAAAAAGTCAAAGGGAAGCAGCACGCTGCCGTCAATATTCTGGGTATCGCCTACAAACCGGATGGCACGGCCGGCGCCCGCTTCAGCGATACGGTTAATTTTGATTTCGACGAGAAGAAAGACGTCGAAGAATTTCAGAAACAGCCCTACCACTACGCAAACCAGTTCGAAATCGCCTCAGGACAGTACAATCTTCGGGTCGTCTTTAGTTCGGGCAACGAAAGCTTTGGCAAGCTCGAACAGCCGCTCGTCGTCGATCCTTACAATGCGCAGCAATTCAGCATGAGCGCGGTCGCCCTCTGCGACCACATGACTCCGGCCGATCAGCTCTCCGAGGGGCTCGATTCGCAATTGTTGGAAAACAAAACGCCGCTTATATCTCGTGGCATGGCATTTACTCCCACTCCCGAGAACCGTTTTAAAACCACTGACAACGCGACCATGTATGTGGAACTCTACGGGCCGGCTTTGTTGTCGCCCGATCCGCCGAAACTTTCCTTCATGCTCCGCATCACCAATACGAAAACTAACACTATCAAAGTAAATGCCGGCGTCAATACCGATACATCGTCGTTCAAAACCGGAAACTTAATGGTTCCGGTGGGGATGAAATTGCCCGTCGCGCAACTCGGTCCCGGAATCTATCGGCTGGAATTGAAGGCTTCGGATTCCGCCGGCCATTCCACACCTGCGCGCACCGCGGATTTCATAGTGGAATAGGGCGGCAAGTAAAGATCGCAAAGGGAGGCGCCGGATTTTTCTTCGTGAGCCTTTGTGTCCTTCGTGAGCCCAGCGGCAATTGTCCATTTAGTCGTTGCAAACGGCTCCCAAAGATGTTTTCCTCTTTAAATGCGAGTCTCTCCGTATCGAAATTGTGCGACCCTCTTTTTCCTGGCTATTTCTCTCCTCCATGCGCAGTCAGCCCAGCCCAACGATGAGCAAGTTCGCGACCGCGCTGATGCCCTGCTGAAGCAAATGACCATCGAAGAGAAAGCGGGCCAGCTCAATCAAGCTTCCGGCCGCATCATTAAGGGTTTTGCCGACGACAAGCCCGATGCCGCGATTCGCGCAGGCAAAGTCGGTTCCGTTCTCTGGCAGGTCGATGTGCACGAACTGAATCGCCTCCAGCACATCGCGGTGGATGAATCGCGGCTGCACATCCCCTTGCTTATGGCCTTCGACGTTATTCACGGCTATCGCATCATTTTCCCGGTTCCCCTTGCGATGGCATCATCTTGGGATCCGTCAGTCGAAGAACAGGCACAACACGCCGCAGCGGAAGACGCTCGTGCCGCAGAAATTCAGTGGACCTTCACCCCTATGCTCGACATCGCCCGCGATGCCCGCTGGGGACGCATAGTCGAGGGCGCAGGCGAAGATCCCTACCTCGGCGCGGCCATGGCGTGGGCCCAAGTCCGCGGATTTCAGGGCGACCAGCTCAGTCCGACTACGATTCTTGCCTGTGCCAAACACTTTGCGGGGTACGGCGCAGCGGAGGGCGGACGCGATTATGATTCGTCTTACATTCCTGAAGAACTTCTGCGCAACGTCTATTTCCCTCCCTTTCATGCTGCCGTGGACGCCGGAGTCGGCAGTCTGATGAGCGCTTATATGGACTTGAACGACGTTCCTGCCGCCGGCAACCGCTGGCTGCTGCATGATGTTTTGCGCGACGAATGGGGCTTCAAGGGCTTTGTAGTCTCCGATGCCCTCGCCGTCGGCAATCTCGTCACTCACGGCTTTGCCGCGGACAAAGAAGATGCTGCCTACCGGGCCTTCCATGCTGGATTGAACATGGATATGGCGAGCAATACGACCATCACTTATCTGCCCAAATTGCTAAGTGAGGGGAAAATCACGCAGGCGCAACTGGATGACGCGGTTCGGCCGATTCTCGAAGCCAAAATCAGGCTCGGCCTGTTCGAGCATCCCTATTCCGATGAAACCAAGATGGATGCCGTGTTGAACCGGCAATCCACCCGCGATCTGGAACGCAAGCTGGCCGCGCGCTCAATGGTGTTGCTCAAAGACGACAACAATATCTTGCCGCTGCCCAAAAGCGTGAGAAAAATTGCATTGATAGGCCCGCTCGCCGATTCTGCTGATGATTTAGAAGGTGGCTGGTCGCCGGAAACGCTCTTTGGCGATCCCAGCAAGAGCCATCCGGTGACGATTGCGGCGGGCATACGAAACAAGCTGGCCGCAAATGCTGAAGTCAATGTGATCAGCGGGCCACCGTTGCGCCGCGAATATCCCGCCATGCTTGACATAATTCAAGGTAAAAAGCAGATCCCGGAGCCGACTGCCGCGGAAGTGAGAGACTGGCTCGCGCGCGCAGAGAAAGCGGCCAAAAGTGCGGATATCGTAATCGCAGTGATGGGCGAAGCCGCCAATATGAGCGGCGAAGCTTCGTCGCGATCGTCCCTCGCGTTGCCGGGAATTCAACAGCCGATGCTGGAGCTTATCGCCAGCGTGGGCAAACCGATCGTGCTCGTGTTGGTCAATGGTCGCCCGCTCGACATCCGCTGGGCCAGCGAACACATTCCTGCGATTCTCGAAGCATGGTTTCCCGGTACTGAAGGCGGCGACGCCGTAGCTGATGTGCTCTTCGGCGACGTCAATCCCGGCGGCAAGCTGCCGGTCACTTGGCCCCGCGACGCTGGCCAGGAGCCGCTCTATTACAACCACAACCGCACCCACGATCCCGATGATGCCCCAAATTTCACTTCCCGTTACTGGGACTTAAATTCCAAACCGCTTTATCCCTTCGGTTACGGCCTGAGCTATGCGAAATTCTCGGTGAGCAATTTGCGCGTGACTTCGCAAATCAAGGCCAATGAGACCGCAAAGGTTTCTGTGGATGTCGCGAATACGAGCAATACTGCGGGCGATGCCGTCGTGCAGATTTACATCCATCAGCGCGCCGGCTCGGCTTCGCGGCCCGTCCGTGAGCTAAAAGGATTTCGCCGCGTCACGCTTGCACCGGGGCAAAGCCAGACCTTGACATTCCCGCTTGGCCCCGATGAATTGAGTTTCTGGAGTCCGCAAACCAAAATTCGTGCAGTCGAGCCGGGAACATTCGATGTATGGGCGGGTCAGGATTCCACCGCCGATTTACATGCGACCCTGGATGTGACGCCGAACTAATTTGGCGGAAATCCCGGCCGCCCTTGCCGGATGAGCTTTGAAAAATCCGGCGAATCGCCGGCTGCGCGAGCTGCTGGATTAATAAACGCTCGCTGCTTTAATTGATCGAAGGGCAGATTTTCGCCTGCGAGTATGTGGTGCTCGTAGAGCATCTCATCCGCTTTGCCGCTCAATATAATCCGCCAATCCCACGGCGAAAACCCGGCTCCGCCCACATCATTCACATGCAGGGCAATATTCGTCGTGCAATTGTTCGTCAGCGCGTTGTACCACTCAGGATGGTCATGCAACCGGTTGGCACGCTTTAGATAATCCAGAAAAATTGCCCGCGCTTGTTCAGGAGTGGCGAGGGTGTGATAGAGATAAACTTCTTCGCCCTGCCCATGCGGCCCGGGCCGGAAATTCGTCCGCAGCCGAATCACATCGCGCTCGTCCGAGATGATGTAAATCAGTTCGTAATAACGAAAGAACCCCTTGATGGCCGAATAAACCTGCCCCGCCTGTTTCCGCGTCTCGACAGAAATTCCGATCCGGCCTTCGTCGCCAAAATCGAAGCTCATGATGCTGTGCGCGATCCACGGCCCCATCCAGTAGATGAACGAAACATCAATGCCGCGCAGCTTTGAAAGATCATAAGTCCGCGTCTCCCATTGCGGCGTGTAGTCGGTTTCGGTGCGGTAGTCGCAATAGCGGACGTTGTGAATCGTGATCTGATCACCGTTAATTTCTGCCCACGGTGACTGCGCGACATCCGGCTGCCAGGTGCGGTCGTTCGAGGGCTTGAGCGAAAACCACCACGTCGCGGTGACGGCAAACACCAGAAAAAGAATTTGCAGGCTGCGCGGCGATTTCAGCGTGATTAGGACGGCAAGAATCGCAACGATGTAAAGAATAGCCGCTGGCACTCGCCACGCCGGCGCGGGAAGATTGAAGAACAACGCTGCCGCCGCCCAGATATTCGCGCCGATGGCGACGGCGACAGAAATGAAAGACGCAAAGCCTTTAGCAATTCTGCGAATTAGACTTGGCGAGGTTTCCCGCACGCGTTGAGTGTAGCGGATTTACTCGGCGTTACTCTAGCCACCTTGTCGTCCTGAGCGTAGTAGTCTTTGCGCTTCGCGCAAAGACCACGCAGTCGAAGGACCCCATGCATCTATCAATCTCCAACCGGCTCGTCGAGGAATTCGTACGACGCTCGCGGCCACGGGAGAACTCCCTGAATTGTCCATCTTTACTCTCAAACCTATGGGCTCCTTGGACTTCGCTCGTGCTTCACTTTCGTGAAGCGCTCTCTATGCTCAGGATGACAAGTGGCTGGATTACTTCTTCAGAAATGTCCCTTCCTGCAATTCCTGGAATGCCTGTTGCAGTTGCTGTTGCGTATTCATCACGATGGGCCCATACCACGCCACCGGCTCTTGTAACGGCTTTCCCGAGACGAGCAAGAATCGAATGCCATCTTCTCCGGCCTGCACCGCGACCTCGTCGCCGCTGTCGAACAAAATAAGCGACCGGTTGTCTGCATCC
This sequence comes from Terriglobia bacterium, assembly GCA_021325035.1. Taxonomy (GTDB): domain Bacteria; phylum Acidobacteriota; class Terriglobia; order Terriglobales; family Acidobacteriaceae; genus JAJPHW01. The sequence goes on from JAJPHW010000046.1 coordinate 10,292, forward strand.
GTTGGCGGAGTCGTCTCCAGCCACTTCACGCCCTCGGTCGGCACCGCCAGTGGCGCGGATGCGTTGCAAAATTTCCCCGAGCCCGCAAAAACATAAGCGAAGCTGTGCCGCGTCGTTTCCATCGGCAGAGTCTTGCGCTTGCCGGGCGGGACGGTTACATCCAGATAGATGGGGTCTGCGGCAATGCCATCCACCGGGCCTTTCTTTCCCCAGAAAGTTCCGCATACCAGCCGCACCTGCGTGCCGTCGTCATCCGTGATGACTGGAATCTCGTTCGACTTCACTTCCTGGTAGCGCGGCGGCGTCATTTTCATCGACGCCGGCAAATTCGCCCACAGCTGAAAGCCGTGCATGCGTCCCGACTGGTCGCCCTTGGGCATCTCCTGATGAATAATGCCGCTACCCGCCGTCATCCACTGCACATCGCCCGATGCGATGCTGCCGTGGTTGCCCATGCTGTCGCCATGTTCGACTGTTCCGGCGAGCACATACGTAATCGTCTCAATGCCGCGATGCGGGTGCCAGGGAAATCCTGCAAGATAATCGGCAGGTACGTCGTTGCGAAAGTCATCCAGCAATAAGAACGGATCAAAGTCAGATGTATTGCCGAAGCCGAAAGCCCGGCGCAGATGTACGCCCGCGCCCTCCATCGTGGGTTTTGATTTGATGACGCGCTTTACCGGACGAATCGACATGGGAGCCTCCTGCTTACTGAGCCTGGAATGACAAGTTTTCAGTGAGTACAACGATTATAGTCGCAGCGAATGAACGAGATTTCGGCAGGGGGATTTCGAGGGCCCGGCGATGTTTAAACGATGCGTTGCGATGCTTCAAATGCAATGAGTTGTACTTACATTCTTGTCCCATTTTGGGAAATTCGCGCATTTGCATTTGCAGGCCTGTACTACGGCTTTAGTGTGAAAAGCGAGCCCACGGCTCATCTTTTTGTTTGTCAGGCTGTGGCGGCTTCCTAAATCGATTTAGCTTACGAGTTTTGAGGGCTATCTGGAACCATATTTCCGGTCTCGTTCGCCCGCAGAAAATTCGATTCACGAAGAATCAACAACTTCCACCTAAACTCAACAACTTAGCGGATTTCTTCGTGCGCTTGGTGGTTTAGCGCTTTCGCCCGCCACGCAGAACGCGATAATTGTCTCGCCTCGCATCCCAGATGCTTTTTCTGTTTTGCGTAGCAGCTTCGCTTCCAAGTCGTCCGGATCAGGTTTCATCTCGCAGGCGGCAATCTCTTGGTCGGTCGCGCCGTGGTAGCAAAGCTCGCAAACACCGAGGCCGTCTTCTGAGCGTACCGGCGGCCCAAAGACGCGACACGTCATGGGGCGGAATTCATAAAGTTCGCATAATCCAGTGTCGGGGTCGAGAACGGGGCAGACTTCTTCATTTCCGAATTCTTCAAAAAGCCCTTGTGCTTCTTCGCTATCTTCGAGAATTCCAGTTCTTGCATTGCCGGGAAAATCCTTGGTCAGACGTTGCAGAGATTTTTGCGCGCGTTGCTTGATCGCCGCCGCTCGTTTGGGATGAGATTTTTCAAGCATGGCCATGCCTTGGCGAAGCCGTCCAACATCCAGTTGATTGATGGCGAAGACGCCGACGCAACACTGCGTGCATCCGGGACGGCACACGAGCCAATCGCCACTTTTGCGCGCGGCCTCGGCGAGAGCAGCGTCCACAATTTGAACCAGCTGACTGTCCATTTTTGGCACGAGAGTCGAAGTTGTTGGGCGGGAGCGCGTCATAAACCACGAAGGACACTAAGTATCACGAAGAAACTCCAAATACAAATCTCTTCGTGCAACTTCGTGTCCTTCGTCGTTAGTTGTCCACTTACGGCTGCACAGCTACGACCACAGGGTGCGTGATGGCTGGGTCTTCATCAATGTAGTAACTGACCGTGCCATTCGAGATGGCCACAGTGCTTACTCCAAAGTCGCCCGTACCGTTCGTTTGCAGGTGTGCAATGTCGCCGATGGTCAGGTTAGCCCCGAGTTCCGCGATTCCACCCGGCTGCGTGTAGTTGAAGTCTGCAAAGCCGGTAAACGCATAATCCGGAGGTACAGTAGGTGTAACCACGATATCGCCAATCTCGTTGGAGGTGGCGTTATCAGGATTCTCATCCGTTCCAAGAGCAAATGGGCCGGTGAAATTGGAATAATCCACCGTGCCTGTTGTGCTCTGGAATTCCATCAAGCCTGTGGTTGCGTCAGCGTCAGTTCCTACAAGATAAACGCTCGGAGTGGTCGTCGCCGCAGTCGGTGCGATCAAGTAACCCACCGGCGCCGATCCCGATCCAAAGTTTCCGGTGAAGATGACTCGGCCGCTGGTGCTTCCATTCACAGGATCAAGTTGATATAGGCCGTTCGTCTGCACATTGCTCACGGAAGCCCCAGCAACATCCTGTGAATATGTTCCCGAGAACGTTCCAGTGCCGTCGAAATTCAAAGCGCCGAGTGTGGCAGCAGAGCCGGCGGAAGACGTTCCATCCATGTGATACATGAAGTAGTCGGTGAGCTGACCGGTTGTGAAAGGCCCGTTGCTGGCCAACGCTTCGCCGCCAAAAATCGGGCTCGAATTGATGGATATGTTCGAGACGAATATGATCTCGCCGGCATTGACTTGATAGTAGGAGAATGGCAAGTCGAAGACCGAGTTGGCTCCAATAATCAAACTTCCGGTGCCGTGGCCGGATACGGGATCAGGCAGCAAATATTCTCCGCTTCCGCCAGTGGTATCGGAATTCACTGTGCCGCCGAGGTTGGTGTCGGCCGTGACGTCAAGAATGGCCTGAGATGAAGCCGTTAAAGAGCCAGCCGCAGCAAATCGCTTGGCGTGTACATCCGTTCCGGTGAATTGGAAGGCATACGTTCCGTTCGGGCCTTGCGTGAATGTGCTGGTGTCCTGGCGTCGCATAATGCCGGATGCGCGGGTACCCATGCCCGTGGAATCGTCAAACTCGATAATGCGCCCAGTTTCATAATGCCCATCGTTTCCGCTAATCACAAAACGGAAGCTAATCGTATTCGTGGATGTTGTGAGCGTTATGCAGCCACGCGGATTTGCCCCTGCCGTGTCCTGGCCCAGTGTGTAGGAGGCGCTGGTAAAGGAGCTGGCGTGGAAGTATCCAGAGGTGCGATTTACGTCTTCCTGACCGGCGGTGATTCCGCCTGTGCCGTTCGTGGTGAAGCTGCCGGCGATGACCACTTGACCTTGCGAGTCAAAGCCCTTCAGTAAGAAAGCATAGGGCTGTTGCGGGGTGAGTTTGCCTTCTGCCCCGGTGGGACACGCAGCGTTGTTATTCACTTGCAGCGTAAGCGCGCTCGATGTGCCTGTATTTCCATTGCTGTCTTTTGCCTGGAACTTTAAGGAGTAGTTGCCATTCACCGACGTGGAACCGGTGATTACTCCGGCGCTCGAAAGATGCAGCCCAGTGGGCAAAGTACCAGAGCTGAGCGTCCATGTATAAGGCGGCGTGCCGTTCGCGGCCTCGAGTGTTGCCGTGTAATTTCCGCCGTTGGTGCCGGGCAATGAAGTGTTGAGTACAGTGACAGGCGGCGGCGTGGCGATGGTGATGCTAAGCGGCGCCGAGGCTGTGACGTTGTTCGAATCGGTCAAAGTAAACGTAACGGGGTAAGTCCCATTTGTAGTTGGAGTTCCCGTGATTGCGCCGCTGCTGGCATTCAGATTCAAGCCGGGCGGCAAACTTCCAGGAGGCGCAGACCATGTGTATGGTGGATTACCGCCTTGGCCTTTCAGCGTCGCAGAGTATGCAGTTCCCGGGGCGCCATTGGGCAGCGAAGTTGTCGTAATCAGCAACTGCGGATAGAGGAAAATCTGGTCCATCGCGCCGTAGCCGATATTGCCTAGATTGTCCGTGACTTGGAAATACAGTACTGGTCCTTGGCCATCCGCCAGCGGAGTGCCGCTGATCGAGCCACTCGGCATGAGGTACACGTTGGGCGGCAAAGTGTTGATCTCCGGTGGCGGAAACTGGAAAGCGAATGTATAGGGCGGCGTGCCGTAATTGGCTTGCAGCGTTGTGGAATAAGGCGCCCCAATCGTGCCATTTGGCAGCGAGGTGGTCGTGATGGTTACTCTTTGACCGAGCAGAATCGAGAGAGGTTGGGTCGCGATAGTGCCATCAGAGTCCTGCGCCTGAAGGACAAAATTGTAAGTTGTTAGCGGGTCGCTTGGGTCAGGCGTACCTGCGATCGAGCAGTTGCATGGGCCGGGAATGCTCAGCCCTCCAGGCAGACTGCCGGACTTGATTGAAAAATTAACTGGAGGATCTCCACCGGTGTAGCTGAGTTGGACAGCGCTGCCGAATCCGCCGTAAGGATTTGCAATAAAGGCTTCCGGCAATGAAGTTGTGGTAATGACAAGCGGAAGAGCGTGCACAAAGATGAGCAGATTCTGAGAATTGGCCGTGGCTCCCGCTGAGTCAGTGACTGTGAAAACGAGGGCGCCGAAGGGGCCGGGGATATTGGGCGTTCCGGAAATTACGCCTGTGCTTGAATTCAAAGTTAGCGGCAATAATCCCGGCCATCCGCCAATCGGGCCCGACCA
>JAJPHW010000070.1 GCA_021325035.1 Terriglobia bacterium
CTTTCCCGGATTTGAAATTTGTCCCCATCTGGCACCTATGTGCTATTTACAATCGGGGGTTGTGAGACTAAAGTTTTGTTCTATACAGTCATTTGGGTGATGACTGTTGGGCCAGGGATGCAGCCCGAGTAATCGCATCCTGAGCGTCTCCCCGCTTTGAGCGACACTTCGACTAACCCAGATGTGTAGCTTTGGCTGTCCGATCCCCCCAAAGACTACGTAAGAGACGAACCTTAATTCCGAGCGCAAGGCAACTTGTGTCTCAAAAATAATTGGGGACTCACCGAATGGCTTACGCAATTGCCTTACCTGAAATTGAAATCGCGATAGAAGCAATTCGTGTTTTGGCCGCAGATTGCACGCGCATGAACAGCCAGCTGCTCACTTCCGCGCTGGAGCGGGACAAGCGCTTTGCCCTGCTGGAGCCGGTTTCCGACGCCAAGGCGTTGATTGCCGCGGTCATGGAAGAAAAACCGGCGGTGGTCATCGTGAGCGCTCATTTGGATGATGATCCGCGAAAAGGTTTTGAAGTTGCGCGTGAATTGCGTGCCTTGCGTCCGGAGACACGCGTGGTCATGCTGCTCGACAGCTCCGACCGCAGCCAGGTTGTGGAAGCCTTCCGGGTCGGCGCCCGTGGCGTGTTCTGCCGTACAGAATCCATGAAGGCGCTGGCCAAATGCATTCAGCGCGTCAGCGAAGGCCAGGTTTGGGCGAATAGCAAAGAATTGCGCTTCCTGCTGGAAGCTCTGGGCGAAGCGATGCCGATGCGGATTGTGGACTCGCGCGGAGCAGGCCTGCTGTCACGGCGCGAACAGGAAGTTGTGCGCTGTGTGGCTGAGGGGCTCTCCAACCGTGAGATTGCGCAACGCCTTGGCCTAACCGAACATACCGTGAAGAATTATCTCTTCCGCATCTTCGACAAGCTGGGAGTTTCCAAGCGGGTGGAAGTGGTTCTTTACGCCTACAGCATGGGCAATACGCCAGATGCCATGCCGCTGCCGGAAGTCATGCCGGAACAAGCGGCCTTGCAAGCGCTTTAATAGTTCATAAATAGAAAAGGGCGCGAGTTCAGCTCGCGCCCTTTAATTTTTCCAATTCAAAATTAATTTGGTTTTTCGCTGCCCGGCTGTTTAACTGCACGATTCAGAGATTCCTGCCAATCTTTCAAACGCTCGGAAATCTGCTGCATGTAGGCTTTGGCTTCCGCGGTGGTGAGGTTTTCTCCGTTCTTGTTGCGGATTGGCGCTACGGGCGGCACAGGAGCCACGAGTGGCTTGGGAATCCGCACAGGCTCAGAAACCGGCAATGGAGCGCTGGCGATCGAGCCCAGCCGGGAAATATCGAGGTCGGAAATCACTTCCTGCACGATGGACGAGTCCACGAGCTTTTGCTGCAAGGCGCAGGCAAGAGACAGCGCATTAAAACAGAAATTATTGATATTGCGGGGAATGCCCTCGGTAAACTCGCAGATTTCCGCCAGCGCTTCGGGCGTGAACAGCGTGTCGCCCCGATAACCGGCCACGGCGAGACGATGATCCACATAGTTTTTCACTTCATCCGGCGATAACGGCTCCAGCCGGTTCAACATGGAAATACGTTGCCGAAGCTGGGATAGCCCAGCGCTGGCCAGTTTATCGGCCAGTTCCGGCTGGCCGGCAAGGATGATTTGCAGCAGCTTGGCACGGGGCGTTTCGAAGTCGGAGAGCAGGCGCACGGTTTCGAGGACGGGAGGCTTTAAGTTTTGTGCCTCGTCCACGACCACGATAAATTTGCGGCCCGCGCGGGCTTCCTGAAGAAGGCGCTTGTTGAATTCGTCATGCATTTTGACGAAGTCGGTGGAATCGCCCTCGTAGCCCAATTCAGCGAGCAGAAAACGCATAAATTCGCGCGATGTGCATTGGGTTTGAAAGAGAAAAGCAGTTCGGGCCGTGGAGCGATACTTTTCCAATAAATGGAACAGCAACGTAGTTTTGCCCATGCCGGGGCGGGCAATCAGACCGAGAAAGCCACGATTTGCCTCCAAACCGTAGTCGAGCGAAGCCATGGCTTCGCGATGGGATGGGCTTAAATAAAGGAATCGAGGATCCGGAGTAACTCCGAACGGCTGCTCGCGGAACCCGAAAAACTTCAAATACATGGCGCGTCTCCAGTGAAAGGTCACGGAAGGCGGTATTCAGGCAGCCCCCAAGCTTCTAGACCCAACTTACTCAAAATACTAACAAAACTGCATAGAAATTAGTGGAAAAAGCTCTTTTTTGACAGTGGTCGAGCGTAATGGAGACCTATGTCTCCTTGTCGAGGGTAGGAGATTCCGCATAGGATTAAGCCAGATAGATTAAGGAAATTTCCCCCGGGATCCGGTGAAACTGTCAGGCATGAGTTCCGTCTTTGCTGCAATTCCAAAAATTAGGGTACTGGTAGCCGACTCAGCTGACATGAGTTGTGACTTCCTTGCCGGAACGCTGGCGCGAGACCGGCGCTACGAGACGATGGCAGTGACTACGCCGATGGAACTGGCCGAAATCCTGGGCCAGGAAGTCTTTCACGTTCTATTGATTAGCGTCAGGTTTGAAGGAATGATGTCGCGGCCTTTTGCGCTGTTACAGGAAGTTAAGAACGCGTATCCGGAGATCAATATCATCGCATTGCTCGATTCCAAAGATCGGAGCCAGGTCGTGGAAGCCTTCCGGGCAGGAGCCCAAGGCGTGTTTTGCAGGGATGAGTCGTTTCAAACATTATGCAAATGCATCGCCTGCGTCCATGCCGGGCAAACTTGGGCCACATCGGAACAAGTGTTGTATTTGATTGAATCTCTCTCGGAACAGGCCCCGATGCAAGAGACGGTTGTTCCACCGACGCCGAGAACGTTGAGTCCACGGGAAGAGGAAATTGCACGATTGGCAGCACATGGCCTGAGCAACCGGCAAATATCCGAGCAGTTGGACCTCAGCGAACATACGGTCAAGAACTATCTATTTCGAATTTTTGAAAAACTCGGCGTTTCGACGCGGGTGGAATTAACGCTTCATGCGCTGAAATTGGGCGCGCCACATCGGCCGAAAGTCCGGTTTGCGCTGCCTCCTCTAAAGGAAAAGTGGTATGGAACCAGTTAATATGAGGTGCAATAACGCGGCGCGGCGAAAAGTTCAACTGTTAGACTAAATTCAGCGGGATCCTTAATAATCTTTTTAAGTCTCATCCATCCGTAAGGGGAATATTCATGCAGATTGCTGTTGTGGGATCAGGATATGTAGGTTTGGTGGCGGGAGCGTGCTTCGCCGATCTCGGCCACGACGTCATTGTCGTAGACAATGACCAGCAGAAGCTTGCAGCGTTGAAAAGTGGGCAGGTGCCCATCCATGAAAATTTTTTGCCTGAGCTGCTGCAAAGGCACCGCGGCAAAAAGCTGACTTTCACCGATGATCTACAGGCCGCTGTGCGAGTAAGCAGTGCAATATTCATTGCAGTCGGTACTCCACCGACAGAGCAGGGCGAAGCTGATTTGTCTTTCGTTGAATCAGTGGCGCGTAGTATTTCGGGCGCGATTGACGGCTACAAAGTTTTAGTGGAAAAAAGCACCGTGCCGGTTTACACAAGCGACTGGGTCCGGAAGATTGTTCTGCGCAATGCGGTTTCTCCAGATTCGTTTGATGTAGCTTCGAACCCGGAATTCTTGCGGGAAGGAACAGCCGTCACGGATTTCCTTTACCCCGACCGCATCGTTGTGGGTGCGGACAATGAACGTTGCGCGGCATTGCTGCGCGAAGTCTACGCGCCGCTGACCGAAGGAACCTACTATCAGAAGAAAGATGCGATCCCCGGGCCGGATCGTGCGCAGATTCCACCGCCCATCATCGTAACGAGCGCCAAAAGTGCGGAGCTGATTAAGCATGCTTCCAACGCTTTCCTAGCTATGAAAATTTCTTTTATCAACGCGGTGGCTTCGATTTGCGAGTCCGTGGGAGCCAATGTGCAGCAGGTTTGCCAGGGAATCGGATCTGACAATCGCATCGGCTCGCGTTTCCTGAACCCCGGAATCGGTTACGGCGGTTCGTGCTTTCCCAAAGACATCATGGCTTTCCGTTCTGTGGCGCGGGAATGCGGTTACGATTTTCGCCTGTTGGATGAAGTCATGCGCATCAATGAAGAACAGCGGGCGCGTTTTCTGCGCAAAATCCGGAGTGCGTTGTGGACGCTGCGCGGCAAGCGAATTGGCGTGCTGGGGCTGGCTTTCAAAGGCGGCACGGACGACATTCGCGAATCTCCCGCAATCATGCTCGTCAAATCGCTCTTGCAGGAAGGCTGCACAGTTTCAGCTTTTGATCCAGCAGCGCAGGAACGGGCACGCAGCGAAGAATTTGGAGACAGGGTGGAATTCGCTTCCGATCCTTACGAAGCAGCCCGCGATGCCGATGCCCTGCTGATTTTGACGGAATGGGAAGAGTTCGGCTGCCTCGATTTGAATCGTCTGCGCGGGGAATTAAAATATCCCATTGTGATTGATGGCCGCAATCTCTACAATCCTCAGGTCATGGCGGAGCATGGGTTCACCTATTACAGCGTAGGGCGCCCCGCTGCTCTTTCTGAAGGCATAGGCTCATCTTCGAGTGTGCCTGCTCGTGAAGTTCAAAAATCATGACCAGTTCTTCAACGAATGTACGCCGCGCCCTGGTGACCGGGGGCGCGGGATTTCTTGGATCGCATCTGTGCGACGCACTGCTCGGCGAAGGTTACAACGTCGTTGCAGTGGACAATCTGCTGACTGGGAGGCTGTCGAATCTGGCACACTTGCGCAACGATTCGCGCTTTGAATTTCGCGAGATTGACATCAATCATGCCTTTGATTGTGGCCCCGTGGACTATGTGTTTCACTTTGCCTGCCCCGCGAGCCCAGTGGATTACACAATTCACGGCGTTGAGACTTTACAGGTCGGTTCCTTGGGCACTTTTCACGCACTGGATGTCGCCCGAAAATACGGCGCGAAATATTTAGTGTCTTCCACGTCAGAATGCTACGGCGACCCGCTCGAGCATCCGCAAAAAGAAACGTACTGGGGCCACGTAAATCCCATCGGGCCGCGGTCAGTCTATGACGAAGCCAAGCGCTTCACGGAAGCCGCGACGATGGCATACCACCGTTACTACAAAGTGGATACGCGTATTGTGCGCATCTTCAATACCTACGGCCCACGCATGCAACTGAATGATGGAAGAGTCGTTCCCAATTTCATGAAGCAGGCTTTGCGTGGAGAACCGCTTACTGTCTACGGAGATGGCGGGCAGACGCGCAGCTTCTGCTTTGTCAGCGATGAAATTGATGGATTTCTCCGGCTTTCAAAATCGGATGAGCACTTGCCGGTGAACATCGGCAATCCGTCTGAGTTCACGATTCTGGAGTGCGCCAAGCGCGTGATCGGGGTCACGGGATCGAAGAGCACCATTAAATACGAACCGCTTCCGCCGGATGATCCCAAGCAGCGGCGGCCAGATATCACCAAGGCCAGAACTTTATTGGGCTGGGAGCCGAAAATTAATCTTGAAACTGGCCTGAAACTATCGCTCGACTACTTCCGTGAGGCCGTGGCTCAAGACAGTCCTGCGCGAGCTTAGTTACCGTTCAACCTGAAAGTACGCTTCCCTTTAGTCATCTGGATGTTACCCCGTCCAGCCGCTATGGTGAAAGCGTAACCATGTTGCGGTTACCCGTTATTTTCGGGTTTCAGCGACATAAATTGAGGGCTCTTCTTTCAGATGCGGTCACGAGTTGGCAATTGGATTATCGCGTTGGGCGTGGGGCTACTGTTTCTGGCGGTGTGCTTCGTCCCCGCGATTCTTGAGAGACGCAGGGAAGTTGACCTGGTCGCCGTCGGATCGCTCTTATTCGGCTTGGGCTCTCTGGTTGTCTCGACCGGGTTGTATGTAAAAGCGGCTATATTGCGAGCCGAGACCGGGGCCACTGATCTTGCCCTCACCCGCAGAATTCATGGTGGTTGCGAGCTGTGCGCTACGGAGTCTCCTGTGGTGCACTGCAAAGTGCATCAGCTGCATTTGTGCGGTAACTGCCTGACCAAACACTACGATTTCCGCTCTTGCGCCTATGTACCCAGCAGCCGCAGCGTGGCTACAAAAGGCAATCGGGCACAAGCTGCTCGTGCGTTTTAAGCGCTCATCACCGCTATTCCAGCTGCCAAAATGACCAGAGTTACCCGGGCGTGGTTACGTTACAGAAGTCCCTCTTGAATCGCTGCCTTTCGTGCTTTGACCGCCCTCGACCCCGTCCTTACGATGACACAACTGCGGAATATCCCGCAGGACATTGTGCATCACGGTTAACTCCCCCTCGAACTGAGAGGCAAGGGAGTTTTGCATCTCGCAAGATTGCGCAGACAAGGCGTGTATGACTGAGCGGAATAAAAGGAATACGAAGATGGAAAAGGAAGGCAAATACGGCCGCAGACAACGCGACGCACGCGGCTTCAGCCTGATTGAAATTCTGATCGTGATTTGCGTCATGCTCACAATCCTCAGCATGTCTGTGCTGCTTTTGGGAACCGGTTTACAGGACTCCCATGTACGGCAGGCATTTGATACCACGCTGAGCCAGATCCGCATTGCACGCGAGCGCTCCATTGAAGAGCGTAAACAATATATTCTTTGCTTCGGCCTGACGACGCCCACCGGCGCAGCGACCCCGCTCGGCGCGCCCACCGCACAAAGCATCCAGTTATTTCGCTGGGATGCGGGCACAGCCTTGGCAGCAGCCGTCCAGGTTTCCAATTTGCAGCTTCCCACTGACGTGCAATTCCAAACCATTGCCGGAATTCCTACCGGACCGGGAGCAGTACCGGATGGATTCGGCACTGGCGTAGTCGCCCTCGACTTCGATCAAGGCGTGGTCGGAGGCAACAAGCAGCAAATCATGTTCTTGCCGTATGGATCCGCCCGCGACACGAACCTCAACTTGAATAGCGGAATTCTCTACCTGGCGAAGAACAACAACTTGATGAGTTCGCACGCGGTGACATTGTTTGGAGCCAGCGGCCGCTCACGAGGTTGGGCGCTAATCAAGACAGGAGCTGTTTACTCATGGAACGAGCAATGATTACAACTCGAACCAATTCGCTACGCATTCGCAGGCAGAATGGATTCACGCTACTGGAGACCATGATTTCCATTGTGGTGGTCACCGTGGGCCTTGTAGGTCTGCTCTCCGCGTTCACGGTGGCGGTCGCTTCCAGCGCCAACGTGCAACTTGACACCATCGCCCGGCAGAAAGCCACCGAGGCTTTGGAAAGCATCTATACGGCACGTCAAACTGACCAGATCACGTTTGCGCAGATCGCCAACACCACGGCCCCCCCGGGAATCTTTGTCGCCGGCCTCGGGCCTTTGAAAGATGCCGGCCCGGATGGACTGGACGGAACAGGTGATGACACCGGTCCAGCGCCGGTTATGGTTCCGGGCATCAGCGGCACACTTACCGGAGTCAGCCCGCCGGACGTCGCCATTAGTCTGACCAATTTTCAACGGCAAATCACGATCACGCAGGACCCGAACAATGCCAACTTGAAAATGGTCACGGTCCTGGTGCAATACGCCGCGCCGCAGGGCGGACAGCGTCAATATACGGTGCAGTCGCTGATTTCCTCGTTCCGCTAAGGCTATGAAGATATACGGGAGAGTTTGCATGGATGGCAAAATAAATCGCGGTTTCAGCTTGACGGAACTTCTGGTCGCCATGGCGGTGGGCGCGGTTGTGCTTACCGGCGCGACGCAGCTTTTCAAGAGCGGCATGGATGCCACGGTGTCGGTGACACAACGCGGCGAAATGGAAGAGAACGTACGCGCGGCGCTCAACCTGGTGGCAAGAGACGCGAGTATGGCTGGTTCCGGACTGCCGTCGGGTGGATTGACTCTGCCTTATGGCGGCGCATCCAACGGGGTGTCGTTGATCGGCGTGGACCAGAACGCCAAGACCTGGATCAACGCCAATCAATACATCAGTGGAAACGTCGGAACTCCTCCGATCGCTTTCAGCAACTACATGTTTGGGGTCATTCCACGCCCAGCGAATGGGATGGAAAAAGGCGGGCCGGTTAGCGTGCCTGCCATGGCGGCTTCAGGTGTGTTGCCGGATTCCGCCACGTTTATTTACGTGGACTATAGCTTTCCGCTCAACCAATACATCGTGACCTTTCCCGACAACACCGGGACGAGTATTAACGTCGCCCCCCCCGCGGTACCACCGCCAAACTTTCCGGCGATTTTGAGCCCGAATGGCATCGTGGTAGGGGACTTAATCTTGTTGACGAATCCGACTGGATCGGCCATTGGTGAAGTCACCGGCATCAATCCCGGAGGAACGGTACTCACGTTCGCCAATCTGGATCCACTAAATATCAACCAATCGGGCGCGGCCAGTGGAAACATCAAATACATTGATCCCTGTAGTGCAGCCGGAGGTTGCACAGGCAGTGCACCTCCACTGCTTCCGCCCAATACGACGACTGTCGCCTATCGGGTTTACGCCGTGACCTACTTCCTGGAAGTCCCCGCCGCAGCCGGTCAAACGCCGCGCTTGATGCGGCAGGTAAACAGCCAGCCGGCGATTCCGGTGGCGGACAACATTATCGCGATGCAGATCACCTACGACATGTGCACCGCCGTGGTGGTCGCTGGTTGCTCAGGGCAGTCGAATCCGATCGCCGCGGGCTATTCGCCCAATCAGATTGAAAAAGCGAATATCACCATGACGGGTCAGAGTGTCACTAACTATGGCAATAAAAGCAAGAGCATTGCGATTTCAACTTCAGTGAGTACACGGAACCTGACATTTACGAACCGGTACCAATGACATTGCGCTCCGCGACGAATTTTCGCGTGAGTGAAAGTTGTAAAGCTAGAAAATCGGTAAAACATAAAGTTCGACTGGTGAAAACCATTATGACGAAAATACGATACACGGCTAAGTGGAACCACAACCAGCGTGATTCTCGCGGATTTACCCTGATCGCGAGCTTGCTGATCCTGACGTTGCTCTCCGGCCTGGCCATCGGCATGATTTACATGACCAACGGATCGCAGCACATCAACGGCAACGACTTGGAAGCCAATATGGCGTACTACGGGGCTGAGTCCGGCATGGAAAAGATGACCGCCAACCTGGCCGCTCTGTATCAGGCCAACCTGGCGCCGACTCCTGCGCAATTGGATGCTGTGGCCACGCAATATCCCACGGCGGCCGAAGTTCCAAACATGGCTTATCAGCAGAGCATCACTTGGATTCAAGATGCGAATGGCAACCCGGTTTCCCACACTTCAGTGATTACGCAAGGACCCAATGCTGGATTGACGGCGGAAATCATTCCGCTCACTTTGAATTCAGCAGCTACACGGCCCTCCGGCGCCAACGTGAACATGACTCGCGGGGTGGAAGTGGCGCTGATTCCAGTGTTTCAGTTTGGCGTGTTCTCGGATAGCGACCTGAGCTACTTCGCCGGCCCGCCGTTCACCTTCGCAGGACGCGTCCACACCAACGGCAACTTGTTCCTTGCCGCAAATAACGGGCCTCTTGTGTTGGATGGAAAGGTCACGGCCGTGGCCAACATCTTCCGTTCGCCTCTGGCCAACGGCAACACCAGCGGGTACACCGGTGATGTGTACGTACCCACTGCTACCGGAGGCTGCGATGGATATACCGGCAGTGGCAGCGCCCCGGCCAATTGTGGTCTTTTAAGCATGTCTGACGGCAGTTGGAGTGGCGCTTATCCCCCGGGGGGATCCAGCAACGGCAGCTGGCTGAGTATCTCGAAGACAACTTTCAACGGCTTCATCGGCAACCAAGCTTCGACTGGCGTGCAGCCGCTTGTACTGCCCTTTGTGCAGGGCGGCGCGTCACAAGTACAAATCATTCGCAAACCGCCAAACGGGGAGTCTGCTTCCTCGCCGACCGGCGCGTCGCGCGAGTACAACAAAGCCAATATCAGAATCTTGCTGGCGAGTAGCATCGCTGATCTGCATCCGGAGCGGGGCGGCGCCGTGCTTGACGCCAACGATGTGGATTTGACCAATGGCTGCGTAGCCGGCGGAGTTACCGTGAACGTCGGTGGAGTGGCCCAACCTTTTGCCTGGGGCGCTCCGGCCCAGGATGTGAACTGGGTCGCGACAACGGGCGGGTCTCCATGCGAAGTTGGCACAACGAGTTGGCCCTTGATCACAGGCTGGCTGCGTGTGGAATATCTCAACACCGCCGGTCTTTGGGTTGGAGTTACGAACGAGTGGCTTGGGCTGGGATTTGCACGTGGTCTAACACCTCCTACGACACCGCAGAGCGATCCGTTGAATAGAAATGCGATTCTTATCTTCCAGCAGGAAGCGCAACGCGGAACGGGTGCCGGCACTTGGGGTCCACCGAATGCTCAAAACAACAAGTACGCTTACTATCCGATTAACTTCTTCGATGAACGCGAAGGCTTCCCGCGCAATACGACGACCCTTACGGGCACCAACTGCAATGTGAATGGCATTATGAGTGCCGTCGAGTTAAACGTCGGCAACCTGACAAGGTGGCTGAGCGGCACTATCGCGGGTAGCGGCACCCTTGTCTCGTACACATCACAGAACGGTTATCTGGTGTACTTCTCCGATCGCCGGGATATGATTGGAGATCCAAACGCGCCAGCGCCGTACACAAACCTAACCTCAGGCGAATCTGGTATCGAAGATGTAGTCAACCTCGCGTCCAGTACGGGAGTACCGAACGGAACGCTCGAGCCAGCAACAGCGGGTTATAACAACAACGACAATCTCTCGCCGGAAGACGTTAACGGCAATGGTCTTCTGGATAACTGGGGAGAAAGAACAATCGGTTACGGCTTCGGAGTGAATACCGGGCTTGTGCCTTATAATCCATTTCAGTCTACCAACTGCGCAACCATTGGCCGTGCCAATCGTGTTAGCGGAGCGCGTCACGTCCTGCGGTTGATTGACGGTGCGCTGGGTAACTTGCCAGTTCGCCCCGACACGGGCCTTGGCGGATTCACCGTAGCTTCGGAAAACCCACTTTACATCCTGGGAGACTACAACTCCAATTCGGGTGACCCTTTCTGGGCGAGTCCAACCACGAATGTTGACGTAGCTCACTCTGACGCCGCTGTGATCGCGGACACAGTGAGTTTGTTATCGAATGCGTGGAGCGACATTACCGACATGAACAATCCGAACAACTTAGGCGGCCGCGTCGGTACCGACACGTATTACCGGACTGCCATCTCTGCCGGAAAGAACCGTAATTTCCCGCAGAGCGGCTACGAGCAGGACTTCGGAACGGATGGCGGTGTACACAACTTCCTGCGTTACCTGGAGAAGATGAGCAACATCTACTATCGCGGTTCGCTCGTCAGCTTGTACTACGCGCAATACAATACCGGCGTGTACAAGAGCGGACTAGTGTACTCGCCTCCTGGCCGTAAATATTACTTCGACACGGACTTCTTGAACCCGGTCAACCTGCCACCCGGCACACCGGAATTGCAGGATATTGTGAACCTGAGTTATTGGCAGAACTTCGCAGCCTACTAGGCCGATTGAAAAGCCCCGATCCAGAAATCTGGGTCGGGGCTTTTCTTTTTTGCAATGGATGCTCTCCAAGTACAATAAACACTTCGGAGACCAGCGCATGGCAAGTTCGCTCACGGAAAAACCCCAGAGCTCAAATAACTTTCTGCTCGGAATCATTTTCTTCTTTTTAGCTTGTGCGACCGTGGCTTTGTTTTTTATTCCTGCCTACATCATTCAGCCATTCAAGTACGAATCGGCGCGAGGCCTCATTGTGGCAATGGCATTGAAGCAATATTCGCCCTGGTTAACTCTTGTCACTTCAGGGGCAGCATTGATCATCAGCATGATGCTGTGGCGGAAAATTTCCGTGTGGAAAAAGTCGCTGCTTGTGCTGGGAATGATTTTGACCTGTACCGCTGCGGTCATGGCGCGTGTGGATTATTTCGAGTGGATGTTTCACCCGGTGGCCGCTCCCGGATTTAACTCCATTGCAAAAACCTCTCTCGATGATCCTGAGATGGTCATGGCTGTGAAATTCAACGGCGATGCGCGAGCGTACCCCATCCGCGAAATGGCCTATCACCATATCGTCAATGATGTCGTCGGTGGAGTGCCGATCGCCGTCACCTATTGAACGCTCTGTCACACCGGTCTGGTGTGGAAACGAAGTGTAGGCGGCAAGGCCCTGCGATTTCATCTCGCTGGTATTAACAATCAGAATTTCCTAATGCGGGACGAAGAAACCGGCACGTGGTGGCAGCAAATCACCGGCAAAGCGATTTTTGGGCCGATGAAGGGGCAGCAACTGGAGCCAGTGTTGAGCGACGAGATGATTTATGCGACATGGAAGCTGGAAGCGCCCAATGGACAAGTGCTAGCGCCTGTGACAAAAGATTCCAAAGAATACGAAAGCGATTGGGAGCCGCACGTCGCCAAGTTACCGGTCGTAATTTCATTCCCCGGAACTCCGCTGCAATCGCGCGATGTGGTGATTGGGATGGAAATGAATGGCGCCAGCCGGGCCTATCCGCTGGATTCGATTGTTTCGGAAGCTGTTGTTCAAGATCATCTGGGCGGAACCCCGATTCTGCTTGTCGTCGGCCCTGATGGAAAATCTGTACGCGCATTTGTCAGCCGCGCACGTAGCGCCGACATTGAATTGTTCCGCAACACCAGCGGCCAATGGGGGCTCACGGATTCCTCCACGGCGAGCCAATGGAATTTTCAGGGTTGCGCCATTTCCGGCCCCATGCGGGGTGAGTGTCTTCAGGAATTAAGCGCATTGAAAGATTATTGGTTCGATTGGCGAAATTACCACGCCGGCACGACAATTTATAAACGCTAATCTTCATTGTTATTTTGTACGGAGAGAACTTCGGAAATGCCTGCGCAACCCATCACGACACTTTTCTGGGACGTTGGTGGCGTGTTACTCAACAACGCTTGGGACCACAATGAGCGGCGCACTGCCCTTTCCCGCTTTCACGTGGACGAAGCGGAGTTCACACCCCGCCACGAACAAATCGTGGATGCATTCGAAAAAGGCCAGGTCAGCCTGGACCAATATCTCGATCAGACAATTTTCTTTCGTCCACGCAGTTTCTCAAAAGAGGAGTTCAAAGACTGCATGCTGCATCTGTCGCAGCCTATGACAGATTCCCTCGCATTTGCCAAAGAGCTGGCTCA
>JAJPHW010000218.1 GCA_021325035.1 Terriglobia bacterium
ACACCTTTCGGAATGCCGCATTGATCCAGAAGTTCAAACGCCCGGCGCATGGTGAGCGGTACGCGCTCCGAGGGCTTCATAATGAGCGTGTTGCCGGTCGCGATGGCGTAAGGCAAAAACCAGAATGGAATCATTCCGGGAAAATTGAACGGCGTGATGGCAGCGACCACGCCGAGCGGTTGCCGGATCATGGTTTCGTCAATGCCGCGAGCCACATCTTCCAGGTTGTAGCCTTGCATCATCGTGGGGATGCCGCAGGCGACTTCGACATTCTCGATGGCCCGGCGAAGTTCGGCTTTAGCCTCGGCGAAAGTCTTGCCGTTTTCCTGCGTGATGATCCGGCCCAGTTCGTCAACGTGTTCCTCCAGCAGCATCTTCAATTTGAAGAGTGGCTGAATGCGATCTTCCGGCGGAGTGCGGCGCCAAGCCGGATAAGCAGCGGCGGCGGCCTCAATGACGGCCTTTACTTCGTTGGGCGTTGAGCTCGGAGTTTGCGCGATGGTTTCGCCGGTCGCGGGATTGACGACCTCCATCCATTCACTGGTGGAGGAATCAATCCATTGTCCGTTGAAGTAATTAGGAACTCTGGTTAAAGACGGTGCAGCAACTAACATTACTTAAACCTCAGCAATCGCGAAGAGTAGCGCCGGCATGTGGCGCGTTTGTTCAAAAGCAGATTCCTTGGGCTACGCCCGCTAGGAATGAAAAAAATGAAAAAATCGTTAGGCCAGTTGAACGGTGGCCTCTTTCTTATCCCTATCAAACACAAGAGTCAAGGCAGCTTCGATAACATCCATGCCTTCGTCAAGTTGCGCGTCGGTGACGACGAGCGGTACCAGCACGCGAATCACATTGCCGTATGAACCGGCGGTGATCGTGATTAATCCATGCTCATAGCAGTATTGTGTGATCTTTTTGGTTTCCTCAGCAGCAGGCTCTTTGGTTGCGGGATTTTTTACCAGTTCCAGCGCCTGCATCCCGCCCAGACCACGGACATCGCCGATCATAGGCCAACGACGCTGCCATTCTTTGGCGCGCTTCTGAAAACGTTCGCCGAGTTTGCGTGAACGAGCAAGCAGGTCTTCTTTCTCGAAGAGATCAAAAACGGCAAGTGCGGCCGCGCACGAAAGCGGATTGCCGGCAAATGTTCCGCCGAGGCCACCGGGGCCGGGGGCATCCATAATTTCGGCACGGCCAGTGACCGCCGCTAGTGGCAAACCGCCGCCGAGAGATTTTGCGGTTACAAGAATGTCGGGATCAATATCGTATTGCTCGCAGGCAAATAATGTTCCGGTGCGACCGAAGCCGCTTTGCACTTCGTCCGCGATAAAGAGTACGCCGCGCTTGTGGCAAATCTCCATGAGGACCTTGAAAAACTCTTTGGGCGGGGCGACAAATCCGCCTTCCCCGAGAACCGGCTCGGCGATTACCGCTGCAACATCTTCTGATGCAACCACGCGCTTGAATGTGTCTTCAAGATGGCGCGCACAAAATAAATCGCACGATGGATACTTCAGCGAATAAGAGCAGCGATAGCAATAGGCATACGGGATGCGGTAAACATCGCCCGGGAGAGGCGCGAATCCGGCCTTGTAGGGATGCGTCTTGCTCGTCAGCGAGAGCGCCATCATGGTGCGCCCATGGAAAGCGTCTTCGAATGCGATGATCCCGGCGCGGCCAGTGTGAGCACGTGCAATTTTGACGGCATTCTCGACTGCTTCAGCGCCGGAGTTCACAAATAAAGTCTTCTTTGGCGATGTGCCAGGAACAGCTTTGTTCATGCGCTCCGCGAGTTCGACATAATTTTCATACGCGGTCACCTGCACGCAGGTGTGCATAAATTTATCGAGCTGGCCACGAACCGCATCAACCACAGCCTCGCGGCGATGCCCTATATTGATGCAACCGATGCCGCCGGCAAAATCGATATAGCGATTGCCGTCCACGTCTTGGAGCCACGCGTCTTCGGCTTTGGCTACATAGACTGGCGTGGCATGTGAAAGGCCACGCGGAACCGCAGCTGTGCGGCGCTCCGTGAGGGCTTTTGACTTTGGCCCAGGGATCGCAGTTTTAATCTGAATTGTTCCCATATTTACGTCACCACTTCTTGATTCTCAGTACCAGCCAATCGGCGCTTCGTTCAAGTTGATGTGTACTTGCTTGGTTTCGAGATACTCTTCGATACCCCACGGCCCCAGTTCGCGTCCGAAGCCGGATTGCTTATAGCCGCCCCATGGCGCTTCGACGTAAGTCGGCTGCATGTGGTTCACCCAAACGATGCCCACGCGCAAGGCTTTCACCGCACGGAACGCTTTAAAGATGTCGCGTGTCCAGACTGCAGCAGCCAAGCCATAAGGTGAATCATTGGCAATTTTAATGGCATCTTTTTCGTCTTCGAATGGAATGACGGAAGCCACAGGGCCGAAGATTTCTTCACGGGCGATACGAGAGCTATTGTCCACGTCGTAGAAAATGGTCGGCTCGACGTAGTAGCCTTTGGCGAAATCTTTCGGACGTCCTCCACCAAAAGCGAGCTTGGCTTCTAGCTTGCCGATCTCCTGATATTCACGCACGCGGTCGTATTGATCTTTGCTGACGAGCGGGCCCATCTTGGTATCACGATCGAGCGGAGCGCCGAGTTTCACTTTCTTGGCTTTCTCGGTCATTGCTTCGACGAATTTCTTGTAGATGGATTTCTGCACCAGAATGCGGCTTCCGGCAGAGCAGACTTCACCCTGATTCACGAACACGCCAAATAACGCACCGTCTATCGCAGCTTCAAAATCGGCATCAGCAAAAAAGATATTCGGAGATTTTCCGCCCAGTTCCAAAGTGACGCGCTTCACTGTATCGGCAGCCTGTTTCACGATGATTTTGCCTACGGCGGCACTACCTGTAAATGCAATTTTGTTCACATCGGGATGCTGCACCAGCGGCGCGCCACAAGTCTCACCAAATCCGGTGATAACGTTGACCACGCCCGGTGGAAGTCCGATTTCGTTGAACCACTTGGCGACTTCGAGCGCGGTCATGGGAGTTTGCTCAGCCGGCTTGAGAACCATCGTGCATCCGGCGGCAATGGCGGGAGCCAGCTTCCATGCGGCCATCGCAAGAGGATAATTCCAGGGAATGATCTGGCCGGCGACTCCCATTGGCTCTTTCATGGTGAGGCTGACGGCATTGTCTGGCACGGGGTTAACAAACCCTAGAATCTTGGTCGCGAGGCCGCCGTAATACTCGAAGCAGGTTGCTACATCGGTAATGTCATATTCGGCTTCGACGATGGGTTTGCCAGTGTTGCGGGCTTCCATCTCGGCCAGCATAGGGATGTTCTCGCGGATTTTATTAGCCAGACGGAAGAGCACACGACCGCGTTCCTGTGCAGTCGTCGTCGCCCAAGGGCCGTCATCAAAAGCAGCCTTGGCTGCTGCGACCGCGCGGTTTACGTCCTCCGGTCCTGCATCAGGAACTTGCGCAATGACTTCCTCAGTGGAGGGATCGTAAACGGGAAATGTTTTCTTGGACGCGCTGTCGGTCCACTCACCATTGATGTAGAGCTGATAATTGCGAACATCGGTTTTAATTCCACCGGGCATAATAGTTCTCCAAATCTGTTTTCATACTGAGGAAACGGTAGTTTCCACGGGAACCGCGCGCGCCACCTTGTGCCGACCATAAACAAAAAAGAAAAATGCGGCGAGGCCAATAAAAAATGCCGTCAAGCCAATCATCGTTATCTCATAACGAAAGACTGAAGTGATCTGCTTCGCCGGCGAAAATGCCAGCCCAATACCGAGCATTGTTGTCAGGAATCCGCTGGTGCCTGCAAGAGCCATTACGCCCCGGCTGTACCGGACAGGTTTCGAGGATGAATCCATCGCGAACTTCACCAGCGCGCCAAACACATAAAGAAATGGTATGAGTTGTAGAACAACTGCAAGCGAAAGCATGGTCTGAAAAGCTTCCTGCACTCCGCCAGTCGCCGCAAAATTGATGATCACCAAAACCAACGAAACTGCCCCCTGCACAATAAGAGCTGCATAAGGTGTGGCGTACTTGGGATGGACTTTACCGAGCCACGAGGGCATGTAGGAATCGAGCCCGGCGACAAAAGGAATGCGCGCAGAGCCGCCCATCCAGGCGGAGCCAATTCCAGCAATCGACAAACTCAACATCAAAGCAAAGGGCGGGATAATCCAACCAATGCCGACTTTTGCGGCCATGTGACCAACGGCCTGTACGATTCCCTGCAAAACGCTGATGTCATTCTTGCTGACCGCGATTAGCAACGTCAGCGTCGTGCCGATATAGAGAGCGCCGGAGATAATTCCTCCCCAAGCAACGGCACCAGGCAAAGTCTTGGCGGGATCGCGGATTTCGTCGCCCATGACGGAAGCAAGTTCCAGTCCGACGAGACCGAAGCAGATCACACCGAAAGAGTTCATGACAAAGCGTGGATCAGCGGGAATGCGAAAATCGGCAGCGGTAATCGTCGTCCCGAAGCGCAGCCAAACAACTATTCCCAAGCCAATTAAAACTGCCGCTGCCACCGCTGTGCCGATTGCCCCGAGATTGTTCAGCCACTTCCCCACGCCGAGACCAACGATATTTAGGACCGTCAAAACAACGAGAAGTGCCGTCGAAGCAATCAGAGCAAACGTTTTGCTGTCGCCGAGTGCCTGATGGCTGGGCCCGAGCACAAAGACTGAGACGCCCACGAAATACAGCATGACAGTCGGCACATAGAGCATGTTGTTGGTCCAATAGCACCAGCCGGAGAGGAATCCGTGGAAGTCGCCGAAGACTTCTTTCGCCCAGAGATAAACTCCGCCTTCACCCGGATAGCGCCCCGCGAGTTCGATGACCGCGATGCCCTGCGGCCAGAAAAAAAGAACCAGCGAAATGATCCAGAGCCAGACGGTGACGCCACCGTTGGCAGCAATCGAAGGAACAACATTTAAATTGAAAACGGCAACGACAAACAGCAATACGAGGTCTGAGCGCCCAAGAACGCGCTTGAGGTGTGGCGAGCCGTCATTGCTGTGATCAGACAAACTAAATCCTGATTAAAAAGGCGGATGGGGAGACATCCGCCCGTTTACTGGCTAGTGACCGGCCATGACCGGCTCTTTGCCCACACGCTCCTGCTGCACTTTTGCGAGGGTAGGAGCGACATCATCGAACGCGGCAAGATGCTTATCAATGTCGGCATCTGTATGCTGCACGGAAATCGTCCACTGCTCATCCCACCAATAAGGCTGCGCCATCACGCCGCGATTGACCATGGCGAACCAGTAGTAGCGCCAGAGGTCGGTGTCAATGGTCGTCCAATCGCGGTAGTTGCGAATTTCTTTCGGGAACAGCATCAGTGCGCCATTGGCGCCTGCGCTGGCAATGTAGCCCTGGATACCGGTTTTGGCTACGATTTTGCGATAGCCTTCCGTCAGCTTCTTGCTGAGCTTGTCCACATGCGCATAATTCTCACGCGTAAGTACATGGCGAAAAGTCGCTAAGCCAGCCGCCATTGAAACCGGATTCGTGTTATAGGTCCCACCATGGAAAACTTTGTGCTGCGAGATCAAATCCATGACTGCACGGCTGGCGCCAAACGCAGCCAAAGGCAACCCACCCCCAATGGATTTCGCCAGGCAAATCATGTCCGGCTTTACGCCAAAGTATTCGGAAGCGCCGGCCCATCCGAGCTTCGCGCCGGTTTTCACCTCGTCGAAAATCAGCAGTGCGCCATTTTTATCGGCGATATCACGTAGCCCTTGCAGGAAGCCAGGTTCCGGCATGCAGAGACCCACGTTCATCAAGATCGGCTCAAGGATGATGGCGGCAATTTGCCCCGAAAACTGTTTAAAGCGATGCTCCACTGAGTTCAGATCGTTGAATGTGGCGATAGTGACGTTATCAATGCTGGCTTTAGGCACACCCAATCCACCCGGAACGGAAGTTGGAGCGTTGATGTCTCCAAACTCCGGTGCGTGCGGCTTCACGCTGACAAGAGCTGCATCGTGCAAGCCGTGATAAGCCCCCTCAAATTTCAAGATTTTGTCGCGGCCAGTTGCCGCGCGGGCCATGCGAACAGCGTGCATGGTCACTTCAGTTCCGCTATTGCCGAAGCGGCACATTTCTACGGGAAAACGCGTGCAGACTTCTTCAGCGAGTTCCCATTCCATATCGTGGGGCATGCCGAACATCGTGCCAGTGGAAAGGCGCTTTTCGGCGGCCTTCATCACGGCGGGATGGCAATGGCCTGCCATCAACGCGCCGAAAGTCAGGTTGTGGTCAATGTATTCATTGCCATCGAGATCGCGGAACTTGCTGCCCCCAGCGTCTTTTACAAAAATCGGATAGGGGTCGTAGGCGCGATAATTGCTGGCAACACCCAGCGGAATGCGTTTGAGGTTTTTCTTGTGGGCCTCGGCGGACTTCGGCGTTCGCCGCTCGTAAGTGGCGATCTCTTTTTCTAATTCGGGGTACATCGGATTGTCTCCAGAAATGCTCAAGCCGGGTGAGCGGCT
>JAJPHW010000134.1 GCA_021325035.1 Terriglobia bacterium
ATGCCATCAAGCTTGTTCATCTCTGCATCCACGTCGCGCGGCACAGCGATATCAATGAAGAACATGGGCCGGTTTTTGCGGCGGCTCATGAACAGCTCGCCGTGCTCACGGCGAAAGATGGCATGTGGTGCGCCCGTCGAGGTAATAACGATATCGGCACGGTCACAGGTCTCGTACAGTTGCTCGAAGCGAATCGCTTCGCCGCCAAATTTGTCGGCCAGTTGAGCGGCTCGTTCATGCGTGCGATTGGCGACAAAGATGGATGCAGCGCCATGTGCCAGCAGGTGGCGGGCAGCTAGTTCGCTCATCTTTCCCGCGCCAACCAGATATACGTGCTTGCCCTGCAATGATCCGAAAATCTTCTTTGCAAGTTCGACGGCGACCGATGCAACAGATACTGCCGATGAGCCGACAGCGGTTTCTGTTCTCACCCGTTTCGCGACGGCGAATGCCCGCGTTAGTAATAAATCCAGTTGCGAATGAACAGCCCCAACCGCTCGCGCGGTCGCGTAAGCTTCTTTCACTTGGCCCAAAATCTGTGGTTCGCCAACGATCATGGAATCGAGACTGGAAGCGACGCGGAAGAGGTGGCGAATCGCGTCATTCCCCGCTCGCTCATAAAGGTGTGGCGCAAAATCGGCCGGATCCATCCGGAAATAATCACGCAGGAAGCCACGCAGGTCAGCACTGCCGTTTTTGGTGCGGGCCAGCAATTCCACACGGTTGCAAGTGGAAAGAATCAATCCCTCTTCAACTCCCGGATGTCCGGCAAAGAGCTTGGTTGCCTCCGGCAGGCGTGACTCGGGAACCGCAAGTTTTTCACGCACCTCGACCGGCGCGGTATTGTGGTTCACGCCGATGAGCTGAAAGTTCATGACACTCCGAACCTATGAATGGTATTTGCAGCCCAGGCAATCACCGCAGCAGCAAACGCTCCCGAAGCCAGGTACGCCGCGCGGCGCCCGCGCCAACCGGAACTCCAGCGGGTGTATAGCAAAACCATGTACACGGCCCACATCAGCAGCGAGAGAAAGATTTTCGGGTCGAGAAAATTAACCGTGCCAAATGTCTGTTGCGCCAGCGCCATCCCGACGATCAAGCCGACAGTCATGAAAGGAAATCCCAGCAAAAGCGAACGCAGGCCAATTTCATCAATGACTTCCAGCGCTGGCAAACGGGACAGCAATCCACTGGCGCGCTTGGACTTGAGAGATCGCTCCTGGATCAAATACAGCAAACTTGCCCCAAAGCTCAGCACAATCGCGGCATATCCTGCCAAAATGAAGCAGATGTGTACGATGAGCCATCCCCGATTGGCTGCGGGAGAAAATAGAAATGGCTGCTGGCCGGTCGCGGTCAGAAACGTCAGTAAAAATACGAGTGGAAAGACTACGATACCCGGCGAAGTTGTTTTATAGATGCCGTAAACGATCATGAATGCCGTCATGATGAGCAGTGCCAGCAATGCCTCAAGATTATGCGCAGAGAATAGAGTGAGTTGAGGAGCTGTGCTTGCAGTCTCGGCCAGCGAGACAAGTTGAAAAATCATGCCCAAATACGCGGCGTGCAAGGCGATCCGGCTGAGCAAATCGCTGGCGCGGGTCAGCGCGACCAAGGCATAAAGCAGGCCGACTCCATAACATACAAGCGCGACACGCAGCCAAACAATGGGCATAGATATGCGAACAAATCCGCTTAGATGTTGATTATAGCTGCACCAAACAAGATGCAACTAGCTTCCCGGCAGCTTTACATCCACATTGACTTCCCGCAGACGTTTCGCCGCTGTTTCCGAGGTCAGTGGAGAATAATAGACTTCTTTGAACGTATAAGACTTCGATTTCGATCCCAACACCGGGAGGATCTCGATGTGCCAGTGATAGTCCTCATCAATGGTCTTCCAATAACCCAGCGTCGAAGAGCGGTGCAGGCTGTTCGGAGAAGTATGCAGCACAAGATGAAACTCTTCACTCACGCTGCGAATGCGTTGTAGCGTGTGCCGCAGAAGCGCGGCCAGGTCGCGCAAGCTGCCATGGCGATTCAACCCGTGGCGTTCAAAGGATGCCTCATGCGTGCGCGGCAGAATCCAGGTCTCATAAGGGACACGCGGCGCATAGGGGCAAACCGCGATATAGTCACCGCGCATTTCAACAATGCGAAGTTCCTGCCGGATATCCTGCGCGAGAATGTCGCAAAAAACGCAGCGCTCTTTGGCTACGAAGTATTCTCGGGCCGCGCGCAATTCGTAAAGCACGCGCCGTGGAACAAACGTCGTCGCGGTTAATTGCGAATTTGGATGTTCGAATTCCTGTCCAGCGCTCTTTCCGTAATTTTTGAATACGCTGACGTATTTCAGGCGAGTATCGAGCTTTAGGTCCTGTATGCGCTGCGCCACCAGCATCAAAAACTGCTCGATCTCGGCGTCGCTTGAATTCCATAACTGCCGATCATGCTTGTAATTTTCAAGAAGCACTTCATGAGCGCCCACTGGTCTCATGCGGTCGTAAATTCCGTCTCCCCGGCGCGTAGTTTCCCCCTCAATGTGATAAAGAGGAGCAGGATGCACCACCGCCCGCGCCGACCATGGCGCACCAGCCAGTCCCGCCATACTCGCCACAGAATGTAAGTTCGAAGTGGTGACAGAACAAAACTCGCATATCCCGGAGACATTCGCTGTTGAACTGGACAGACCTTCCGTAGCGATGTCGTCGCCAGTGATGACCCAGGATCGCGTAATGGGATCTTTGCGCAATTCCATACTTCAGTAGAAGAGCATTTCAGCGAGGCTCCGTCAACTGCGCATCATCGTCTAAAAGTGCAGGAGAAATATACCCAGCGTTTGTTATAATCCGCCCATTACTCCTCCCTTCATGACTGAAGCCTCCACGCCACTGATGCGGCAATACGCCGCCATCAAAAAGGAACATCCCAGTGCCCTCTTGTTCTTTCGCTTAGGCGATTTCTACGAGCTTTTCTTCGAAGATGCCGTGCTTGCCTCGCGTGAATTGCAAATCACGCTGACTTCCCGCAACAAGGAAAAAGGCATGGCGATCCCCATGTGCGGTGTTCCTTACCATGCAGCTGAGGGATACATTGCGAAATTAATTCGCAAAGGATTCAAAGTCGCGATCTGCGACCAGATGGAAGATGCCCGCCTGGCTAAAAAACTGGTGCGGCGCGAAGTGACACGGGTGATTACGCCGGGGACGGCCGCTGATTCTTCCCTCGGCTCTGAAGAAAACAATTTTCTTGCCGCGGTGACGCAATCTGGCGACCGCGCAGGTTTCGCCGCGCTGGATCTTTCCACCGGTGAGTTTCGCGCCACGGAATTCCATGGCGCTGAAGCGGCAAAACGAATTCAAGACGAGTTGCAGCAGTTACGGCCCAAAGAGGTCTTATACGCTTCGTCGTTACCGCTATTCGAACGTGAGAGTCGCGAAGGATTTGCCGAGACACCGATGGATGATTGGATATTTGCCGCCGACCACGCCATCCCCCTTCTGGAAAATCATTTTGGAGTGATGTCGCTTGAGGGTTTTGGGCTGGCAGGCAAGCCGGCCGCGGCAACAGCGGCGGGCGCGATTCTCCATTATGTGCGCTCTACGCAGCGCGGCTCTCTTGAGCATGTAGATCGCATCGGGTTCTACGAACGGCAAAACTGTCTTGTACTCGATGCCGTAACAGTGCGAAATCTCGAGCTGATTGAGCCGATGTTTACCGCTAGTTTTCCCGGGAGCGAGACGGGCTTCACGGTTTTTCGCGCGATTGACGCGACTGTTACGCCTATGGGCAAGCGGTTGCTGCGGGCCTGGCTCTTAAGGCCTTCGATTGACATCGCCGAGATTCAATCGCGGCTTGACGCCGTTGAAGCGCAAATGAAAAATACCGTCGTCCGCGAAGAATTGCGGAGGTCACTAAGCGGCGTCCTCGACCTGGAACGGTTGCTAAGCCGGGTGACACTTGAGACGGCGAACCCGCGGGACGTGCTGGCTTTGTCGGCATCGCTGGCGAAAATACCTTCGGCGCTCGGATCTCTCGATAAGTTTGAAGCAGAACGCTTAAAAACGCTCAGTGGCTTGACCGACCCTCTCGACGACTTACGCACCCAAATTGATCGCACCATCATTCCAGAACCACCGATTTCTTTGAGCGACGGCGGAGTTATCCAGAACGGCATTCACGCCGAACTTGATGAACTACGCAGCCTGAGCCGTAATAGCAAGCAATTTGTGGCACAGATTGAACAGCGTGAACGTGAACGCACCGGCATCGGCTCGCTGAAAGTAAAATTTAACTCGATCTTTGGCTATTACATTGAAATTTCGAAGGCGAATCTTCATCTCGCTCCGGCAGATTATGAACGCAAACAGACGCTGGTCAACGCCGAGCGCTTCACAACTCCGGAGTTGAAAGAATACGAATCGAAAATCTTCGATGCTGAGGAAAAAATCGTGGAGATTGAACGGCGATTGTTTGCGGAGCTTCGCGCGACGATAGCCGGCGAAGCGAGGCGCATTCGCCAAACGGCTCTTGCCTTGGCGGAAGTGGATGTCCTCGCAGGGCTGGCCCACATTGCCGCTTTGCGAAATTATTCAAGGCCGGAATTCGACGGATCGGAAGACATCGAAATCGTCGAAGGGCGGCATCCTGTCATTGAAATGCAGGAAATGACAGGAGGCACAGACCGTTTCGTTCCCAACGATTTATACCTGAACTCAACCACACATTCTGTTCTGATTTTGACCGGGCCAAATATGGGGGGTAAATCTACCTATTTAAGGCAGACTGCTTTGATCGTGATTCTGGCGCAGATGGGGTCGTTTGTTCCCGCGCGTTCTGCCCGCCTCGGTACTACCGATCGTGTATTCACTCGCATCGGTGCGAGCGACAATCTGGCGCGCGGGCGATCCACCTTCATGGTGGAAATGACTGAGACCGCAGCGATTCTGCACACCGCTACCGCTCATTCACTGGTCTTGCTCGATGAAGTCGGGCGGGGCACGGCGACTTATGATGGCCTGGCTATCGCTTGGGCCGCAGTCGAATATATCCACGCCCAAACAAAAGCGAAGACTCTTTTTGCCACTCATTATTTCGAGCTGACGGAGTTGGCGGAGCAGCTTTCGGGAGTCAAGAATTATCATGTTTCCGTCAAAGAAACTGGCGGAGGGGTGGTCTTTCTGCGTAAGGTCGAGCCGGGTGCCGCGGACCGCAGCTACGGCATCGAGGTAGCAAAGCTCGCTGGCCTGCCCAATGAAGTCGTGGAACGTGCGCGCGAAGTACTGGCCGAGCACGAGAACATGGAAATGCGCTTGCAGCGCGGATTGGCGAGTAATGTTGCGGACAGGCCGGCTCAGCTCACGATTTTCACCCCACTGTCGCAACCCGTCCTCGAAAAGCTGCGTGAAGTGGATTTGAACCACCTGACTCCGCTTGAAGCATTGAATTTGCTCGCGGAGCTGAAGAAACAAATCGAATAGGAACTCTTTGCCAAAATCCCGACAAAACGATCTAGGGGAAAGCATCGGGCAGTTGCTTGTCATCGGTTTCGATGGCGTGGAGATGTCTCCGCAGCTTGCCGACTTACTTACTCGCATCCAGCCCGGAGGTGTCATTCTCTTCGGGCGCAATATCGTCAATGGAATGCAAACCGCAAAGCTTCTGAAAGATTGCCAGAAACGCATAAATATTCCCTTATTGACCTGCGTTGATCTTGAAGGTGGGCGGGTGGATCGTTTCCGCGAAGTGTTCGGCCGGGCACCGTCCGCCGCAGACGTATTTTCCACCGGGAGCCGCATCTTGTTCCGCAAGCATGGCAATCTCATCGGGCATTGTTGCCGCGCGCTCGGCTTTAATACGGATTTTGCTCCTGTAGTAGATTTGGCTCTTGAAGCATCCCGGACCGTTATGAGTTCGCGCGCTGTTTCGGCCGATCCGCGGCAGGTTGTCGTTTATGCAAGAGAGTTCATAAAAGGATTGCAAGCAGCTGGCGTCATCGCTTCCATCAAACACTTTCCCGGCTTGGGCGAGGCGAATCTCGATACCCATCACGAATTGCCCAGCGTAAACAAAGCTTTCAAGAAGATGTGGGACGAAGATATTTACCCCTACCGCGCTTTGCGCCGCGATACACCAATGATCTTGGTTGGGCACGCGAATTATCCGCAATTTACGCATGATGCGTCGCCAGCATCACTTTCAAAAAAATGGATAACAGATGTTCTTCGAAAGAAGATTGGCTATCGCGGCTTGATCGTCTCCGACGATTTGGAAATGGGTGGAGTTTTGAAAGCTGCACCGATTGAACAAGCAGCCGAGAACTTTATCCGCGCCGGTGGCGATATTTGCTTGATTTGTCAGATGGAAGAATATGTAACGCGATCTTACGAGTACCTGATTGCCATCGCACAAAAAGATCGCAAATTCGCACACAGAGCGAAAGAGTCGGCAGAGCGGATAGCTACATTTAAACGGAAATCGTCGGTTTTGCGTCAACGCACGGCTTCTCTCTCTGAAACGAAAATACGAAAACTTCAGCGTGCGCTCTGGGAATTTACCGAAGAAGTTCGCATGGCCACAATTCTGAACGACAACACGAGGCGCGCTTCCGCATGATCGTTGCTGGCGTGATGAGTGGAACCTCCGCGGACGGCATCAACGTCGCTTTAGTACAAATATCTCAGCGCAAAAATCATTCTCTGGCTTTGAAGCTTATTGGGCATAGCGAAGTCCCATATCCGAAAAATGTACGTACGGCAGTTCTCCGTGCGATGAATGCGAAACAAGCCAGCGTGGCCGACCTTGCACGCCTGAATTTTCTCCTTGCGGAATTGTATTCTCAGGCGGTCCTGGTCACGCAGCGCGAATTTCAAGTGCGGGCTCGGTTAGTTGGATGCCATGGCCAAACTCTCTATCACCAGGCCGAGCCGGGTCTGTTCTTAGGCAGGAAAATTTCCTCAACATGGCAAACTGGCGAAGGCTCAGTAATGGCGGCGCGCGTGGGAGTACCTGTCGTATGTGATTTTCGCCCCGCTGATATGGCAGCCGGAGGTAAAGGCGCACCGCTGGTTCCCTTCCTCGATTTCCTGATTTATCGCGATAAAAAGATAGGCCGCATTGCGCAAAATATTGGAGGAATTGCCAACCTTACCGCAATTCCCGCGAACGCTTCCCTGCACCAGGTTTTTGCTTTCGATACCGGGCCGGGGAATATGGTGATTGATGCGGTCACCGAACACCTCTTCGGCAGATCTTACGATCGCGATGGCAAAATTGCGGCTTCAGGCCGCGTGCTCGACGACGTCGTCAAGAAACTTCTGAAGCGGAAATACTTCCTGCGTAAACCGCCAAAAACTGCCGGGCGCGAAGAATTTGGTCGAGAGTTCGTCAAGGAATTTGTGCAACTATGCCAGCCTGCCGAAAAACAAGACATCGTTGCCACAGCAACTGCGCTCACCGCCCGCTCGATTGGGGAATCCGTGCGCCGCCTCGTTTTAAACAAGAAAGGCAGCTATAGCGAATTTGTCGCTTCTGGTGGTGGAACAAAAAATCCGACGCTCATGGCCATGCTGACCAACGAAGTTCGCGTGCTTGGATTGAACCTCCGTCTTTCCGATGAGTTTGGCATGCCATCAGAGGCCAAAGAAGCAGTCGCCTTCGCAGTGCTGGCATACCAGACTTGGCACAAACGACCTTCGAATATACCCTCTGCCACTGGGGCAAGGAAGTCTGCCATCCTTGGGAAAATCTGTTATGCGTAGATTTAAGACACGTGGCTGGACGATTTTGTTATTTGCGGCGCTTATAGCAACGATTTCCTGCTCCAAACCTCCTGATCCCAAAATACTGGTCATGATGATTGAAAGCAGCCCGACGAACCTTGACCCGCGTGTGGGACTCGACGCGCAATCCGAGCGAATTGATGAACTTATCTTTGACGCTTTGCTCACTCGCGACGATCATTTGAATGTTCAACCAGGTCTTGCCGAGCACTGTGAAGCACCAGACCCGCTCACGTATGTTTTTCATCTTCGCCAGGGTATTAAATTTCATAATGGCCAAGCTCTCACTGCGCGCGATGTGAAGTGGACATTCGACTCGTTGCTGCAAGGCAAAATTCGCAGTACGAAAAGCGCAGCCTATCGCTTTGTCGATCACATTGAAGCTAGCGATGACAAAACCGTTATCTTTCATCTGAAACAACCCGACGCCTCTCTGCTTTGGAATCTTTCCGAAGGGGCCATCGGCATCGTTCCCGAGGGCAGCGGTAGTGAATTGAGTACCCATCCCGTTGGCAGCGGACCCTTTCGCTTCATCAGTCAGGAGCAGGACAAAGAGGTCATCCTCGCCCGTAACGACTCTTACTGGGGCGCAGTTCCCAAGCTCGAAGGCGTGCGTTTCATGGTCGTTCCAGATGACACCACGCGCGCCCTTGAACTCCGCAAAGGAAGTGCTGATGTTGCCATCAATGCCCTGCCCTTCGACACTGTTCTAACACTCGAGCATGAACCCAAGCTTCAGATTTTGAGCGCGCCCGGCACTGTTCTCGCATATCTTTCTTTTAACCTCCACGACCCGATTCTGAAGAATACAAAAGTGCGGCAGGCGCTGGCTTGCGCCATTGACCGGCGGCCACTCATTCATTATGTGCTGCGCGATTTTGCAAAACCAGCTAACAGCCTTCTTCCTCCGCAAAGCTGGGCGTATGACGGCGACGTACCCCGTTGCGATTACGATCCACCGCGTGCTCGCCAGTTACTAGATCGAGCTGGTTATCCGGCGCGGAATGGTGTGCGCTTTCATCTCACCATGAAGACCTCCACCGAGGGTAGCACTCGTCTGCTCGCCGCGGTCTTGCAGCAACAGCTTCGAGATGTGGGCATCGCCCTCGATATTCGCAGTTACGAGTTTGCAACGTTCCTTTCGGATGTCACGCATGGCGTTTTTCAAATGTATTCCCTTCGCTGGATCGGCGGAAATGAAGATCCCGACATGTTCGAGTACGTTTTTCATTCCTCGCGCATTCCTCCCAAAGGCGGCAATCGGAGTTTTTATGAAAACCCGCGCCTTGATTTGCTGATTGACCAGGCGCGGATGGCAGACAACCGCGATACGCGAAAACAACTCTATGACGAAGTACAACGCATTCTCGCGGAAGATGTGCCTGCCATCAATCTCTGGTACTACGATAACGTTCTGGTAGCAACAAAGCGAGTCAGCGGACTGACTTTAAACCCTTCAGGAAACTATGACTTCTTGAAAACTGCCGGATTATCTGAGCGTACTGACATTAAATTTCTGCGTGATAACATCGAAAGATAGTGAAAATTCTTTTCATTGGCGATATTTTCGGGCGCCCGGGGCGAACGATTGTGAAAGATCGCCTGCCGGAACTCGTTCGCGATTATGCCATTGATCTCATCATCGCCAACGGTGAAAACTCTGCTGCCGGATTCGGTATTACGCCGCAACTTATCGACGAATTCTTCGAACTTGGCATTGATGTCATCACAACCGGCAACCACGTATGGGACAAGCGCGAAATCATTGACTACTTTAAACAGGCTGACGGCAATCAGCACGCCATGGAGCGCCGCGTACTCCGTCCGGCCAACTATGCCGCAGGCCTTCCTGGCTGGGGGATTTTCGAAGGCAAAAAGAAAAATACGCCTTATGCAGTCATCAATCTTCAGGGCCGCGTTTTCATGGCCTCTAATGACGATCCCTTTCGCGTGGCCGATCAACTGCTCAAGAGTGTTAAAGCTAAAATCATATTTGTGGACTTTCACGCTGAAGCCACTTCGGAAAAAGTTTCTCTTGGTTGGTACCTCGATGGCCGCGTCACCGCAATCGTCGGCACCCATACCCATATTCCAACCGCAGACGAGCGCGTACTGCCCGGAGGCACAGCCTATGTCACCGATGTTGGTATGACCGGCCCCTACGACGGGGTGATTGGCGTCAAAAAAGATCTTGTGATTGGCCGCTTCCTTGACAATATGCCGGTGCGTTTCGAACCTGCGACTGGGGATACGCGTTTATGCGCTGTCGTCGTGGATGCCGATGAAACGACCGGTCATGCCCGGCAAATTCAGCGAGTGATGCTGCGGCATGATGCGTAGTTTAGATTTTGCTGGCTAACCGCGAATTGCCTTCTTCAATTGTTCTTTGTTCCGCGCCGGCAAAAACCGTATCGCGGCTTTCGCCAATGCAATGTAGGCTTCTTTGGCATCGGGTTTCTTACGCAACACATTGATGTGCGCCCGAACGGTTCCTGCATCCCCACGCACAATCGGGCCACTGAATGCCGCGGCCGGGCCAAGTTTTTCATAGTTTGCCAATGTCTGCAAAATCATCGGCATCATCCGTTTGCGCGCCAACTCCCGGGATACGCCTGACAAATCCGCTACTTCCTCAGCGGCAGCGAGCAACGCAACCAGCAGCGGAGACGCAAAAGATCCCCACGCGTGATACGCAATCTTCCCTGCTTTCGGGACGAGGAACGCTATGCCACCCAAATCCTTTACAATTCGCCGCGCCAAAACGATTGCGGCCGCATCGCCTTCCAGCCCAAATGGCACCCCGCCTAAACTCGGCTTTGAAGCAAGTACAAAGCTCATGAACGGATGCACCGATGCCACTTTTGCACTATTGCGGCGCAAAATACCCAATTCAGCGCTGCCCAACGCGCCGCTTGAATGGAAAGCCTTTTTACCTTCCCAGTTTGTTCTTCTTGCCAGCAACCGCGCGGCATTGACGATTTCTGCATCGGGAACACAGAACCAAATAAGCTCTGCTTCCAACTTTGCGGTTTCGTAAGTGGAAACGATTCGCTTTCGCGGTCCGGAAAGATCTGGCAATCTTTGCAATGATTCTTTCCTGTCGCGTGCCACAACTTCAATAATTCGGTATCCTGCGCGCGGCAGCTCGCGTAGTAGCGTTGAACCCAACCTGCCTGCGCCCACAATCGCAACTGACGGACGTTTCGTCATGGTCGGAGGATATCAGTACCTGCAAATGCAGCAAAGCTCACTTCTTACGCAGCTCTCACTTTCATTTATAGTTTTTGCATGCCGAAATCATCAGCAAAACGCACTACATCCAAGACTAAACAGACCAAAGGCCGCCTTCTTTCCTCCAAACTTGTTTACCGCGGACCAGCCTTCTGGGTGACCAGCGATCATGTTCAGGAACCGCATGGCATCCGCGCGCGCCGCGATATTGTTCACCATACCGGTTCGGTGGTTATTCTAGCCGTTGAACTCCGAGATCGCGTTCCTTACGTCCTGCTGGAGCGCCAATATCGCCATGCCGCACAACGTTTTATGTGGGAATTGCCGGCGGGGCGCATTGATAAGGGCGAAAAAGAGTTCGGCGCCGCCAAACGCGAATTGCTCGAAGAAACGGGCTTTACGGCCTCAAAATGGAGGCGCATCCTTAAGTTTTACGCCAGTCCGGGCTTTGTGGCCGAAACCATGTCCATATTTCTTGCGGAAGGCTTGAAAGCGGGAATCGCCCAGCCCGAAGCCGATGAAATGATTGCTACGCGCTTCTTTTCACTGAATGCCGCGCTCAAAATGGTCCGGAATAACACCGTAATGGACGCTAAGACCATTTCAGGAATCCTCTGGTTAGGTGACCGTCACAAAAAATAATCGCCTTTCTAATCCCTTTGCAGCTTGACAGCCCCATCACATAGACGCACAATGTGTGCAAAATTAACAAGGCACGGCCTCCGCGCCAAAGAGTTCGTGCCAGGGGGTGTGTGAGTGGATCGACTGAAAGGCACCGTCAAGTGGTTTAACAACGCGAAGGGGTACGGGTTCATAGGACGCGAAGACGGCCCGGATGTCTTTGTGCATTACAGCGCTGTCACCGCTGAGGGGTACAAGAGTCTGCAAGAAGGGGACGCCGTCGAGTTCGAAATTACCCAGGGCCCCAAAGGGCAGCAGGCTGCAAACGTAACCAAGGTCGCTTAAGCTTCCGCGCAGTAGCGAAGACTGTCGCGGAACAACCAGATGTGGGTCTTCGTTCGGTTGTGAATGTGGGCTTGTCCAATCTCCCGCACATTTACGGCCAAGCCATACGTGTCCCTCCATCTTTCGCTTCGACAACTTCTTAATTTACTCTTGAATCGTGGACAACAAAACCATCGCTGGCATCCTCTACGAAACCGCCGACCTGCTCGAAATTGACGGGCAGGATTCCTTCCGCATTCGCTCGTATCGCAACGCCGCTGAAGCCATTGAAGCTATGCCCCAGCAAATCGCCGATTTGATCGGTGAACCGAAAAAAGTTCTGGAGATTCGCGGCATCGGCAAAGGTATGCTGGTCAACTTGCAAGAGATGTTCAAAGATGGCCGTCTCAGTCTGCACGCCGACCTGCTCAAGAAATACCGTCCCACCATGCTTGACCTGCTCAAGATTCAAGGTCTTGGACCCAAGACCATAGCTCTTATTTGGAGCGCTTATCAGGTGAGTGACTTGGAAGGCGTCGAAAAACTCGCCCGTGAAGGCAAGATTCGCGAATTGCCGAGGATGGGCGAAAAACAAGAACAGAAACTGCTCAAAGCCATCGAAGATTATCGTCGCATCGCCGGACGTTTCCTGCTCGACGCCGCTGAAATTCAGGCCGAAAAAATCATCGAGCACTTGAAAGATTATCCGGGCATCGAAAAAATTACTCCTGCCGGTTCCTTGCGCCGCGGCCGTGAAACGGTTGGTGATCTCGACATTTTAGTTACAGGGAAAGCCTGTGTTACCGAGGACGGACGCGCCGCGCTCGCCGAGCATATTCTTAAGCTGCCGGGGATTTTAGACGTTATCGCGAAAGGTGACAACAAAGTCAGCTTTCGCCTTCGCGGAGGCATGCAAGTGGACGTTCGCCTGCTCGCGCCCGGTTCGTTCGGCGCAGCGATGCAATATTTCACCGGGTCGAAGGCCCACAACGTCGCGCTGCGCCAGCGTGCACTCAAGATGGGCTACACGCTGAACGAATACAGCCTCGCGCGCCTCGACGACGAAAAATCCGTCGCCGCTAAGACAGAAGAGGAAATCTACGCCAAACTGAACCTCGATTACATCCCGCCCGAGCTGCGCGAAAATTTAGGCGAAATCGAGGCCGCCGAAAAACACGCACTCCCAAAACTTATTACCCAGGCCGACATTCAGGGCGACGTACACATGCACACCGTTGAAACCGACGGGCGCAACACCATTGAGGAAATGGCCAAGGCCGTTCGTGAGCGTGGATACAAATATATGGCGATTACCGACCACTCCAAGAACCTCGCCTTCGCCAATGGCCTCGACGACAAACGCGCCATCGAACACATCAAGCGCATCCATGAGGTAGATAAAGTAACGGAAGGTCTGAAGATTTTCGCGGGAATCGAAGTGGACATTCTGGCGGATGGTTCACTCGATCTCTCTGATTCCGTTCTTGAAGAAATGGACCTCGTCATCGCCAGCGTGCATTCACACTTTAATCAAACGCCCGCAGAAATGACCGATCGGCTGCTCAAAGCGATTGAGAACCCAAATACTTCGATTCTGGGCCATCCCACAGGTCGCCTATTGTTGCGCCGCGAAGCTTTCCAATTCGACGTGGATGCAATCTTTAAGGCCGCCACTAAAAACAAAGTCGCGATGGAATTAAACTCTTACCCTGATCGCCTTGATCTCGGTGACCGCCATCTCCGTCTCGCCAAACAGCACGGCGTGAAGATCGTTATCAACACCGACTCACACCACACCTCACATCTTGAGAAGATTCGCTATGGCATTCTCCAAGCCCGCCGCGCCTGGCTCACAAAGGAAGATGTCTTGAATACTTTGCCTGTGAATCAATTCGCCAAAGCAATGAAACACGCATGGCCACTTGCAGCTTAGATTTGGCAATTAGCGATTTGCCTATTTCAGGTCTTTGCAAACCGGGATCGCGATTTCTACAGGATCATCCGTGGGTTTAACTCTGATTGTGACTGTCACCTGAGAGCCGTGTATGCTTTCACCGAGCCCCCAGCACACTTGCTTGGTCTCCTGATCGAAGAAAACGAATGGCAAAGGGCCATCAACATCCACATGTGTGAAGCGCGGACTGCTCGAAGAGATGGAAGAGCTACAGCCAGTGCAAATGATAAGAGCGAGTGGGAATAGTTTCTTATACATGGGTCCTCGGCCTTAAGTAGATTCACTCTATCTACAATCCGTAGTCTAGGTTGCTTCTCATATTTTCCTGAGGAAAGGCATAAAATCAACCCATGCCCGACGAAACTCCGTCTCATCCGCCTGCACCCATCCCCTTCAACATCGGCGAGGAATTCAGTGCGCCTTCAAAAAAGCTTCCACCCGCCGCCATCGTCGGCGCTTGCCTGGTCGTCATCGGGGTCGCCATCGCGATATATTCATTCATCCATCGGCCTCATTCTTTTGCCAGCGGGTCCATTGATACCATCCATTCTGTTGAAGTCCCCGGCCAAAACGCGACGTTACTCGCGCTGAATATCACGATTCAAAACAATGGCAGGATTCCCTATGTAATCCACGATATTCGAGGCACGCTTGATACCGGCGGTGCGCAACTCTCCGACCAAGTCGTTTCAGCAGCCGATTTCGCCCGCTATTATCAGGCCTTCCCTGATCTCAAGAAAGCTCCTCTCGACCCGGTCAAGCCTGAAGATCGCATCGCTCCCGGCCAATCGCAGCGCGGAACGATTATGCTGCTCTTCCCCGTGAAACCAGACACTTTCGCCAGCCGCAAATCTCTGAGCGTGACCGTCACTCCTTATGATGAACCGGTCCCGCTCGTACTAACCAAATAACAAACCATCTTGTCATTCCGAGCGATTCGGAGCCGCGTAGCGGCGAGAACCCGCGAGGAATCCGTTTTTGTTTGAGTGAAGAAGGCTTATTGGTGTTTTTGCAGGAAACGCTTGCGGACCATGTGGCTATTGGCTTGCGGATTCAAATCGTCGTACTTCAAACAACTGATCGTGCCATCCACTTCCAAGACTGCCAGCGCGACATCCTTGCAACTCGGAATGCCATGCTCCCGCAATGCGCGATCCAATTCGTCTTTGCTGACGCGCTCTTTCTTCATGTGATCGTAGATGACTTTGCCATCGTGAATCAGTAGCGTCGGTTGACCTTCAATGAACTTGCGGAATTTTCGGTTCTTGCCAGAGATGGCTCCCACAATATAGTTCAACGTCAATAGTGTCGCCGCCGCCACAGCACCGCCGGCCAGAGAAGTGTCCGGCCCAGTCATCGCATTTTGTACGGAATTGCTCAGCAGAAGTAAAAGCGTGAGGTCGAAAGGCGTCATCTGCCCCACTTCACGTTTGCCGCTTAAACGCACGCCAACCAGCACCAAAACATAGATGGTCAGCGTGCGAACCGCGATTTGGGCCAGCACATGCGCGCCAGGATACATGATCCTATTGGCTGGTGGTCTGCGAAGTTGTAATTGGTACTGGAGCGCCCTTCGGCGTGCTCAGGTATCCCGTGGCTTGTTTCTTATTGACTGTCCACACCACAATTTCATAGAGCATGTGGTCGCGCCCGCTATAGAACTGAATGGGCTCGCTGATGTTGCGGTCCTTTTTCTCGATGGTCTTGTCGTCGGAAGTCACATTCATCGTAAACTTCCCTTTTTTCTCATCGCTCTTCTTGAGTTGCAGGCTGACCGTTCCTACGGGCTGTGGTTTGGCACCCTTAACCAGCGTGAATTCGTAGTAATTGCGATCGCCCTTATGCTTGAGGACTTCCAAATCCTGCCGGGTATTGGCAATCAGGCCACTCTGCACGCCCAGATCACCGACCGTGCTTTGCAATTTCGCTTCGGTTGCGGCCAATTCAGATTTCGTGGAGGCAACATCCGTCTTCACACCGCCGACGTCGGTTTTTACGTTGGCAAGATCACCGCTGACCTGGTTAATGCCCTTTTGCTGGGCCGCCTGTTCCGCTGCAAGTCTCGCTACTGACGCCTTCTGCTCTCGCTGTAATTGCTCCGAGCGCTCGGCCAGCTCTTTCTTGGTTAGGCCCAGTTGCTTGGCCAGCGTTTCATCGTCAGCTTCCGACGATTCCATCCGCTTGGTCAGGTCCGCAATCTGAGAACTGCTCGCGACTTGGTCCTGCGCCATTTTGTTCAGCTTGGTGTGGAGATCGAAAAATCCGTACGCGGTCCCTGCGGCGAAGGCAATCGCCAGAATCACCAGCAGCCATTTCCCGCCGTTGCCTCCCGAATCCGATTGCAACTGCACGCCCTCGTCTGCCATGTATCTCTCCTGAATTGTGTGTGGTGCACATATTGTTGTGCAGTCCACAGAATGTGTCAATTATCGCCCGTGGTGCAAATAAAAAGCGGTGCAACTAAGAGTGGTGCAAATAATGTGACCGACAAACTCACCCTTCGCAATCGCAGCGAATTCCCTATCACCGAAACCGAACTGAAGCTCATGGCGGCCGCCGCCAGAATCGGGCTTAACAAAATCCCAAACCACGGATACAGCACTCCCGCCGCTACCGGAACTCCCAGCAAGTTATACACAAACGCAAAGAAAAGATTCTGCCGGATATTGTTCATCGTCGCGCGACTTAACTTGCGCGCTCGCGCAATTCCCATCAAGTCACCTTTCAGCAATGTGATGCTGGCGCTTTCCATTGCGATGTCTGCGCCCGTCGCCATGGCAATGCCTACTTGCGCCTGCGTCAACGCTGGAGCATCGTTGATGCCATCTCCGGCCATAACCACCACGCGTCCCTGGCTTTGCAGACGCTTAATGACATCCGCTTTCTGCCCCGGCAGCACTCCTGCCTCAAATTCTTCGATGCCCAGCTTCCCAGCTATAGCCTTGGCCGTCAGCAGGCTGTCCCCGGTCAACATAACTACTTTCAGCCCCTCTCGCCTCAATTCGGATAGCGCTCGCTCTGTCGAAGCCTTGATCGGATCTGAAACTCCGAGCACCCCTCGTAGTTGACTATCCACCGCGGCGAAAATGACCGTTTGGCCGTCACTTCTTAGTTCATCGGCTTTGCCGCGTAAAACATCCACGGCGATCTTTCGCTCTTCAAAGAATTTTTCATTTCCTGCCAGGACAGTCTTGCCGTCAATCATTCCGCTGACGCCGAGGCCCGGAGAAACCTCAAAGTTGCCCGCGGAAATAAGCTTCAGATCATTTCCCCTCGCGGCCGCCACAATCGCGGAGGCAATCGGATGTTCGCTTCCCTGCTCCAAACTCGCAATCAGCCGCACCAACTCCATCTCCTCCTGCCCCGGAACCACAACCACCGACTCCAGCGCCGGTTTTCCTTCCGTCAAGGTTCCTGTTTTGTCCAGAACCAACGTGTCCACTTTTTCGAGGGTTTCCAGGGCTTCCGCGTTCTTAATCAATACGCCGGATTTCGCTCCACGTCCTGTCGCCACCATAATCGCCATCGGCGTCGCCAATCCAAGAGCACATGGGCAGGCAATAATCAGCACTGCGACGGCATTGACAATGGCGTGTGCCAGTCGAGGTTGCGGCCCTAACAAACTCCACAAGACAAACGTCACCGCTGCCGCTCCGATTACCGCCGGCACAAACCATCCTGCGACTTTGTCCGCCAGCCGTTGAATCGGCGCGCGGCTGCGTTGCGCCTGGCTCACCATCTGGATGATCTGTGCCAGCATGGTTTCGCGCCCGACCCGCTCCGCCCGCATGATGAATGATCCCGCTCCATTCACCGTCCCACCGATTACGTTCATGCCAGGTTCTTTTTCCACCGGCATGGATTCACCCGTTAGCATGGCTTCGTCCACCGGGCTTCGCCCTTCGATGACGCTGCCATCCACTGGAACCTTTTCGCCCGGGCGAACCCGCAATTGGTCGCCCTTCTGCACTTCATCGAGGGGGATA
Organism: Terriglobia bacterium; assembly: GCA_021325035.1. Taxonomy (GTDB): domain Bacteria; phylum Acidobacteriota; class Terriglobia; order Terriglobales; family Acidobacteriaceae; genus JAJPHW01. The sequence continues at coordinate 17,898 of JAJPHW010000134.1, forward strand.
TCTTGTTCCGAGCCATCGCGCACAATCCGTGCCGTCTTCGGCGTTAAATCCATCAGCGAACGGATGGCCGCGCCGGTCTGGCTTCGTGCCCGCAACTCTAAAACTTGCCCAAGCAACACGAGGGTGACAATCGCCGCTGCCGCCTCAAAATAAACGTCAGGGTTTCCACTCATTCCGCGAAAAGATTCCGGAAAGATCGAAGGGAAAATCGTTGCAATTGCGCTATAGCCATAAGCAACACCCGTACCCATGGCGATTAATGTGAACATGTTCATTGAGCGGTTCACTACGGACGCCCAGCCTCGCTGGAAGAATGGCCAACCTCCCCAAAGAACCACAGGACTAGCAAGCAAAAGTTCCAGCCACGCCAACCCTCCGCCCGAAATAAAGCGCTGCACCGGCATGCCCGGCAGCATGCCCGCCATCGCGATTCCGAGCAGCGGCGCCGTGAGCGCCAAACTTACCCAGAATCGCCGCGTCATGTCCCGCAGTTCAGGATTGTCCTCTTCAGCCGCGACCGTTCGCGGCTCCAAGGCCATTCCGCAAATCGGACAGTGCCCCGGCCCATCGCGCACCATTTCCGGATGCATCGGGCAGGTATATTCCTTGCGCGTCGCCGCAAGCGGCATCTCCCGCTCCAACGCCATCCCACAACTCGGACAAGGCTTCGGCTTCGTTTCCCGCACCTCCGGGCACATGGGGCAGACATACGCGCTGCCAGAAATAGTTCTTTCATGTGGCTCTGACTTGGAAACAGAAGATGGAATCACAACTAATTTGCTCTGCGCGCCATGCGTCTCAGAATTGAGATACTTCTCAGGATCAGCTTTAAACTTGCTCACGCATCCGGCACTGCAAAAATAGTAGGCATCTCCCCCGTGTTCCGCCGTGTGCTTTGCCGACGCCTTGTTCACCGTCATCCCGCAAACGGGGTCTTTACTCGTGTTTGCCGGCTCTGTTTTCAATACCTCGGTTTTAAGGACTTTGAGATTAGGATCCATAAGGGGCTAAAAGTATTTGATTCTTCAGTCTGATACTTCGATTGTTGTATCTTAGTACCCAGAGGCCTAACAAGACATGACCCAGATGGAAGTCGCCTATCGTTACGGTAATGCCCCCACAGAGGCGGAAATGCGCGCAATTGACAGCTTGCGCGAAGTCTATGGCGTCCGCCGCATCGCCTTCCACGAAAAAGACCGCATTGTGCGTGTGGAATACGACGCTTCCCGCTTCAAGGAACCCGTTGTCTCTGGGTTGTTACGCCGGGCTGGAGTCGATTTGCTGGAAAAATTGGTTCTCGCCTGAGAACCAAATTGGGGTAGGTCAGAAAGTCGAAATCGCGCTCTTCGCAGGTTTTGCTCCCAAATCTTGCGCGGGGGAAGGCTTTTCTGGGATCAAACCTTATTCACGGAATATGCAAGGGGTGCCTAAGATTAACCTCTGGCCGAAGTCTCTCTAAGGACACCCCGTTGCGCGCCACTTCGTCTGATTAGAATTTTGCACTTGGCATACCATCTGAAACTCTATGAAAATAAAGACTAACCCAGAACGCGCATGCGTAGATTTTGCACATTGCATGCAATAACTACACAGTTCCTCACAAACCATACATCCTCTGGATGCTCTATCTGGCGCGGGATTTGGAGGATCAACCCCTTCTACCGCACATTAATCTTTGGAGTAATATTCGCGCAAGCGGATCGTCATCAGAACTTCGCGTTAGAACCTTTCCAAGCCTGTTTTGCAACGAGTTTCCGCTTTTGGGAAACGACACCACTTCCATTGACGCACCGTTCTCTGTCCGATAGGATATTTCATATCCGGCACGCAGATTTTTCAGCAAGTTGCACCGATTCCTTGCCTCTTCGCGTGCTTTTTGATGCACTTTGCGCCCGTAGCTCAGCTGGATAGAGCGAACGGCTACGAACCGTTAGGTCGGGAGTTCGAATCTCTCCGGGCGCACCATTTCCAACTTCCTGCGCACTTTTAACCCATCCGAATTTCGTCGGGAGACTCCTCGCTATAACCGCTCGATACATTTCTTTACAAAACTATTGTTTCTAAGGACTTACGAACATACATGGCCGCATGGCATCTGGATTATTAAAAATTCCACACTAGATTTGTCTTTAAGAGTAAGTAGATTTCCCCCGGAAATGAAGTATCTGTTTATGTATGCTGTTGCAGTTTGCATTCTCCTCTCACTTTTTTCGCTGGGATTCTCCAACGAGGTCCAGGCGCAAAATAACAACTATCAAACCATTACAGTCACCAACGGCGGAACCATCCGCGGCACTGTGAAATGGTCGGGCCCCGAACCGAAGAATCTCTCATTCCCGGTCACCAAGGATCCCGCAATTTGTGATCCCGAGAACACAAAGAAAGTTGATCTGGAAAGATTGGTCATCAGCCCCGATGGCGGCGTAGCCAACACCATCGTATTTCTCAAGAACATCCACAGCGGCAAAGCCATGGACATCGAACAGAGCAAGCCGCTGCTGGACCAGAAACGCTGCCGCTACGAACCCCATGTCATGCTGGTGCCGCGCTCATCCGATTTGCAAATGAAGAGTTCCGACGCGACCCTGCATACCATCCACATGGAAGGCGCGGCTACTTACAATTTGCCCTTTCCTTTCGTGAATAAAGTCAGCGCCCGTCCGCTCAACAACGCCGGGCTGGTGAGTCTGAAGTGCAACGGTGGCCACGTTTGGATGAATGCCGAAATTTTCGTGATTGATCACCCCTATTACGCCGTCACCGACGCGAACGGCCACTACGAACTAACAGATGTGCCTCCCGGGCAGTACGAGATCGAAGCCTGGCATGAAGGTTGGGGGATCGCCGGACATCAGGCGTCCTTTGACGTGTTGACCGAGCACAAGGTTGATCGCCCTGTTTTCACCGATCCGCGCACCTGGGACAAGCAGGTGAACGTCAGCGGCGGTACAGCTTCGACGGTCAACTTCTCCATCGGCGAAAAATAAAAATTAAAGATGTCATCCTGAGCGAACGCTTTTTGTGAAGCGAAGGACCTGAGCGCACCGCGCGAAGCGTCGCGTTTGTCGCGACGCGATAGAGCACGACTGGCCCGCATCCTCATTACAGCCTTCCTGCCATGGGAAGGCTTCTTTTTTGTGCTACGCTACGAATCGGGGACCCGTAGCTCAACTGGATAGAGCACTGCGCTTCGAACGCAGGGGTTGGGAGTTCAAGTCTCTCCGGGTCCACCAGCCTTCGCCCTGCTCTCGCGGGCTTCGGCCCGGCGGGCCATCTTGAAGGCGAAGGCTGTCGCGCCGTAGCGCCAGCGGAGGCGGACTCGATGAAGTATGTCTATATTTTGCAGAGCCTGTCCAACAACGAACGCTTCTACACGGGAATTACAGACGACCTAAAAGCCCGGCTTTCCCGGCACAATTCTGGTGAGGTCACGCATACGGCAAAGTATGGACCGTGGCGCGTCAAAACTTATATCGCGTTCACTGACGAAGATCGAGCGTCTGCATTCGAAAAATACTTGAAATCTGGATCAGGCAGGGCCTTCGCAAAAGCGAGGTTGTAGGCACATCCTGTCGCGCCGAACCGCCAGCGGAGGCGGACTCGTAGAATCAGGCAAGAAACTCCCTGAAATAGACAAGCATTACCCAAGCCCACGAACTACACTTCCTTCATGCAAAAACGCAAACTCGGTAAAAGCAACCTTGAAGTCTCCGCCATCGGCCTCGGCTGCATGGGCATGAGTTTCGGCCTCGGTCAGGCCATTGGCAAACAGGAAGGCATTGCGCTCATCCGCAAGGCGGTCGAACTCGGCGTTACGTTTTTCGACACCGCTGAAGTTTATGGCCCTTATGTGAACGAAGAACTCGTCGGCGAAGCGCTGGTTCCTTTCCGCAAACAAGTGGTCATCGCGACCAAGTTCGGATTCAAGATCGACCCTAATACGGGAAAGAGCATGGGCACAGACAGCCGCCCCGAGCACATCAAAGAAGTCGCCGAGGCATCGCTCAAGCGCCTCAAGACTGATGTCATCGATCTTTTCTATCAGCACCGCGTGGACCCCAATGTCCCCATCGAAGACACAGCGGGGGCCGTGAAAGACCTCATCCAGCAAGGCAAAGTGAAGCACTTCGGACTCTCCGAAGCAGGCGTGAAGACTATCCGCCGCGCCCATGCAATTCAGCCGGTGACGGCTCTGCAAAGTGAATATTCTCTCTGGTGGCGCGAGCCCGAAGAGCAAATTATTCCGGCGCTCGAAGAACTTGGCATCGGATTCGTCCCCTTCAGCCCGCTCGGCAAAGGCTTCCTCACTGGAACAATCAGCACCGACACTAAATTTGCCGAAAATGATTTTCGCAATATCGTACCTCGGTTCTCGGAAGAAAACCGAAAAGCAAATCAGGGATTAGTTGATGTCATTGGCCAATTCGCGCAGCAGAAAAAAGCTACGCCGGCGCAAGTTGCTCTTGCTTGGGTGCTCGCGCAAAAGCCCTGGATGGTTCCCATCCCCGGCACCACCAAGCTGCATCGCCTTGAAGAAAATCTCGGCGCCGCCGACCTGCAACTTTCCGACGCCGATCTCCGCCAGATTAACGACGCAGCAGCCGAAATTCACTTGGTAGGCGAACGCTATCCCGAAGCCTTCCAGAAGTTGGTGGACCGCTAAAATGTTGCGAATGAAGAACTAATAAGTGAAAACAGAAATGTCATCCCGAAGGTCTGCGCTTTCACCAGCAGACCGAGGGACCTTGTGCGGAGCTTATCAAACGCATCCTTCTCCCACTTGTAAAACCGCTTCACTCAGGATGACATGACCGTAAACAGAAATTAATTAAGAAGCATTGTCATTCCGAAACGCCACGTTCTCACCAGTGGCGCGAGGAACCTTGCACGCAGTGAATACGCATTGGCCGCGTGCAATATCTCCCGCTTGAAGAAGAGCTTCGTTCAGGATGACAATCTGTGAGGAGTAAAACCATGGCCACCCTCAAAGACCGCCTCTCACGCTATAACGAAATCACCATCAGCGTCACCGGAAGAAAGTCAGGACGCACTATCTCCAACCCAGTTTGGTTCGTTTGGGAGGACGACCAACTTTACCTGTTGCCCGTGAAAGGCTCCGACACGCAGTGGTACAAGAACGTGCTCGAGAACCCTGCAATTCATATAGATGTCCGCGGCGCAAAGGCAGAAGGCAAGGCTTCTCCCATCACCGACGCGAAAGAAGTGAAGTCCGTCGTCGAAAAATTCCGCGCCAAGTATGGCGCCGGCGACGTGAAGAAGTATTACTCGAAATTCGATGTGGCGGTCAGGGTACAGATGTAATGAGCCAACTCACGCCCGCGCTGACTTCACATCCGTCTTCGAAAAATCTTGCCCTTTATACAAAAGCGGCTCGCCTTTGGATTTGGCCAGCGCATATGAAAAGCAATCTCCAAAATTCAATTTGGCCGGATGGCCGCTGGTTTTTCCGAAGTCGCGATAAACCTGCCGCGCAATCAGAGCTTGCGCTTCGGTGACAGGTTCAATCGCGATTTGCGCCGCCTCAATCAATTCATCGAAACGGCGGCTGGCGATTGGATCTTTGCTGCCGTCAATCACCGCCCCGGCTTCTACGTAGTTCACGGCAGAAATGCGAGGCCGCTCGGCGCGTTCAATGATTTTGGCAAACTCCGGCGCTTCCGGTTCAAGGCGAAGAATGGCAATCACAGCTGAAGTATCCAGAATCATTTCGGCAGACCTTTTTCATCGTAGAGAAGATCGCCGTGCTCTGCCGAGCGAAACGGCTCTTTCAAATGCACCGCGCAGTCGCGGCCAATTTCGAGAAGCCGGTCGGCAAGCTTGGCATCATGTTTGTGTTTATTTTGATCTTGCACTCTTTTCAGCCGTTCGCGGACCGCTTCGGTAACGGCTTCGGTCATACTCTCTCCTGTGAGCCGGGAGAGCTGTTGGGCGAGCTTGTGGGCGTCTTTATTCTTGATGTTCAGGCTCATGGTAGATATTCTACCATATAGTTATACCTTTCTACCTATGCATAAATGACGAGTAATTTCCGACCGGAAAATGGCACACAAAGAGTTATTCTTGAGAGAAGTGAGAACGAATGGCAAAGCCGCGATTCCCTGGCCTGCAAATAAGGCCACGGGCGAAAAACCAGGCACCTTCAAACTCGCCCGCTTGCTCGCCGCTTACGCTCCGCACGATGGCAGCTTTGAGCTCCGCATCCCTGGTGTCCACGCCATCCGCGTTTCACGGCTTGAACCAAGATCGGTCCGCGCGATTCGCTCGGCGTCATTGTGCATCGCTGCCCAAGGCGCAAAGTCCGTCATCGTGGGGCAAGATGTCTATGAGTACGACGCCTCGCGGATGATCGTCTTCTCCGTCACGCTGCCCATGGCCGCGCAGGTCACGCAAGCCAGTTTCGCCGAGCCTTATCTCACTCTCAAGCTCGACCTCGATCCGCGCAAAATTGCAGAACTGGTTTTGAAGGTCTATCCCCACGGATTGCCGCCGATGCAGAGTAAAGAGCGCAGTGCCGTTTATGTCGCGCCGACAGACGAAAAAATCGTCAACGCCGCCACGCGCCTCCTGGAGTGCCTCGGCCAACCCGGCGACTCCGAGTTGCTCGCGCCATTGGTCATGGATGAAATTCTGATTCGCCTGCTACGTAGCCCCATCGGTGTTCGCGTGGCGCAAATGGGATTCGCCGAATCCAGCGTCCATCGCATCGCCCGCGCGATTTCCTGGCTCCGCGAAAACTACTCGCAGCCGATGAAAGTCGAAGAACTGGCTGATCTCGTTAACATGAGCGTGTCGTCATTTCACGAGCATTTCAAATCGATCACTTCAATGAGTCCGTTGAATTATCAGAAAGTATTGCGCCTGCAAGAAGCGAGGCGTCTTATGCTTTCGACGATGATGGACGCGGGTTCCGCCAGCCAGCGCGTGGGATATCTCAGCGCGTCGCAGTTCAGCCGCGAATACAGCCGCTTCTTCGGCAACGCGCCGACTAGAGACATTGCGAGACTACGTCAGGACGCGCAGATGTGGGCGTAAAGCAGGCAATTTGCTACTTCGTGTCAACGAAGAAAACGGTCCCGTCGCCATCCATATCGCCGCCGTATATCGTCGCTCCATAAAGGCGGCCTGTGGAGTTATCGAGTAACAAAGTTGGAGCTGGTCCGTTGAAGTTCGCCTCTGACCCGTCGCCTGCACTTTCAAATTGATGTAGTAAAACTTCTTTCCAGCGCCCGCCGCTCTCTGGCGCAAGTTTGAAAACTACGCCGCAGCCGGGAGTGTTGCATTGATTCCCGCCGAAGCTAGTAACGCCGTAGGCGTTGCCGGAAGGGTCAAATATTAACCCGGAGGGCGACGACGAGTTATTGCCATGGGCATCCTGGTTGCCGAAGATGTACAGAGTAGTTAAGTTCCATGCGCCGTTCGTCTGGCTGAGTTCAAATGCCGTTTGGTCGGTTGTACCGAAAAGATTCCCATCCGGGCCAAATGTGAGCGGCGTGGACGGGTAGCCATCGCCTCCCCCGCTAAAGTTGTAGAGAATGCTCTCTGACCAGCTGCCATTCGCATTGGGACTTAACTCGAACACCGTCCCGTAGCCGAATGAGCCGCCATAAGCAGTGGTGCCGTAAAGATTACCTTTGCTGTCGAACACCACGCCGCCAGCCGGTCCATTCCCATCACCGCTCGCGCCGAAGCTGTGCAAGATAGTCGCGTTCCAGGTGCCGTCAGCTTGCGGTGACAATTCAAAAACTGCCCCGCCGTATTCTGGACCGTCCTCTTGTAACGAACCATACAAATTCCCCTTAGCGTCAAAAGCAAGCTGGCTCCCAAACGAGTATCCCTGTTGGCCTGTGAATGTGTAGATGATCTTGTTCTTCGGGTGACCATTCACATTTGTTAACTGGAAGATGCTCTGGTAGTAGAGAGTGCCATAGAGGTTCCCGTCCGTCCCGAAAATCAACGCACCCGGACGACCACCATTAAATTGTTCGAATTCGTTAAGAATTGTTTCTTTCCACTTACCGCCTGAAGTGGGTGACAATTCATAAACGATGCCGCAACCCGAATAGCACGCTTTGTTCCCACCCATAGCCGTTCCATACAGGTTGCCTTGGCCGTCAGAGATCAATGCACTGTGCGGATTTGCGCCATTGGTAAAGTTGAAGCGCAAAATGACATTGTCTTTGGCGAAAGTTTCTATGCCGATGAACATCATTAAGGCAACAATGAGAAGTGTATCTAGCGTTTTATTTTGCGTGATCATATTCGGCCTTTCTTGACTTCTAACGCGATGACCCTGTCGAATTCCCCGTGGCGCGCCAATAGGGCAAGCCTCGAGCGCCGGTCGCAAGCATGCCCAGGCTTGGCTTTTCTAGTTCATTTTGCACCGCGGCATTTGTCCGCGCATGGGGTTGGTCATCGTCTTTCACTCTTCCCGTGACGATGGATTGGTTGGGTGTGCTCTCATAAGCGTAGCCGTAAATACTGCCGGAGTTGAATCCATACGGGTAGGGAAATTTCACGAGCGCCCAGCCGTAATGAACCTCTCCACTGATGACAAACTTCAAACCCAGATAGCCAGCTTCTACGGGAATCCATCCGCCCGAGGCAAAGTGGCCGTAGTGGCTACCGAAAATCCCGACCATGTTCGCTCCCCGGATAAAACTATTACTGGGGCCAACTTCGACCCCGCGGGGTAAAACAGCGGCCGTAATGTTGGATTGGCCCTTCAACAAGACCCCAACAACGCTGTTTCCAGCTTGTTTCCCACTTACCGACAGATCATCAAAGCTCCTGGACGACGCGGCGTAAATAAAATTTGCGAATGAGAAGTCGGCTACACCGTCGTTGTTGAGGTCTAATTGGGTAACCCCGGCGGTGCCATACAAACTGTGTGCCATTGGAATATTGCTCGGCGTATAGATGATTTGCGCTTCTGCAGGCGCGGCAGCAGTAGCCAAACCGACGCCCGCCGCCACATAACCAAGAAGCTTTCGTTCCAGCTTACGGTTCAGCGGCGTTGTGCATCGAGAGCGTCTTGTGGGTTCCTTGGGGCTAAATTGAGAAATCATGGGGCATCATCCAATCCTGGGGAGCTTGCTTGGCAGGGGGAACTGCGCAGCGCAAAAGTATCTAAGAGCGCATTCCGCATGTCAAGTTAAAGTTTGACCGCTGCTACAACGTTCCGCGCGATTGAACACCTCCTCGTTACCCCCGTAATCACTCTTCCGAGATTACCGTTGACCCCAAACACTGCCCCTCCTTACAGTCATCGCAGGGGGATGTATGAAGGACATTCATGAGGTTCTGCGCATTAAGCAGGCCAAATACGCCCAACTGGGAAAACAAATCGAAATGCTGCAACAAGCTGCGGAAAAACTCCGCGAAGTTGCGCCCTTGCTCGCGGATGTGGATGACGATGACAGCGCCATCCTGACCGAAGTGGACGAGCCAGTAGCGGCCAAAGCCGCAGCCTCCAGCGCAGGCGCGCCTGCCAAACCGGCAGCTCGCGCAGTTACGCCGCGCTGGCCCTAAACCATACTGACCGCTCCGTTTCGCGGCCCAAGAGTTCACTATGCCATTCCAGGCCATCCTGGTTTCGAAAGACGAAGAAGCCGTTTCCATTCTCACGCCGATCCTGTCTCGCTTCGGTGTAGCCGCTCAGAACTGCGGCTATGGAGAAGCAGTCTGCCTGTTGAATGAAAAAAGTTTTGACGCAGTCGTCGTGGACTTTGACGATCCGCACAGCGCCACCTTGGCTTTGCAGGCTTGTTCGCAATCCACGCAAGGTCAGAAAACCGTCAGCATCGCATTGCTCAGCGATAAAACCCGCTTGCGCAAAGTTTTTGGCGAAGGCGCGAATTTTGTTCTGTACAAGCCGATTTCTCCAGTCCACGCGGAAGCCGGATTGCGCGCGGCCACTGCTCTCATTAAACGTGAGCGGCGCGGCTCCTATCGCGTGCCGGTACAGATTCCGGCCAAAGTCCGGATTGATGATGGCCCGGAAGTGGAAAGTATTTTGCTCGACTTGAGCGAAGACGGAATGGATTTGCTCAACGAGCAGTCGCCTCGCCCCGGCGCCGCGATTCGCGCACGCTTCAGTCTGCCCGGAAGTCAGGCAGAAGCGGAATATACCGGCGAGGCAGCATGGGTTAACAAAAACGGCCAGTGCGGCGTTCGGTTCATAGATCTGCCCGAGAACCTGCGGGCGGGATTGAAGGCGTGGGTGCAAGCTCACGCGGCCGAACTGCCGCCAGATCCGGACCCAGTTGCACACAGCAAACTGACCGACCTAACGCTTGGCGGATGCTACGTCGAAACTGAGTCACCATTTCCCGAGAATTCCGGCGTGGTGCTCTGTTTGACCGCTTCGGGAATGGAAGTTCGGGTTAAAGGGATGGTTCAGGTTATGCATCCCAACCA
>JAJPHW010000094.1 GCA_021325035.1 Terriglobia bacterium
AAGTCAAGAATTAAGGAGTGGACGACAATGCCATACACAAAATTGAATCTCCATGAAACCGTAACTCGCGGGACAGTATGCGTCCGATACGAACTATTAACTCCACCTAGGAACCCGGAAGCTTCTTGCAGATTGGAAATGAGATGGTTCACTATGGTCGATCGCGATGGAAACCGAAGCCTTCGAACGCGCTGGATCAAGGCCCCTGGATCGTAAGTGAGTATTCATCTCCAGATTTTGTAACTGTCCCGTAATGAAAGAAGGGTACCTTCAACGTTTCAGCCGTATTTTCACGAACGAGCAACAATGAACAATCAAAAAAACAAAGAACCAATGATTAATGAGTTACGATTGTTAACTATAGTTAATACATGCAGCGCCCGATCAATAGTGTACAAGCAGAAATACAAATCCGGCAATAAGTCGATAAGGACGCTGATGCTTGTCTTAGGGCTGCTCATTAGCTTGCTCGCCGTACGTTCTGCGTGCGCGCAACAAGCTAATGCAGCGGCTGGTGATTCTCAATCTGCCCCCCAGGACCCAGCAGCTTCGTCTTCCGATACCGACCCCGATCCCGAAACCATCTTTCCCCACTTTTCCAGCACGCTATTCTGGCTTTCAGGTTCGGCGAACTTTATTTTTCAAACGCATCCCGAATTCTCCGCGGCTTACAGCGGGACCCATAGCCTGATGACGAACTACGAGAAGGCCACTTCGCGTGTGCTCACGCTCTACACGGGTATGCGTATCAACGATTCCACGGAAATTCTCGTCGACGTCGAAGAAGCCGGCGGTGCCGCATTGAGCCAGGGCTTTGGACTCGCCGGAAACACAGATCTGGACATTGTGCGAAATCCCTCGCTGAGCAAGGCGCCCTACCTGGGCCGCGGCATGATTCACAAGGTGTTTGCGCTTAGCAAAGACAAGGTGGAAAACGAGCGCAGCTATCTTTCCTTGTTCGATGAACTCCCGCGCCGGCGCCTCGAAATCCGCTTCGGCAAATTCAGCATGCCCGATTTCTTCGACCTCAATTCCGTGGGCTCGGATACGCATTATCAATTTACGAATTGGTCGATTGATAACAACGGTGCGTGGGACTACGCTGCCGATACGCGCGGCTATACGGTGGGATTGGTGGCGGACTACGAAGACCGCAACTGGGGTTTCCGCTTTGCGGAAGCGCTGATGCCGAAAGTAGCTAACGGCATCGATTTAGTTTGGAAACCATGGCAAGTGCATGCGGAAAATTGGGAATATGAACTGCGCCGCGGCATTGTGCCCAAGAGGCCTGGGTCTGTAAAGATCCTGGCATACACGAACTACGCCAACATGGGGATTTATCGCGATGCAGTTGCACAATTTGATAGCGGCTTAGTTTCAATTCCAGACATTACAAACCATCCCTGGCACATTACGCGTAAGTATGGTGTCGGCGTCAATGTGGAACAAAATCTAACGCCTAATTTCACAATATTTGCTCGATGGGGATGGGACAATGGGAAAACTGAGTCCTTCGCCTACACTGAAATTGATTCAACCATTGCCGAGGGCATCAAAGTCAACGGCGCGAAGTGGCATCGCAAACAGGACCGTGGCGGTTTTGCTTTTGTATCGAATGGCATCGCGAAAGATCATCAGAACTACCTGGCTGATGGAGGCCTTGGTTTTCTTCTGGGCGATGGCGGGCTGAACTACGGACGCGAAAACATCATTGAGTCGTTTTATACTGCCCATGTTTGGCGCGGAATCTACGTTGCACCTGCCGTGCAACACATTAACAATCCTGGTTACAACCGTGATCGTGGGCCTGTTGTTGTGCCCAGCTTCCGTATTCATCTGGAATTTTAAAAAACCTTTTTACTCCCCCATAAATCCAAAGGTATGCAACGCCAAAAAGGCGCTCTAACAAAAGTGTTATCGCTGTAGATGAACAGGTTACCAGCATGTAACGTAAGCCTGCTAACGGCGAGGACGGTGTCACGTCAAAAACAATGAAGGCGATAAATGCGAGGGAACTTTCGCGAAAGGAAAATCGTACCTTCAAACGAGAGTAAAACGGGCGGAATAACCAGTCCGCCAAGTTTTGCAGGATTACAAAAATCAAGGGGCAGGGACTGACTCACTTTCGGTTTGGCGGCCCAGGTGAGCGCAATCCCTCTGCGACAGCGGAAGCATGCGGCCTTTAAGAGCCTCAGGCTTTGGCACCGTACCCCGCGGCTACATTCTAGTGCTTTCTCGGGGAAAGGCAAGAAATTCCTGGGAGGGCACGACCGCCGGAAACCGTTTCCCGACGTAATTCGGGAAAGAAAAGGAATGCTGTGAATATCGCGAGAGTTTCCAAGAATTTGGTATTGGGATTGGCTGTATTGCTGGCATCGAGCGCCTTTGCCTCGAATGCAAACAAGGGATCGCTTCAGTTGTCAGATGCGGCTTCGATTGGCGGCACGCAACTCAAAGCAGGGGATTACGAAGTGAAGTGGGATGGCGATGGCGCCAATGTGCAACTGAGCGTCTTAAAAGGCAAGAAAGTTGTTGCCACTGTACCGGCCCATATGATTGATCTTCCCAACAAGGCTGCCGGGGATTCAGCGGTGGTAAAGAAGAATGCCGACGGCACCGAGTCTGTGGCGGAAATCCGTTTTGGCGGTAAGAATAAGGCGCTTGCGATTGGCAACGACAGCAGCGCGAACTACGGCAGCACCCGCTAATGGCGGCGCAAGAGGGCAGTAAGGATTAAATCAGGGGAGTTCTAGCGGCTCCCCTGAGTTTTCCTTGCGATTGCTTAGTACTTTGGAACTTTGGGGTCAACACGATCGGCCCAGGCGATGATTCCGCCCGTCAGATTGTGGACCTTCTTGAAGCCCGACTGTTGCAAGAATGCTACGGCTTTGGCGCTGCGGCCGCCCATTTTGCAGTGAGCTACAATTTCGCGGCTGGAGTCGAGTTCGCTCACGCGTTTCGGCAGATCATTCAGCGGAATGAGATGCCCGCCGATGTTGCAAATTTGATATTCGTGCGGCTCGCGCACGTCGAGCACAAATAAATCATCGCCGGCATCGAGACGGCGTTTTAATTCTTCCACCTGTATTTCCGGAATACCTGATGACACGGGCTTTTCTTCCTCTCCTCGAATTCCACAAAACTCGTTGTAGTCTATCAGTTTTGTAATCGTCGGACGTGTGCCGCAAGCGGGGCAGTCGGGATTCTTGCGCAATTTTAGTTCGCGGAACTTCATGCCCAGAGCGTCAATGAGCAGCAGTCGCCCAATTAGCGGATCGCCGGCGCCGAGAATCAGCTTTACAACTTCGGTTGCCTGCATCACGCCAACCAGGCCGGGAAGAATACCAAGCACTCCACCTTCGGCGCAGGATGGAACTAATCCTGGCGGTGGAGGCTCTGGATACAGACAACGGTAGCAGGGGCCTTCTTCCGTCGCGAAAACACTGGCCTGGCCTTCAAAGCGGAAAATAGATCCGTAAACATTCGGTTTGCCGCTGAGCACGCAGGCATCATTGACGAGATAACGCGTGGGAAAATTGTCGGTACCGTCGGCAATGATGTCGAAGTCACGAAAGATCTCAAGCGCATTTTCGCTAGAAAGGCGCGTGTCGAATTTCTTGATTTCAACAAACGGATTGATGGCTTCCAGTTTTTCCGCAGCGGAGTCGAGTTTTTTGCGGCCAACATCCGCGGTGGTGTGAATAATCTGCCGCTGCAAATTTGTGTAATCCACGACATCGAAATCAACCAGGCCGAGAGTGCCTACTCCCGCGGCGGCAAGATAGAGCGCGAGGGGCGAGCCGAGACCGCCGGTTCCAATGCACAGAACCTTTGCGGCCTTAAGCTTTTGCTGGCCGTCCATGCCGACCTCAGGCATGATTAAATGCCGCGAGTAGCGCAGAATTTCGTCTTTGTTGAGTGTGGCTGTGGGAGCTGTTTCTGTGGCAATGGCCATGACGACCTCGATTCAATTTGATTGGATGCTTGAGTAAGAAAACGGAACTAGCGACAACAGCGGCAGGAGCCGCAACACATTCGAGGATGGCAACACATCAGCATGATTTATAAGCCTCCGGCGATCGAAGGCACTATGGAAATGTTATCACCACTGGCGATGGGCGTCGCGTCTTTTTGGAGATAGCGTACGTCTTCATCGTTCAAGTAGATATTTACAAAAGAACGCAGTTTGCCGCCATCGGTATAGAGGTGGCGTTTGAGGTCGGGATGCTTGGCGATGAGGTCGCTCATAGCATCGGCAACCGTTTCCCCCGCTACCTCTACTGCGGTTTGCTTGCCGGCATACTGGCGCAATGGGGTGGGAATGTGAATCTTAGCCATGCCGAGAAGATGCGGAAAGTCGTGAGGAAGATTCATTTCCAGCAGGATTTACAGGCTTTTCGACATAACAATGAGGTGAAGTTTGACGCCGTCTTTTAAAGGGCGTGGATTGAGGAATTCTTCTGTGCCGCTTTCGATGTAACCGAACTTGCGATAAAAAGGCGGAAGTTCGGTGCGTAGATTTACGACTGTGAGCTTCATATATTTGCGGCCTTTTTCGCGGCTGTAATCCTCTGCCGCTTCTATCATTCGCCGGCCGAGCTTTTTGCCCTGCCATGAGGGATCAACAGCGAGAACGCCGAAATATGCGGGATCACTTTTCGACTCCACATAGACGGAGGCGATGATTTTGCCGGAGAAATCTTGCGCGACGAGAAAATCGCCCTTCTGCGACATCCGGTTGATATCCTCGGCGTTTACGCGCGGGCCAATAATAAAAGTTTCGATTTCATAAGCTTTGTTGACAATGGGAATGATTGCAGGAAAATCGGCGGGCGTAGCGAGACGAATCGTGGCGGAATCAGATTCGTCGTTCATAACGGTGATCTTTTCATCTGCGAATTTCTTGTCGTGCTCGTCAAATCCCAGTAAAACAAAAGAATTCGTTAAAGCAGCATTTCCTTTTTCGACGCTAGTGATGACATAAGAGCAACTGAACCAGTGGGCCTCTGCGAGATCGGTTTGGGACCATCGTGCGGGATGATCGGGATGCGAGTGATAGAAACCGATAATGTCTTCTCCACGCTCGCGGCCCTCACGTTGAATGCGAATTAAATCTTTGGGATCGATGCTATAGCGATTTTGCGGAGAGTCGGTGCGAGTGTTTCCGGCGCGTGCAATTGAGGTGACGACCCTCTCATCTTCAGATTCCATGCGGCCGAGCAAAACTCCACAACATTCATGAGGATACGTCTCTTCGCCGTGACGCCGAACGGCATCATAATTTTTTGGATTGATTCGAAGCATCAGACCAGCAGTTTTTCCATTTCTTTTTCGTCAATGACGCTTACACCGAGTTCCTTCGCCTTGTCGAGTTTCGAGCCTGCATCGGTCCCTGCGATAACGTAATCGGTCTTTTTACTAACGGAGCCAGTAACTTTGCCGCCTGCATCCTCAATCATCTTTTTCGCGTCGTCCCGGCTGTAGTTCGCCAGCGTTCCCGTCAGGACGAAAACTTTGCCGGCGAGCTTTGTGCCACGTTCCTTTTTCTTCCCGGTGAAGGTCAACCCCGCGGACTGTAAGCGTTCGATCAGCTTACGATTGCTTGCTTCGGCGAAAAACTCGATGATACTTTTTGCAATGCGTGGGCCGACTTCATCCACTTGCTGCAATTCTTCTTCGCTTGCGTTCATTAGATGTTCCATTGAGCCAAAATGCTCCGCCAGAAATTGCGCAGTGCGCTCGCCCACAAAGCGAATGCCAAGGCCGAAGATAACGCGCTCCAGCGGCAGCTTCTTGGAGTTCTCGATTTCGTCGAGCACGTTTTGGGCAGACTTATCGCCCATGCGCTCAAGAGACAACAAATCGTCTTTCGTGAGCTTATAAATATCGGCAACATTCTTGACCAAACCACGTTCGGTGAGCTGAGTTACTAGAGCATCGCCCATGCCTTCGATATTCATAACACCGCGCGAAGCAAAATGCAGGATTGTTTCGCGTAGCTTGGCAGGGCAGTTGGCATTTACACAGCGGTAATCCACCTCGCCTTCGGTGCGGACGACGTGTGTGCCGCAAACCGGACATTTCTCCGGCATGTGGAAGGCTTTGTGCCCACGAGGATGATCTTTGTCTTCGACCACGCGGGTGACCTTGGGGATTACGTCTCCGCCGCGTTCCACTTCCACCCAATCGCCGATCTTTACGCCAAGGCGCTCGATTTCATCCATGTTGTGGAGCGTGGCGCGGCTGACTGTCGTGCCGCCGATGAAAACCGGCTTCAGATGCGCAACCGGAGTCAGTTTGCCGGTTCGGCCAACCTGCGGAACGATATCTTCGACCAACGTAATTCCGGCGCGTGCCGCGTATTTATATGCAATTGCCCAACGGGGTGCACGGCCGGTGAACCCTAGCTCGTCCTGCAATGAAGTGCGATTGACCTTAACAACGATTCCGTCAATCTCGTACGGCAATTTTTCGCGAAGCTGCTCTTCTTTTTCAATGAAAGACCAAACTTGATCGAAATTCTGAGCCAATGTCCGCGCTGGATTGACTTTGAATCCTGCCTGATCGAGAGCATCAAGCGTTTTAGAGTGACGGTCGAAAAAAGTGCGGCCATCGTGAAGCAACATGTATGAAAAGTAGTCAAGACGCCGTTGTGCGGTGATGTTGGGATCGAGATTGCGTACTGTCCCAGCCGTCGCATTACGAGGGTTCGCAAATTGTTTGAGTCCCTTCGCTTCCTGTTCTTCGTTCATCTTGCGAAAAGAGGCAAGGGGCATGAGCATTTCGCCCCGCACTTCGAAGTTTGGTGGAATTCCTGCTTTCTTCAGTTTGTCCTTCGAAATGGAAAGAGGAATCGACCGGACAGTGCGAATGTTGGAAGTCACATCTTCTCCAACGGTTCCGTCGCCTCGAGTGAGGCCACGCACAAGCCTGCCATCCTCATATTGCAGAGCGAGCGACATGCCATCGAGTTTGAGTTCACAGACATATTCGATGTCCGTTCGGCCTGTAAGTTCGTGTACTCGGCGCTCCCAATCACGCAAGTCGTCCACGTTGTAGGTGTTGTCGAGAGACAGCATGGGAGAGGAGTGCGCCGCTTTGACAAAACCTTCACTGGGCGCACCACTTACGCGCTGCGATGGAGAATCGGGGGTGACTAGTTCCGGATGACTGGCTTCAAGGTCGAGAAGCCGTTGCATTAGCTTGTCGAATTCGCCGTCGCTGATTTCAGGATCATCAAGCGCGTAGTAGCGGTACTCGTGATGACGAATTTCGTCGCGAAGCGACTCGATCTTTTTCACAACATTTTTATCTGAATTTTTGGCAGCGGACATTTCAAAGAAGATTATAGGCGAGGCGTTTTGGAAGGGAAAAAGGGAAGCCGGCGTGCGCCGGCTTCCACACATGGCGCTACATCAAGTCTTCAATTTTGAGCGACTTGCTGTCACCCTTCCATGAGGCCCGGAATTCTTTTTCCACAAACGAGGCATCATAGTCGCGGTTCTGTGCTTTGAGCGTTTGCTGTAGCCCAAACAGTGATCGTGGATTGCGAGGGTTGCGGTCGAGGTCGTCACGGAAAACTTTTTCTGCGCCGGCATGATCACCCGCGGTCAATAAGCTCGCTCCCAGCGATTCACGTACCGGGAAGAACCAATCGGGCGGTTCTCCGTATTTGAGCGTGTCTTGTATGGAGACCGCCTCTTTGAGCATCGCGACGGAAGTGTTGTGATCATTCTTCGCCTGCGCGATCTTAGCCCCCAGAACATCTTTCGCAATTTCCAGAATATCTTTGGTTTTATTGTTAATCGGAGCATTGAAGATCTGATCGGCTGGGGTTGCAGCCTGCGCATCAGAAACGATTTTATATTCCGCTTCCGCTTCGGTAATCTTTCCAGTCCCAGCCAGGGCCATACCGCGAGCAAAATGCCAAAACCCGGTCGTGGCTTGCATGGACGGATCCGGCTTCGGCATGGCCAAGATGTGGTTCCATTTATGGAAGCGGATGTCCACCGCCATGGGAATGGTCATAAAGCCCTCGACCATCGGCATTTCTTTTACGGCGGGGCCGACGTGGTTCGCCAGAAGTTCAGCGTTTTTGATGGCAGTGTCGTAGTTACCATCCATGCTGGCGCACATGGCGATGAAGTGCAGATTGTGGCTGTAGTACATCATGGAATAAATGCCGGGAGCGGGGTTGGCCTTGATGTAAGAACGATCCACAATGGCCGCCTGCTCGTTGGTTTTTACGGCGGAGGCATAGTCGCCGGTGCGAATATAAACATGCGCGGGCATGTGAACGATGTGCCCGGCATCGGGTGCCATCGCAGCGAGTCTGTTTGCCCCAGCCAACGCGCGCTCAGGGTGGCTCGATGCTTCGACGGCATGGATGTAATAGTGCACCTCCCCCATATGGTTGGGATCGCGGCGAATTACAGATTCCAAAGTCGAGACAATTTCCTCTGTGCCCGCTTCGGGAGTTCCATCCACGTGCCATAACCCCCAAGGATGGAGATTCATGCCGGATTCAGCGAACAAAGTTGCTGCGTCGAGATCGTCGGGAAATTGATTGGAGACGTCCCGCATGGCGTTGTGATAATCCTCGGCAGCTTTTCGCAGATCGGCTTTAGGGTCAGCGGGAAACCGCTTCGCCATAGCCTGAATGTAAGCCTGTTCGCTGGGGGAAGCATCTGCCGATAGATCCGAGGCTCTCTGAATCGCGTCATACGCCTGCTTGAAACGCTCTTCGCTCGCGGGATCGTTGTAATTGGGCCCGACAGCTTCGGCGATGCCCCAATATGCGATGGCCAACTTGGGGTCGAGCTCGGAAGCGCGCCGAAAGGAGCGCTCAGCTTCGTAGTGGTTGAACGCGTAAATCAGGCGTAACCCTTGATCGAAAAATTGCTGAGCTTGAGTGTTCTTGGTAGAAACGGGATGGTGAAGATTTCCCAGACCGGTTTGCAGCGTAGGCTGACCCGGTTTGGTTTGGGTGGTATGTTGTTGCGCGAAAACGGACACACACAACAGGATGGCGAACGCAGCTGACGTGCGAATGCTCATGTGGTGCCTCCTCAAATGTTGTTTGGGAAAGCTGACTTACAAATACCCCAAAATTTATGAGAGCAGCGTAGTCCCAAAAACAGTACGATGCAACTGGCATAAAGAGATCAGGTATTCTGTTGCCGCTTACGGAGGTAGTTGATGGCGAAATCTGCCGTACAGGAATTTTCTCTCGGGGAGTCGTTGCTGAACGCATTCGATACCAATGACAAGATCAATCAATACCTGCTGGAGAATCTTCCAATAGATGCGTGGAGGGCCGAACCTCCTGAAGGGAAAGGGCGAACTGTCGCCGCGATTGTGGCGCACATGCATAACGTGCGCGTGATGTGGCTGAAGGCCGCGGCCAAAGAAAGCAAAATTCCAGAGCAGCTCGATAAATCGAAGGTGATGCCATTGCAAGCCGCTAAAGCTCTGGACGAAAGCCGCGCCGCATTGTCGGCGGTACTGAAATCAGCGATTGCGAGCGATGGGCGTATCAAAGGGTTCAAGCCGGATGTAGCTGGCTTCTTCGGATATTTGATCGCGCACGATGCACACCATCGCGGACAAATCGCCATGCTGGCAAGGCAAGTGGGACATCCTCTTCCGCAAAAAGCGATGTTTGGCATGTGGGAGTGGGGAACTCGCGGGAAGGCGTAACTAAGGGACTCCGTGCGAAAAACTACGCTTTTCTACAATCCGGTGGCAGGCCGCAATCGCGAGCGTCGCATCGCAAATGTGGAAGCAGCGGACGCAGTATTGCGCGAGGGAGGCGTAAAAACCCTTATTGAAGCTACGCTCGGATCTGAGCGGACTGCCGGGCAAGTGCAAAAAGCCATTGCGGAAGGTTGCGATACGGTGATTGCCTGCGGGGGCGATGGCACCATGCACGACGTTCTTCAGGGAGTCGTCGGTACCGAAGCCGCACTTGGCGTGGTTCCGCTGGGCACGGCGAACAGCTTGGCAAAAGATTTGGGCTTGCCGCTCATGCCTTCGGTGGCAGCGAGTGTGCTGCTTCGTGCAAAGCCAAGGCGTCTCGCTGCTGGTCAAATTACTTGCCAAAAACTTAATGGTGAATCCATTTCCCGCTACTTCACGGTTGCGGCGGGAATTGGGGTCGATGCCGAAGTTTTCCAACGTTTCCACGGCGAGAAAAAGAACCGCTTGGGCCATGCGGGTTATTACCTGGAAGCGGCAAAATTATGGCTTACGCATCCCATGAATCGCTTCGCCGTGAAAATCAAAATGAATCACGAGAATGAATGGCGGGATGAAAAAGTCTCGCAAGTATTGGCTGTGCGTATTTGCAATTTTGGCGGACTGCTTCGTAAATTAGCTCCGGGAGCGTCCCTCGAACAGAAGGATCTTCGCATAGTGCTTTTTCAGACCCGTAGCCGTGTTGCATATCTGGCTCATATTGTTCGCGGGATAATCGGTGCAGAGTGGAGAATACACGGAATCGAACTTATGAATGCCGAGTACCTGAGATGTGCGAGGATTTCAGAAAATGTGGCGACGGTACTAGTTGAAGCCGATGGCGAGCTGCTCGGCGCGCTACCCGCAGAAATCTCCATTGTCGCCGATGCGTTCACCCTGCTAATGCCGTAAAGTTACAGAAAGCTTTCGCTAACCGCGAGGCTGATGTTCCGTCCAATTTGCAGAAAGGCCGCTGAACTCTGGAACCCATCACGCATTTCCTGACCGGCGCATGTCTGGCAAGAGCCGGATTTAACCGCAAGACTGCGTTCGCCACGGTGACGATGACACTGGCTGCGGAAGCTCCTGATCTGGATGTTCTCAGTAGTTTTAAAGATCCGGTGTTCGGTTTTGCGCACCATCGCGGTTTTACGCATTCATTTTTAGGACTGGGCCTGACTTCGGCAGCGGTTGTCGGATTGATTTACCTCATCTGGAGGATACGCGGGCAAAAGATAAAAAATCCTAAGCTGCCTCCGCGATGGGGGTTACTTTTCTTCTTTGCTTACATCGCCGGCTTGAGCCACATACTCCTTGATTTCACCAACAACTATGGAATTCGCCCCTTCTGGCCGTTTTGGGAGAAGTGGTACTCATGGGACATTGTTTTTATTGTTGATCCACTGATGCTGGCCATTCTTGTCGGCGGGCTTGTGCTTCCCGCGTTTGGCGCACTTTTAGACAGTGAATTTGGTGTGAAGCAAAAAGGTCCACGTGGAAGGCTCGCGGCATCCCTAGCTCTGGCAGCAATTATCGCCATGTGGGCTGGGCGCGATTATGAACATCGCCGAGCGGTCAATCAATTGGAAGCACGAAACTACGAAGGCGCCGATCCTCTTCGTGCCTCGGCTTACCCATATTGGTGGACTCCGTTTCAGTGGGCTGGTGTGGTGGAGACGCAGAATTTTTTTGCCACCATGAATGTGGATACGCTCTACAGCGACGTAGATCCGCAAGGCGAAATGCAGATTTACTACAAGCCTGAGGAAACCCCGATTACGCTGGCAGCGAAAAAATCCTATCTGGGGCGGGTGTATTTGGATTGGGCGCAGTATCCGATTACCGAGACGGAAGAGATTGGGGCACCAAATCCGGGGTATGTAGTCCGATTCCGGGACCTGCGTTTCGGCGCACCGCGAATACTCGGGCGCAGCCCGCTTTCATGCAGCGTTTTATTGGACAACAATTTGAAAGTGGTGGAAGAAAGATTCGGCTCGCGGGCCCGAAAACCCGCGAGCACGGAATGAAGTCTCGTGGCTACGGTTTCTTGTCAATGTCTGGAATCTTGTCGTTTTTCTGGATCGAGAGCAACTCAACCTCAAAAATCAAAGTTGCGCCGGGGCCGATGTCAGAACTGGCGCCGCGATCTCCATAAGCTAAATCCGGCGGGATGAACAGCTGCCACTTCGAGCCTACCGGCATTAGTTG
>JAJPHW010000082.1 GCA_021325035.1 Terriglobia bacterium
ATAGACCATTTCTTCTATCGCACGCGTTATGACTACCGCACCACATTAATCGAATTTGGCCGGGAGCTGAGTTCTGACACCGATTTGGAGCAGATGCTGAATTCGGTGGTAGATCGCCTGTCGCGTACGTTGCTGGTGGACCGGATGGCTATCTTCCTCGCACGGCCGGAGCCGCCCTATGAATTCACTCTGGCCAAATCGTTCGGAATGAACCAAACGACAAATTTGGACCTGAATTTCTTAAGTGTTCCGCGGCCCGAAATTGAAGCAGGGCACTTGTTTTTTGAAAACACGCATCAGGTGCCGCGTGAGTCTCTCTCAGCACAGGAAACCATTGCGCGGTTGGATTTGAATTACTACATCCCCTGCCGCGCCCAGAAGCGGACCATTGCGGCATTGGGCTTGGGCAAGACCGTGGAAGGTGATTTCCTGACCAGCGAAGACGTTGAGTTGCTGGAAACGGTGGCCGGTTACATAGGAATTGCGATCCAAAATGCGCGTCTGTATGCGTCGCTTGAGCAAAAAGTCGCGGAGTATGAGCGGCTCAAGGATTTCAACGAAAACATCGTCGAATCCATCAATATCGGCGTGCTGGCGGTTGATCTGGAAGACCGCGTTGAGTCGTGGAATTCGCAGATGGAAGTGATGTATGCCCTGCCCCGCGCGCAAGCCTTAACGCGGCCGTTGAGTGAGGTTTTTCCCGCAGCGTTTATGCAGGAGTTCCAGCGGGTACGGCAAAACCCCGGCATTCATAACTTATACAAGTTCCGGCTCAGCACACCCACCGGTGAAAACCGCACAGTCAACGTGGCTATAGCACCGCTGGTAAATCGCACGTTCAATGTGGTCGGCCGCCTGATTATCATGGATGACATCACGGAGCGGGTGGAACTGGAATCGCAGCTCTCGCAAGCCGACAAATTGTCTTCCATCGGTCTTTTAGCCGCAGGCGTTGCACACGAGGTCAATACACCGTTGGCGGTGATTTCGTCGTATTCACAGATGCTGGCCAAGCAACTTCAGGGCGATCCGCAAAAAGGCGCTTTACTCGAAAAGATCACGCGACAGACTTTCCGCGCTTCAGAAATTGTCAACAACCTTCTAAATTTTTCGCGTACCAGTGGGACTGAGTTTACCGAAATTGACGTCAATAAAATCATTACCGATACGCTGGCCCTGCTTGAGCACCAATTCAAGACGACGAAAATCCGTGTGCAGGATGACTTTGCAAGCCACCTTCCCCCCATCCAGGGCAACTCCGGAAGGTTGCAGCAAGTGTTCCTGAACTTATTCCTTAATGCCCGTGATGCCATGCCCAATGGCGGAACCCTACGCGTTGCGACATCGAATGGCGACGGCGTCAGCGTCGCGGTAACGGACACCGGTACTGGAATCGCGCTGGAGCACATCCAACGGATTTACGATCCATTTTTCACCACAAAGTCCACTCCGCGAGAAGGACAGGGCAAAGGTACAGGACTGGGCTTGTCGGTCAGCTATGGAATTATTCAGGAACATGCCGGCAAAATTCGGGTCGAAAGCAGGCCCGGTGAAGGAACCACGTTCTATTTAGATTTTCCTTTGATTAAGAAGGCTGTTCATGTCTGAAACCGCAGTAATTACGCGCCGAAGTTCGGATGAACCATTGTTCGCGCGCATGGGCTCCGTGTTGATTATTGACGACGAAGCGGCTATTCGCGAGTCGCTCGAAACCCTGCTCGATATCGAAGGCTATGAGGTGCACTCCGCGGAAACCGCCGAGGATGGCCTTTCCCGCCTCGGGGAGCGCTCCTACGATCTGGTACTGCTAGATCTGGCCCTTCCTGACCGCAGCGGCATGGATCTTCTGCCCGAAATTGCGGCTGAACATCCCGGTCTACCGGTCATTATGATTACCGCCTACGGAACAGTTGAAAATGCCGTGGTCGCGATGCAGTCGGGCGCGGTCAATTTCGTCCAGAAGCCGTGGGACAACGAAAAACTGCTTGCCGATGTGCGGGCCGCAATCGGGCGCCGCAAGGCGGAAGAAGAAAATGTTCAACTCAAGCGCGCTCTGAAAGAACGCTACAACTTTGAGAATATCGTGGGTAAGAGCGAGCCCATGTTGAAGATTTTTGATCTGGTTGCGCAAGTGGCGCCCAGCCGCTCGACCATCCTGTTGCAAGGCGAAAGCGGCACCGGAAAAGAGCTTATCGCAAAAGCATTGCATTTAAATTCCCCTCGCAAAGATAGGCCCTTTGTCCCGGTCAACACGGGATCCATGCCGCCGGATTTACTAGAGTCCACTCTTTTCGGACACGTAAAGGGCGCATTCACCAGCGCGATTACATCGAAAAAAGGATTATTTGAGGTTGCCGACAAGGGAACACTGTTCCTGGATGAAATCGGTACGATGAGCATGGATACGCAGAGCAAAATTCTGCGGGTGTTGCAAGACCGCAAATTCATGCATCTGGGCGGCGTCCATGAATTGCAAGTGGATGTGCGCATCATCGCCGCGACGAATGTGAATTTGCAGCAGCAGGTAAAAGAAGGCAAATTCCGTGAAGACCTCTTTTACCGTTTGAATGTTATCACCATTGATTTGCCTCCTTTACGGCAGCGCAAAGAGGACATTCCGTTGCTGGTGGATTTTTTCCTGCAAAAATATTCCAAGGAGAACGATCAGCCAACCCGGCGAATTACGCCAGAGGCGATGCGCCCGTTGTTGATGTATTCGTGGCCGGGCAATGTGCGTGAACTGGAAAATGTGATGGAGCGCGCGGTAGTGCTGTCCTTAAACACGGCGGTTGGCGCCGATCTGCTGCCCGATTCGATTACCGGACGCACGGCGCAATTCCCTGCAATCGAATCGCGAGCTGACGCTTCGCTCTTTGACATTATGGAAGACTGCGAGCGTCACATCATCATTGACATGCTGGAAAAGTGCGGCTGGAACCAAACCGACGCCGCCGAGCGCTTCCGCGTTCCTCTCTCCACCCTCAACCAAAAAATCAAACGGCTGAACATCGAGATTAAGAAGAAAATCAGAGAGTAGCTCCCCCGATTTGTAAAAACTTACGCAGTCGAAGGCCATTTTCCACATGCCTTCGTCTAAGCGGAGCAGCAGCCAATGTATGCAGCTGCTCCTGAGGAGGATTGCGTATGAAAAAGGCATTTCTAGCGGCATTGTTGTTTTTGTTGAGTATTGGGGCAACGGGCGCGTGGGCGCAGGATTCGATGGCGGCAACCACAGACCACACCGCACCGAGTTATGACATGAAAGGCCAGTCTTTGGCCGACTTGCAAGTGGTGCAAAAGAAATTTGTGGACCTGGCGAATGCGATTCCCCCAAGCAAATTAAACTGGCGTCCCTCGCCGGATTCGCGGTCATTTGCCGAGGTCTTTCTTCATGTGGCGGGCGAGCGCTATCAGATTCTGGCGTTGATGGGGGTCGCGCCCCCTGCCGGATTCGATGGCAAGACGTTTGAAAAATCCACAACCGACAAAGCGCGGATCGTCGAAGAGCTGAACAAATCATGGGATTTTGCGCAGAAGGCGATCAATGACATGACCAATGCCGACTTTGCAAAACTACTGCCAAAACTCGGGCCGCAGGCAAATGCCGGCGATGTGGTTTACATCCTGGTAGCAGATGCACACGAACATCTGGGGCAGGTCATCGCTTACGCGCGCGTGAATGGGATCGTTCCGCCGTGGACGGTGGAAGCTCAGAAAAAGGCGGCAGAGAAGAAGGCAGACAAGAAGTAGAGTGGCATTTTTCGGGATCGTTCATAGGCCGAACGATCCCTCTTCCCACGCATGACATCTCCGGTTTACTTTTCTCTGTTATAGTTCGAGCAGGGACGTACGGCTTCGCCGACGAACTCTTCCGATCTGCATGGAACTGATCTCGCCAACCGATTTTGCCAAGGGAAAAATAGAATCTCTTCAGGAATACTCTGCGCTGGCGGGAAATTCCATCGTCAGCCTATTTGGGCGGCCACGCTATTTTGCCGACATGATTCAGCAAGCCGACTTAATCGGCTTCGGTTCGCTGCCCATCGTCGTGCTCACAGGTTTCTTCACCGGTGCGGTGTTAACCCTAAATAGTGCAAATTCACTGGAGCGGTTTGGATCACTTTCCCTGCTGGGGCAACTCGTTTCAGTGGGCATGGTACGAGAACTGGGACCGGTGCTCACAGGATTAATGGTTGCTGGACGAAACTCCTCAGGAATGGCCAGCGAATTGGGTTCCATGATCGTGACCGAGCAGATTGACGCCATGCGTGCGCTCGGCACAGACCCAATGAAGAAATTGGTAGCCCCGCGTGTGGCTTCGACGGTCATCATGCTTTTCTTTCTCACCATCATTTCGGACTTGCTGGGATTGGTGGGTGGCAGCGCGGTGGCGAGTTTATTGCTCGGCCTGGATTATCGCCAATATTGGAGCTCCGCCTGGCAGATTTTAAAGTTCCAGGATGTTTTTATGGGCTTGCTGAAACCCCTCGTTTTTGGCTTTATTATCTCGACGATCGGCTGCTATTACGGACTCTCCGCGAAAGGCGGCACACAAGGAGTGGGCCGTGCGACCACACAAGCGGTGGTGGCTTCTTCCGTCATCATTCTCCTGGTGGATTTCTTCATCACGAAATTTTTGATGGCCATGTTTGGTTATAGCTAGAGCCATGTCCACGCCCACTTCAACGATTTCCCCACGAATTCCTATTGGCGTTGAGCCAGCCACGCCGATCATCATTTTCCAAGAAGTTTCCATTTCATTCGACCAGAAACCCGTTTTGCGCGAAATCTCCTTTCAACTGGAGAGAGGAGAAACAAAAGCTATTTTCGGAGTGGCCGGCGCGGGAAAAAGCACCATTCTCAAGCTGGCATTGGGACTGATGAAACCGGACAGTGGGCGAATTCTTGTTCTCGGCGAAGATGTAACTGCTATGAAGGAAGAGGATCTGTTTGAACTCCGACGCAAAGTTGGGATGGTATTCCAGGAAAGTGCGCTCTTTGATTCGCTGAATGTGCGTGACAATGTTGCATTCCGGTTGATCGAAGAAGGGCAAACCCCGCCCGAGGAGATCGAACAAAGAGTGCGCGAAGCTTTGAGTTTCGTCGAGTTGCAAAATACCGTGGATTTGTTCCCGTCGGAGTTATCGGGCGGTATGAGACGCCGCGTCGCGATTGCGCGGGCGATTATTACTCATCCAGAGGTTATTTTGTATGACTCACCAACCGGAGGGCTTGATCCGGTGACTTCGACGACGATTATTGAACTGATCGTGAAACAGCGCGATGTATATGGCACGAGTTCGCTTCTGGTCACGCACCGCTTGCAGGATGCATTCATGATGGCAAGCCACTACTTTGACAAGGAAAGCGGGCATATGTGGCCGATCAAGGACGATCCGAAGCGCAAAATCCCCATGAAGTTTCTGATCTTGCGTGATGGAAAAATTATTTTCGATGGGGACGTTCAAGAATTGGAAAAGTGCAAAGACGAATACATCGAAGAATATATTTCGTAGATGAGCGGCGAGATATTTTCAGACTCCCGCCGCTCTCCCATCAAGTTTCTAGGACTTGGAAGCGGCCATAGCCTTGCGGCGGCTGGCGAGGTTCTTTTCCATCCGCGCCTGGAATTCACGGCTCTTCTTGGTGCTGTTCACCAATTTTTCTACATTCAATAAGAACGTCGGGCTGGACTTTTCACGAAGCTCCTTGAGAAAAGGCTTCATTTTGCTGTAAATCAGAAACATCTCCGCTGAGAATGACGGTTCGAGAAAGAGATC
>JAJPHW010000150.1 GCA_021325035.1 Terriglobia bacterium
TATGTCCTCCTCGGAGTTGCCTTGCTTGTCGCATTAGGTTTCGAATTTGTAAACGGCTTTCATGACACGGCCAACGCCGTCGCAACTGTCATTTATACCCATTCGCTTGAGCCCCATGTCGCGGTGGTTTGGTCGGGCTTCTGGAATTTTATTGGCGTACTAACCTCGACCGGCGCCGTGGCTTTTGGCATTATTTCGCTCCTGCCTGTCGAATTAATTTTGCAGGTCGGCAATAAGGGCGGTTTTGCCATGGTTTTTGCCTTGCTGGTCGCTGCGATTATCTGGAACCTGGGAACCTGGTATTTCGGGCTTCCCGCTTCAAGTTCGCATACTTTGATTGGTTCGATCATCGGCGTAGGCATCGCGAATCAGTTGATCTCTGCAAAAACCGGCACCAGCGGGGTGGATTGGGGGCAAGCAAGCAATATCGGCAAGTCGTTGCTCCTGTCTCCCCTCGTAGGCTTTGCAGGCGCGTATCTTTTACTGATTTTGTGCAAGCTGATTCTTAAAAACAAGAAATTGTACGAAGCACCGGAAGGCACCGAACCACCACCGTTCTGGATTCGCGCGCTGCTTGTACTGACCTGCACGGGCGTTAGCTTCGCGCATGGTTCCAATGACGGGCAAAAGGGTATGGGTCTCATCATGCTGATTCTGGTTGGAACCGTGCCGACCGCCTATGCCCTCAATCACGCCATCAAGCCCGCTCAGACGCAGGATTTTGTCGCAGTTTCTCAACAAGCGGCAGGTGTACTGAGCAGCTATGTTTCGCCGAACGCGGTGATTGGCGATGAACGCGAGGAAGTGACCGATTATATCCGCACGCGGCAGTTCACGCCCAACACCATGCTGGCGCTCCGTGGCATGGTGAATGACATCAGCAACGAAATGACCTTGTATAAAGATCTGGCGAAGGTTCCAGACGACCAGGTCCGCAACTTCCGCAACGATATGTATGTTGTAAGCGAAGCGATCCGGTTAATGCAGAAAAGCAAGCAACCCGCGATGACGGCGAACGACAACGCAGTCCTCACAAATTACAAGAAACATATTGATGGCGCAACGCGTTTCATTCCTAGCTGGGTGAAAGTAGCCGTGGCTCTAGCACTAGGTCTCGGCACCATGGTCGGCTGGAAGCGAATTGTTGTCACGGTCGGCGAAAAAATCGGTAAAGATCACCTGACCTATGCGCAGGGCGCGGCGGCCGAGATTACGGCCATGTTGACCATCGGCGCGGCGGACAACTTTGGATTGCCCGTGAGCACCACCCATGTGCTTTCCTCTGGAATTGCCGGAACAATGTCAGCGAACCACTCCGGTTTGCAATGGGGAACGGTGCGCAACCTCATTCTTGCGTGGGTGCTTACCTTGCCCGTCGCAATGATGCTTTCCGGTTTTCTCTATTGGGGATTCCGCGGCCTGTTCCAGTAGATTACTGTGTTCTAGCCGGAGCGAAATGCCCCGGCGCGATAATGTCAACCTCCACCTGTTTGCTGACGCGCAAAACAAAATTGCTCGGATCTTTGAGTCCCCAATCTACATAAGGGATGACGAAGTGGAGTTTGGCGATCAAATCGGTGCCACTTGTTCGCAGCGGCACCGATAACTTCATTTCGTGGTCGGTTCCGTGTAAGCGAAAAGTGCCTTGCACTTCCACTGTCGAGTCGCCTTGCGTTGCGATTGTTCCCGTTACCTTCGTAGGCGTGAATGTCGCTTCGGGAAATTTCTCGCTTTCCAAAATTTCTTTGTGCATCTTGCGATCGCGGGTGCGATTGCTGGTATCGCCCGTGGTCACGTCGATAATGAATTGTCCTGATGCCTCACCTGTTCCTGGATCAAAGGTCACTCTGCCGCTTTTGGCTTTGAACGTGCCATGGACCGTATGAATTATGTCGCCTAGAGTGAATTGGACCGTTGTTTTGGCGGGATCGAGGTCAAATACAACTTGCTGCGCAGATGCGGAAGTAAGGCAAATGATGAGAATCGCGAAATGCAGAAGACGGCTTCGCATACGTGTACCTGCCATTGAAGTTGCAGAATGTTGACCTCAGTGTATATGCTGCGAGTTTCGCAGATGTTATCGAATTGTCTGCCGGGGGTAAATTGTGCTTCGCAAATCGCGCTCTGTTTTCTCAAGTCTTTTCTTTTTTGCTTTCTCTTTAGCAGCATTTACCCAATCTATTGACCCAACCCTATTTCAAGAAATGCGCTGGCGTTCCATCGGGCCATTTCGCGGCGGAAGAACAGTTTCCATCACAGGAGTGCTGGGGCAACAGAATGTTTTTTATATGGCGCCGAACAACGGCGGCGTGTGGAAGAGCGCTGACTATGGGCAGACGTGGAATCCCATCTTTGATGACCAGTCGACTGGATCCATCGGGGCGATTGCCGTGGCACCGTCCAATCCCCAAATTATTTATGTCGGTAGCGGGGAGGGTTTGCGACGGCCTGATCTTTCGACGGGCGATGGAATGTACAAATCGATAGATGGCGGCCAGACTTGGCAGCATCTTGGACTGCGCGACGGCCAGCAGATCGGATGGGTATTGGTCGATCCTCACGATGCGAATCGAGTGTTCGTCGCAGTGCTAGGGCATCCTTACGGGCCCAACGAAGAGCGGGGAGTTTTTCGTTCGCTCGATGGCGGCGAGACATGGCAGAAAGTTCTCTACAAAGACGAAAACACCGGCGCAATTGATTTGGCGTTCGATCCGAAGAATCCGCAGGTCATTTATGCGGATATGTTCGCCTCGCGACGTCCGCCATGGACGACGGGAAATTCTTACAGCGGCCCGGGAAGCGGTTTATACAAATCGACCGACGGTGGCGATACGTGGCGCCAGTTATCAAACGGCTTGCCCACGTGGGCCGATCATCTTGGACGCATCGGAATCGGTGTAGCTCCAAGCGATGGCAATCGCCTTTACATTCTCGTTGATTCACCTACAAAAGGTGGCCTTTATCGCTCGGATGATGCGGGAGAAAGTTTTCAACGCATCAATGACGACGAACGCATCTGGGGACGCGGAGACGATTTCGCGTGCGTAACCGTCGATCCCAAAAATCGTGACACGATTTATATCGCGAACGTTTCGACCTATCGGTCGACCGATGCGGGCAAGACGTTTACAGCCATCAAAGGCGCTCCCGGTGGCGATGACTACCACAAAGTGTGGATCAATCCGGAAAACAATCAGATCATCGCGCTCGCCGTGGACCAGGGCGCGACCATCAGCGTAAACGGGGGCCAGACCTGGAGTTCATGGTACAACCAGCCAACTGCGCAGTTTTATCACGTTATTACCGACAACGAATTTCCTTATTGGGTCTATGGCGGACAGCAGGAAAGCGGGAGCGTGGGGACGGCCAGCCGGAGTGATTTCGGCGAAATTACCTTTCGCGATTGGTATCCCATTGGGGTTGAAGAGTACGGCTATGCCGCTCCTGATCCGCTTGATCCCAACATGATTTATGGCGGCAAGGTCACGCGCTTCAATCGCACCACCAAGCAAACGCAGGATGTGTCTCCCGTAGTCTTGCGAACCGGTAAGTATCGTTTTAATCGCACCGCGCCGCTGATTTTTTCTCAGGCTGACCCACGTGCGCTGTATTTGGGATCGAATGTTCTCTTCAAAACTACCAACGGTGGCAATCATTGGGATGTCATCAGCCCGGACCTCACGCGAGAGAATCCCGGCGTGCCACCTAGCTTAGGCGTCTTCGGGGAGTCCGATCCCGCGAAAGGCAAGCACCGCGGCGTGATTTATTCTTTGGCTCCATCGCCGAAAGATGCCAAGCTAATTTGGGCAGGAACCGATGATGGCTTAATTCATGTCACGGGCGATGCGGGCAAGAATTGGACGAACGTTACGCCGCCCGATCTCACTCCCTGGTCGAAGGTTGCACAACTGGATGCCTCGCACTTCGATACTTCCACTGTATATGCAGCGATTAATCGCTTTCGCTTGGATGACTTGCACCCGTACATTTATCGTACGCACGATGGCGGCAAGAACTGGCAGAAGATTGTTAACGGCCTTCCAGATAACGAGCCGGTGAATACCGTCCGCGAAGATCCGAAGCGTAAGGGACTGCTGTTCGCTGGTACTGAGCGCACGGTCTACGTGTCTTTCGATGACGGCGACCATTGGCAGTCATTACGATTGAATCTGCCTGCGAGTTCGATTCGTGATTTGGTAATTCATGATGACGATATTGTCATCGGAACGCATGGCCGTTCGTTCTGGATTCTTGACGACATCACGCCGCTGCGGCAGATCGATGATAAAGTCGAGCACGCCAAAGCCTTTTTGTTCGCTCCGCAACTAACCTATCGCGTTCGCAGCCGCAATTACCCGGACACGCCTCTGCCGCCTGAAGAACCCGCGGGGCAGAATCCGCCCGATGGCGCTGTGATGGATTATGTGCTGCAAGCGGCGGCAAGCGGCCCGGTCACATTGCAAATTGATGACGCAGCAGGCAAACTCGTGCGCAAATTTTCGAGTGACGACAAGCCCGATGCGGTAAATCCAGATGAATTGAATATCCCAACTTATTGGATTCGCCCCGCAAGGACTCTTTCGACATCAGCGGGCATGCACCGATTCATTTGGGATTTGCGTTACCCGCCACCCGATGCTCTCGAACATGATTATCCAATTTCGGCAATCTATCGTGACACGCCGCGATATCCGCTGGGTGCCTCGGTTTTGCCGGGTGAATACCGCATAAAACTCACGGCGAATGGCCAAAGCTATACGCAGCTTCTAACTATCAAGATGGATCCACGGGTAAAAATCAGCGCTGATGGCTTGCGGCAGCAATTTGAACTTGAAATGAAAATTGCCGACGCTATGCATCGAGATTTTGTCGCGTTGCAGGAAGTTCGAAGCTTGCGCGAGCAATTGAAGAAAGCAAATCTTCACGACACTGCTGCGCTTGAGAAGAAAGCCGCTGCCATGGAGGGCACGGAAGGCTTTCAATACCTGAGCACGCCCGAGGGCAGAAGCCTTACACGCCTCAATGCTGGGCTCAC
Organism: Terriglobia bacterium; assembly: GCA_021325035.1. Classification (GTDB taxonomy): domain Bacteria; phylum Acidobacteriota; class Terriglobia; order Terriglobales; family Acidobacteriaceae; genus JAJPHW01. The sequence continues at coordinate 5,036 of JAJPHW010000150.1, forward strand.
GCAATTGCTGGGCGACGTTGACGACGCCGATGCCGCGCCAACCTCGCAAGCACTGGCTATGTTCGGCGAATTGGATGCTGCTCTGCGGGAGCAACTCGATGGGTGGCAAGAAATCAAGAACAAAGACATACCGGCGTTGAATGAGCAACTGAAAAAGTCAGGCGCTGCAGAAGTTGAAATCTCCCTGGCAGATATTGAAACGAAAATGGGTGAAGCGGAGAAAGCAGCAGGCGAGGACGAACCCTAACTGCCGCGCCGAGCCAAGTACCGTTTGAGTGCATCTTGCCATTCGGGCATAGCAATTCCGTATCGCTCAAGGCTCTTCGCCGACAACACGGAATACGTTGGTCTCGGCGCGGGACGCACAAACTTGTCGCTGGTTGTCGGCCTGACTACCGTTTCCGAACCCGTCTGCTCGAGAATTTCGCGCGCGAACTCGAACCACGAACAATCCCCACGATTTGTGACGTGAACAATGCCTTTCGCGTTCGCATGGCAAAGTTGTGAAATCGTACGTGCTAAATCCACGGAATAAGTCGGACACCCCCGCTGGTCGGTGACGACGTCAATTTCTTTTCGTGTAGCAGCGAGTTTTAGAATCGTGTCGGGAAAGCACTTCCCATGTGTGCCGAATAACCAGGAAGTACGGGCGATGCAGACATCCGGCAAAATTTGCAGCAAAGCCTCTTCCGCTTGCGCTTTCGACTGTCCATAAACTCCCAATGGCGCGCGACGATGATCGGTTTCGTAGGGCGTCGAACCTTTGCCATCGAAAACGTAATCGGTGCTTACGAAGAGCAAACGCGAGCCGCGATCTCGAGCAGTTTTAGCGACGTGGATTGCGCCGTCGCGATTGATGGCAAACGCTAGTTCACGATTTGTCTCGCATCCGTCAACGTCGGTGTATGCGGCGGAAAGAACAATCCAATCAGGATGGGTACGTTCAACGGCAGCGTTGACCTGGACTGCATCTCGAATATCGGCATCACTCGAGCCGAGGCCAGTGACGACGTCATCGTCACGCCACACCTTGATGAGGTCTTTGCCGAGTAGTCCCGTCGCGCCAAAAATCAGAACTCGCATAATTTGGTTACGCGATCTTCATGTTGGCATCGCCTTTTTTCCATCCGCTGGCGCATAAGCCTTTGGTCTGGATGGCGTCAATCAAGCGCAAGACTTCTTCGGGGTTGCGTCCCACGGCTCCATCGCTTACGTGGATGCTGCGAATGGTTCCTTCAGGATCAACTACAAACGTTGCTCGCTGCGCCATGCCGTTGAGTGAAAGAATACCCAGCTGTCCGCAGAGATCTTTTTTAACATCGGCCAGCATGGGAAAAGTCAGGTTCTTTAATGAGGGATCGGTCGCACGCCAGGCGCGATGTGCCCACTCCGAGTCTGTACTACCACCCAAAACTTGTGTGTCGCGTTTCTGAAATTCGGCATCAAATTGTCCAAAAGCAGCAATCTCAGTCGGACATAGCAAACTAAAGTCGGCTGGCCAGAAAAAATAAACCTTCCATTTGCCTGGATAATCAAGGTCGGTAATCGTTTTGAATGCTTTACGCAGTTCTTCATCACCGCTGACAGCGGCATTCAATGAAAAAGCGGGGAACTTCTCTCCTACTTGCAACATAGTTATTTCTCCGGAAAAATTTCACAGCTGCGCAGTCAACTCAAAGCTCAGTTGATATAAACAGTATCCGATATACCGGATGAATTAGAAAGCGGCGTGATCAGGCGGCACGTTTTTGCTCGGAGGATTGAGGGAAGGGAATAGTTTCCGCAGGCGGCACTTTTCTGTATTGTCCATTTGGGCGCATGAGAGTTAAATAAACTTGCTCGATCTGTTGCACAATCCCTTCCCAAAGATAGTGCGCCTGCACTTTGCGCACGGCGTTTTCCCTTGCTGCTTGCCGCAGTCTCGGATTGGAAATTAAGGATTTCAAGCGGGCGGTAAGATCGGCTACATCTCCGCGACGGAATGTAAAACCCGCTCCAGATGTGGCTTCAATGTTTTCCGGAATATCGCTCGTTAGCACGCAAACGCCTGCGCCCATGGCATCGAGCAACGCCAACGATAAACCTTCGAGATCTGAAGGCAGTACAAAAATCATGGCATTAGTGAGCACAGCATCCAGCGCATCGCCAGAAATCCAAGGAAGAAAAATAATATTCTTGCTCTCATGCTCCCGCAGCGTGCGGACATATTCATCAGAATGGCTTGATCCGCCGGCAAAAACTAGCTTCACCGGCGTAGTCAGATGTTCGTAGGCCTCGATCAATAAATGACAGTTTTTTTCTGGAGATAAGCGCCCTAAAAACAAAATATATTGGTCTGTATCCAAGTCAAAATCTTCCAGGTGCTTTGCTTGCGTTCGTAAACGAATCTTCGTTCCATTAGGCACAAAATAAGTTTCCGCCTTATGATGAAGCCGATAATGATCCTGCAAAGTCTTTGAAACCGTCATCGTGCAGTTCGGAAAGCGAACCGATGCATACTCACCGAATCGAAGGATCGTCATCGCCAACCATCCCCATTTTTTGCGCTTCCAGTCGAGTCCTTGCACGGTGACCACGGTTTTCTTTCCGAACATCCGCGGAATGAAGGAGAGTAGGGATGGTCCTAACGCATGAAAATGGACAATATCAAAATCACTGAACGACGCATGAATCGTGCTCAGAAGAGTATGCAGGATCGTCTCGATGTGTTTTGTGCGGATCGTAGGAATCCGCACGATTTTGATTCCGGCGTACGCGCCGACACTCGGCGAAAAGTACGTTCGGCAATATGCGGTCACTACATGCCCCATGGCCGCCAGTCTCATGCCAACTTCTTCATAGTAGGTTTCAATCCCGCTATATTTGGAGCCGACGCCGCGGCCGCCAATGAACGCGATCCGTAAACCTCGGTTTTTTTGTTTGATGCTAGGTACAGGCCTTGCTCCTAAGCGCGCGTTCGCTTTGAGTGAGTCATAAAGCGACGTCAAAGCACGCAAATGATCTTCGGGTGCATGATTTGCCCGCACAGATTCCCGTCCAGCAATTCCCATTTCAGCGGCAAGCGTTGGCCTTTCTGCTAGAAATGAAATGGTGGCGGCTAGCTGCTGCACATCTCCAGCTTTATATAGAAGCCCATTCTCGCCCTCTGAAATCAGTTCCCGCCGCGAACCCAAATCTGAAGCGATGACTGCTCTTCCCCAGGCAAATGACTCCAGAATGCTTTTGCCCAATGTTTCGTAGGCTCGCGACGGCAGGATCGTGAAACGCGATGAGGCTATTAAGCCATCGAGTCCGATCCGATCAACGTGGCCTAAAAATTCAACGTTGCGAAGACCAAGCTGATCAGCAAGCCGGAGCAGTTCATCTTTTTGCGGGCCCTCCCCGGCGATTTTTAAGTTCACTTGGGGCACTTGCTGCAAAGCGCGCAACAAGTCGGCCACACCTTTTTCTGGAGAAAGCCTTCCAAAATAGAGAATATGCGCATCGGGATTTATCTCTGGCGCATGACCTAGTAAATGTTGAAAATGCGGTAAAACTTCAATTTTGTGGCGTTGCCAGCCGTTCTCGATTAGTTTGTTTTTTACAAATCGGCTAGGCGCGAGGAACTTGTCCACGCACTTTTCGTAAGTCCCCAATAAGTGATGAAAATATGCTTCCGCGGCCAGGGCCACCCCTGCCCCACGCGGACCTGCATGACAGTTTTCAGTAATGACATGCCAAAACTGATGACCGGTGCATCGTTCGCAAACTTCGCCATTTGCTACGAAGTTGTAGTTTGGGCACAGCAGCTTGAAGTCGTTTAAGTGATAAATCACCGGAACGCCGTGCGCTTTCAGTTCCCATAAGATCGACGGCGACAAATGGTGATAAATGTTTCGCACATGAGCGACATCCGGGCGAAATTCTCGAATCATGCGTCTGATCCTCAACTGGGCTTCGCGCGAATAAACCGCATGCCCGGCTTTTTTGATCTGCGTCAGCCCTCCGTCGCCGGCTGCCTTGAAATCAATATGCGGTACGAAATGTTCATCATATGGAGTGCGCTCGCCCCGCGGATCAGCCATGGAGAATAGAGCCGGCTCATGGCCTTGTGACCGCATGAGGCCCATGACCTCGAAGATGTAAGCTTCGGTTCCGCTAAAAGGAAAGTTATATTTGTTGCAATAAAGAATGCGCATGCGAAGTGGCCTCTCCGTTTCGCGTCGGATGCTTGCAGTGAATTTCATGCAGAAAGCGATCTGCAAATTCTTTGACGTTTTTGCATTGGTCAAAATGCTCGCCTACGTGCCTTCTTCCAGCTTCAGCGATGGAAGCCAAGTTTTGGTTCAAGCCGATGCTCTCGATCTGACGCAGAAAATCTTCCATGCTCCCGGCTTCATAGAGAAATCCAGAGATGCCATCGCTGACCAATTCGGGTATGCCCGTAATTCTTGGCGCGAGCACGGCTTTGCCGCGGCCCATGGCATCCATGAGCGCGAGCGGAATGCCCTCACTCTGGCTCGTTGAAACCACCAAGTCAGCATTGTGGTAGCAGACATCAAGTTGAGCTTGCGAGAGATGGCCGAGCAAATGCACATTCGCGTAAAGCTCCAGCTCTGCGATGAGTTGTTCGAGAGCTGAGCGTTCGGGTCCCTCGCCTGCGATCCAGCAAGTGACGGGTACTTCGCGTGAAATAAGCTCGTTGCAAGCACGCAGTAGAAATGCATGATCTTTCACGGCGTGGAGCCGCCCTACTGCAAGCAATGTGAAGCGGTCATTTTTCGCAAGCCCGATAGATTTTGATTCATGCACGCTCACCCCCAAACGTTGAACGATGATTTTCGCGGGATCAACGTGAGCGTAGTTCCGAAGAATATGTCGGCGGTTGTATTCCGAAATCGTGAAACAAAAATCGCAATGCCGAAGTTTTAGATCGAGCCACGCTCGATGAAGTAATAAATCGGAACCGTGCAAGGTAAAACTAAAGCCTGCGCCGAGCAACTTGGCAGCCACCATGGCAACCCACGAACTGAAATATCCATGATGCGCATGAATATGCTGAATCTCGCGCTCTTTGAGCAACAGGGCATAGTATGCGCCAAGCCAGGTATGCATGAGCGCGCGCAGTCTCTGACTGAAGGTCTCACGCCCGCCTAATAACGCTCGCTTGAGAAAATCGCTCAATAATGGCAATTGCCGAAAGCAGAGCCATAGGGCCTGCAATAGCAGCCAGATTCTGACCGGCTGTAGATATAAAGTTTCTGTCGCAATCTGTTTCAGATCACCAGCTAAATCTTCATATCCGCGGTGCGCGCTGCATGGAATGACTTCGATGCCTCTACGGCGCAGTTCCTGAATTTCCGCCGTCACATAAGGTTCGACAGGAGACGGGAATTGATTGGCGATATAGGCTATGGCGGTCATGCGACGATAATTTGTCTATGCGAACAAGAGCGCGATGAAGAATGCGAGTAGAGGCCCGATCCGGTGGTAAGAAATGGCAAACTGCCGTCCCACGCTGCCATGAATCAAAAGGTAGGCGCTGCACGCGGCCAACTCAGCCCAACCGTAACCTACAATGCCAAATCTCGGGACGAATAGGTACGTACCCAATGCAAGTGTCGCGACGTGAAATGAATAAGCCAGCATCACGACGAATTGCTTTTCCAAAACGAATAGTGCGGAAGCTTGCAAGTTATAAATGGAATTAACGAGAACGCCCACTGCAACAAATGGATAAACGCGCAAGCTGGGAAGCCATCGCACACCGATAATATGGTGAAAGATGAATGGCCCCATCAAGGCGAATCCGCAAAGGAGTGGCCCTAATGTCACCAACTGCAAGAACATTGCTCGCTGCAAAAGACTTTGGAAGTGATGAGGATATTTTTGTATTCTGGCCAGCGTCGCTATCGCCATGCGGCCTGCAGCCAACCGGAATGTTCCGAGAGATTCTGCAATTCGCAGTGCAAGCGCGACAAAAGCCACTGCTTCGATTCCCGCTAAACGCCCAACTAGTAATGGATTGACCAAGGTCCGCAATTGCCACACGCGTAATGATGCCGTGCAACCCAAGCCAAAGCGCAGCATTTCTCCAGCCTGTGTGGTTGATAGGTAGGGAACTGGGCGTAATCGTGCAGCACGCCATGCTGCGAAAAATGTAAAAACTTGCCAGCTGAATTGGCCGCCGACCGGCGACCACACGCCGAAATGCAAGAACGCCAACACGATACTGACCATCAATCCTAGGGCTTGCCCGGAAAACTCAATTCCCGCCACGACCCGAAAGTCTAGCTCGCGCTCAAGTTTGGCCATGGGCACACCAGTGAGCCCTATCATCGGCACACTGAGCAACAAAACCAGATAGGGTGCCACAAATTCTCGGCTACCGTACCAACGGGCGAGAAACGGAATCGCAAGCCCACCCGCGAGAGCTAAGCTGCTTGAGATGATGAGAATCAAGCCGGTGGCTGCACCGTACAAATCTTTTGATGGATTACTTTCCAGCCGTACTAAGTAAGTATCAATCCCGGCGCGGGCGATGTTTGCCAGAAACGCGACCAGACCAATTACTGTTACAAAAACTCCATAAGCATGTGGCCCTATCCACCAAGTCAGTACCAGCATGTTGCCGATACTGATTAGCATTCCCAATCCATAGCGCGCCGCTAAATATCCTCCACCGCGCAGGACTTCCGGGGAGAGAACTTCTGCAGAATCGTCAGATTCGCCAAGTTGTAGATTGTCTGCAGGAAGCGCAGGTGGGCGCTCACTCCGAGTTTGAGCAATCTCAATGATTGAGGACATAAGAAATGTGAGTGCGTTGGTTTTGTGCAGCCAGAATTCCGGCCAGAGTGAACAACAGCCCATTCACAAATTGGTAATTCATCACTACGAAGCATGCATTCAGTAAATAAACCATCAGCAAAACCGGCCAAAGTGAGCGAAATTCGTCATCCAAAAAATATCCACGGGGCGAGGGAGTTGCAGTGGATTTCTGGCCCACCCGAAAAAGATCAATGATGATCCACAAATACAAAGCCAACCCGAGGAGTCCGTGTTGGACGGTGATTTCCAGGAAAGTGTTGTGAAAGAAATATTCTCGTTGCCGAAAGCGGTTGATTCGTCGGGTGAGCTCGGTTTGCATCGCATCAAATCCCCAGCCGAAAGCAGGTTTTTGCTGAAACATGTCCCACCCCGCCTCATACATCGCCATGCGAAAATCAACCGGGCTTCGATCTTCCAGGCGATCGGCAAACGATGCGTCGCGGTGCTTCGTGGCGAATGTAACCGCTAATCCCATTCCTCCGATTAGCGTTAGACAAAGGCATGCACGGCGGATACGCACATTCAGCGATGTAAATAACAAAATCAAGACGGAGGCTGCGAATGATAACCACACGGCTCGCGTTTTCGTGGCGAGTATGGCAACGGGCAGAGTGGACAAAAACAACAGTGCAATTGGCCAGGGCAACCGTCGTCGTCGAAACGCATCGAGTGCCAGCAATCCCAACAGATTTAATGCGACTCCATTGGCCACAGCCTGGAGAAATGGCCCTCGCGCGCGATCCACGTGAATGCCCAGACTCTCGTCAACAATGAAAGAAGGCCAAATCCACGATTTGGCGTCGAAGAGAAATAAAAGCGCAATCAAGACTAGGTATCCCAAAACGCAAAGCAAAAAAATTTCCAATTTGCGCAATGACGCTGAATCTTGAAAGACGCATCCCGCAATGAGGAAGAGCGCAAAAGGGACAACCCATTTTGCCGCTAGAACGCTCCACGCTGCCGGATCATAGGGTTGGGTTAGAAGGTCGGTGCCGGCAAGGAAAATCATAGCCAGCATGGGCCACAGGACTGGTTTGCGGAAATTCAGCGACTGTCGTAAAAACAAACCCCGAAGCAATGTAAAGAACACGAGCAGGCCGAAGGCGATTCGATCCAGACAGCAAAATTGCAAATCCGGAGGCCGAAACAGCATGGCTATCAGGCATATCAAATACAGTCCGGCCAGCTGCATGAATAACAGATGCAAAGGCCGCGATATTCCTGCTACCGGCCAGGTAGCAAAATCCGCGAGTCCGGATCGTGGCGTAACTTGTGTTGTAGAAGACATTGGAAATTACGCAGGTTCCAACTCATATCCCGTGATACTTACGGCTACCGAGCGGTTCAGAACATCGAGAGAAATGAACATGCGATCATCATGCGCGGCGGTGAGCGTGCCTTCAATACCATCCAAACATCCGCCGCGTACGCGAACACGTTGGCCTGCTTGTAGCGAGACATGAACAGTGCACGGCATTTGTTGAGTTGTTAGCAGCCGCAAATCATGGATTTGCTTTTCGGGAATCGGCATGGCTTTTCCTTGGTGGTTTACAAATCCGAGCACGCCTTCAGTTTGTAAAACCTGCAAGCGTGTGGAGTCGGCGAGACTCGCATATACAAACCCATAACCAGAGAACAGAGGAACTTCGATGGTGCGCTTGCGGTCCGACCAGCGACGAATTTCCACGCGACTGGGAAGAAATGTCCCCAATCCCTTGCGCGATAAATAAGTGAGGGCTTTTTTTTCGCAATGATGGCGAATTTGCAGGGCATACCATCGGGCTTCAGCGGCAACGGTTTCCATGGCTGGGGAATTTTTTTTGCGCTCAGTAGATACAGCTTCGCCCTATGACTCCCATGCGTATTGTTGCTTGGTTTTGCACAGCTTTTTCCCGAAAAACAACAGAAACTAAAGTCGTTCGTAAATTCCCTGCGGAATAGGGAATGTGCGGTCATTCAGCACCGCGCCAAGAATCCGCACGTTTGCGGCATGTAAGGCATCTCGGGTTTTTTGTGCCACCACTCGACGAGTGGAGTTGGCTTCCAGCACTAAAACGACCCCGTCGGTCAAATTTCCCAGTAATGTCGCTTCACTGAAAACGCCAGCCGGCGGCCCATGAAGTACGGCGTAATCAAATTCCAAGCGCAAATCGGCCAAACGTCCACGCAGCCACGCCGCGGACAATCCATTTTGCTCTGCCATAAACGCGCCCGAAGATATGTGCCAAAGGTTGGTGGAGACCTGATGCGCATTCGCGCGAATGGAGCCGTAAGCGTTGTGCGGATGAGAGTGTTCCCGATCCCCGCGGTCGAGATACTCCTCAATTTCTGCATCATGCAAATTGACTTCGACGATGCCGATACTGGCTTCAACTTGCTCCGACAATGCATGGCCGGCCTGCATGCAAATTGTGGCCACGTCTCCGTCATCATCCACACCTGAAATTACGATCTGACGCGCGGGCCGTGGCCATCCGGGACAAAATACCTGCCGCACCAGCGCTCGCATCTGCTCCTCCGCAAATCGCCGGGGATCGTCCATGGGGCTCCCGCATCTCCCTATGGACGGACTAATCGGTGGGGGAACATCAAAGACACTGGGTTCCACAAGTGGCGGCAGCAAGTCAGGGCGCGTGCTCATGATGATCTCCTTTGTCCACCTAGCAAGTTCTTCGAGGCAAAGACGCTAACACTGGCATCCCGAGGCTGCCCAACACTTCGTCGGGAGTTCGAAATCCCGGATTTGCATAGTCGGCCACAAATGCCGCTCCTGTGCCTCCCGCACCCGCAACGAGGAGTGCGATCAAGCCAAACATTGCCGCAGAGTGCACCGGCAGAGCCGGCGTGCTGGGTTCTTGCGCAATCGTGACGTTCAAAATTCCGCGTTGATCAAGAGCGTCGGAAATTCTGGCTTCTTCGCGCTTGTTCGCGTAAAGCACATATTCATCCTCAGCGGTCTTGAGGTTTTGCAGCAGGTCTTGTTGTTGGATGGCGCGATCATTTAAGTTCCGTGCGGTTTGCCGGTAATCTGCCATCACCGCCGCTGTGCTGCGAGAACGCGCCAGCAGTCCATTCATTTCCACCTGCGCCTTTAATAATTCTGATTTTGCCCATTCATGGTTCGCATCCAGCTCGACGGTTTGTTCCCGTAGAGGTAACTGCTCTTCTGCTGCGATGGCTGCGGTCGCTTGTGCGATTTGTTCATCCACCTCATGCACAAGCCGGTAAGATGCCCCATACTTTGTAAGCAATTCCGTGCGCTTAAGCCGTAGCTCCAGCAGCTTCGATTTCATCTTTTCAAGAAGTTGAGGATTGTCCGCGTTTTTGGTCTGCGTCGTCGTGCGTTCCGGCAGTGCTTGCAGCTTGGTTTGAAGTGCGCGTACGCGCTCCGCTGTTTCCGCAAGTGCGACTTTGGTTTGCTGGGTCTCGGCGTCTGCCTGACTGAGTTGTTGCAAAGTGCTATCGCGCTCCATGGTTGCAGAGACCACGCCTTCATCGTGCGAGAATGCCATGAGTTTTGCTTCTGCATCTTCAAGGTTTTTCCGCGCTTCTGCCATTTGCCGTTCGAAGAAATCAAACTCCCCCGGAGGACGCCGCACTTGCTCATGCCGTTTCAGGTAGGCATCTGCCAGACTGTGGAGAACTCTAGCGCACAGCTCTGGATCAGAGGAGGTATAACTCACGTCAATCACGTCCGCCCGCTTGCCGGGTTGCACGTCGAGTTTTCGCAACATGCGCCGAACCGTTCGAGCCAAATGTTGTTCCTGGTTTTCGCCGATTGCTTGCCAAATCCACGATCGCCTGTCGGCAAGCCCGGAAGTCTGGGCCACATTCCGCAAAATATCGGCGTCGGTCAGCATCTCAGCTTCGGAATTCAGCTCTTCCTCAGTGACTTCATCACGAGTAATTTGCGGAGTCTGACTTGGAGTTGGCGCTGCCATTGCGTCAATGCGAGCGCGCCGCAGCAGAATTTTCATTTCAGCGCGATAGGAAGGGAACAATATTCCATACAGAAAAACTCCCAGAAACAAAGCACAGAAAACTTTGATGAATGGGCCGCGCTGGCGGAAAAACACGGCCGCTACGTCTCGTGCGGTTGTAGTCGGCACTTGCGCCTGTCTGGGTATGAGTTTTATTTCTTCCGCCATTTGGAGCTGCCTTCGTTCATCGCTGCTGGCTTTTAGAACGCCTGAGGATTGGCGTACAGACTCAGGTTTGAAGTCGGCATGTATTGCCGAATCTTCGAAATCGCGTTTTTGGGCACATACACCAAATCGCCCGCGCGCAAATGAATGTCCTCGCCCAGTTTTCGTGCCTTCAACATTTCCTTCACGTTGATCAAATGCGATTCCACTAATTCGTCGTTCACTTTGCGAAACAGGACAACCTGCGAATGTTTGGATTGACTGGTGAAACCGCCGGCCATCATCACCGCCTCTGTCAGGGTTGTATCGGTTCGCAGTTCATACTTTCCCGGATGCGCAAGCTCTCCCCCGGCTGTAAAAAACGGCTTGTCGAAATCTTTCAGCACGATGGCCACTTCGGGGTCGTTGAGCATCGCCGCATACTGCCCTCTTACTGCTTCAACCAATGCAGGGATGGTCAGCCCGGCTGCGTAAATCTGGGGTACCCCTCGAAGGTTGATATAACCATCGGGTTGCACGCTTACGTTCTGGTTGAATTCCGGCGAAAAGGTGAAATCGATTTCCACCACATCGCTCTTGCGTAACCGGTAAAGCGGACGACGTTCCCCCGTCAGGGCTGGACTCTGCGCGCCATCCGCCACCCCGGTTTGTGTGGAGGTTAGCTCCCCATTAGCAGATTGAGCCGCCGAAGGCGTTTCCTTCTGCCCAGCCGCAGCCCCCACCGCCTGCTGCGGGTAACAACAGGCAAGAGCAAGAATGATTGAAATGAATCCAGACTTCATGGCGCGAGCCCAAACTCCGGGCTAGAGCAAATTATTTGAGCTTGGAAATCGTGACAAGACCTGCAAAGGCCCATCCACAAAAGTGGCTAGTTTTTACGATTTGACAGGTTCTTTACCTACTGGAGTAGGTAAATGAGAATTTTGGTGAGGGAAAGGGTTCTATCAGCCGCATAAGCGATTTTTTGTGAGTTTGGGCCGATATTCGCATCCTGTCAGCTTTTGAGTTGTCCCAAAAAGGGAATAACCGGGAAGTTTTCCACAAGGGTTAGTTCTTTTTGATGGGCATACGTCACAGTCAAGCTCTTTTGCCAACTTTAGATTCTTTTTACAGAGAACGAACTTCGTCTTCAAATTCTGAGGAAAACATGCGATTCGCGCCCATCGCAACCAGCTGTATCGGCATACTTGTCGCTGATTCGAACCCCATGCAATCTCAGTTATTAACCGGCGCTTTGCGCCGCCGCCCCGAGTTTGCGGTAAGCTCCTGCCCACTGCAAGCGGATGAGATACTGAATGCCCTAGAGAGTGGCCCAATCCATGTTCTGGTCATGAATGCAGACCGTGGCGGGCAAATCGACTTTAGCCTTCTACGGCGCCTGCAAATTTCCCATCCGCATATTGACAAGATACTGCTGCTGGATACCTACGATCGTGGTGTAGTGGTCAACGCATTTCGCTCTGGAGTGCGCGGTCTTTTCTGTTTTGCCGACCACCCTTTTCGCATGCTATGCAAATGCATTCAGTGCGTTTATGACGGGCAGGTATGGGCCAACAGCGAACAACTGCAATATCTATTGGATTCTTTGGGGCAAACCTCGTCGTTACGCGTGGTGAATGCCAAAGGGGACAAACTGCTGACCTCGCGTGAAGAACAGGTGGTCACATTGGTTGCCGATGGACTCAGCAATCGAGAGATCGCTCGCGAACTCAAATTGAGCGAGCACACGATTAAAAAGTATTTGTTTCGAGTATTCGATAAGTTGGGCATTTCCAGCCGGGTTGAGTTGGTTTTATATGCCGTCAACCATGGCGATCATCGGGATGAACGACCAGCGGATGCTGCAAAAGCGATCAGTTTTTAGCAACTCGGTAAGCGCCTTCTAACAGCTACTTGCAATCGTCCATGTCCCTTTTACAATGGAATGTTCTTGTTTTGGACAGATAAGGTCAACGATTGCCCACTTCCTCGACGCCACGCCGAAAAACGGTCATCGCCGCAGGCTTGTTATGCGGTGTGCTGGCAGTTTTGGTCACCTTCACCGACCGTAAAGCCTTCTTCAGTCCACTGTCGGTAGTGATCATAGCAGCAGTAGGTGCGGCGGCGGTTTTATTGCAATTGCGTTTTAACAATGAAGATGGCAAACGCACCATCCATCCGCCGGTCTGGTTGAATATTCTAGGGGTGGGTTTTGCAATTGCGGCGATACTTTCAGATAGGCTGCATTTTAGCGCGCAGACAGCTCAAATCCTTGCCCTGGCAGCAGTGGGCGCCTTCGCAGTGAGCAGCACAATCATCCTGCAAGCATTTCGCAAACAGCGCACCAAATAGCATAGCTACCGGATTTGCATCCAGTAGCTCGTCGCTAATCATCAATTGTGATTATGGCCAGCGCTTGGCGGTGTCGTCCCAGCCAGCGGCACGCGCCGGTTGCGGGTTGTTATTGATGGCCGGTTGCGGAATCCGCATAGGTGGCTGCATAGGAGATGGCGGAGCAAGCGCCGGCTTATTGTTGGTGGCCTCCATGGCGATGGGCTCCTTATCCTCGGAGAGCAGCGGAGCGGCCACGCGCAGGGCTTCTACTTCTCTTTCCAGCCGGGCCAGTTCCAGTTCTTTCTGCCGCAGAACTTCATATACATTCTTCATTTCGTGGCA
>JAJPHW010000076.1 GCA_021325035.1 Terriglobia bacterium
ACGAATAGAACTGCCAGGATTTTTTCAGTCATGAATATGCCATTGCCATGATAGCAAGGCAGTTGAATCTATCACGTGGAGACCGAGGAAAGACTACGAGTGCGATTCTAGAATGAGCCGTCTTGAGTGAAGGTAAAGCCTGGAAGGGAAATGCCCTCCGTCGCTTTGGTGACTTTCACGCGAACTGTCGGAGCATCGGGCGCGGTGACTTCGGCAGGACGCAAAACCGCATACTGCGCAAAGACTTCGCTATAAACCTTGGTCACAAGATAATCCTGATTGCTATCGTCTTTGCGCCAAACTTGCCCCAGTAGTACAGATTTTACTGACATGCAAAGCCTTTCTACCCGCTAAAAGTCTGAAATTTCAGAGTAAAGTGAGGGCTCCGCGTCGTCAATGACTGTTGCCGTAAATGAGGTTACTAAAGGCGGATGGAGCTTCCGCCTTCCACTTGCACATTAGCGTTTGTCGTTAAGTGCCTCGACCCCAGGGAGTTTCTTGCCTTCCAGGAACTCAAGCGAAGCGCCGCCGCCGGTGGAAATATGCGTGATTTTGTCCGCGACATTGGCTGCGTGCACCGCGGCGACTGAATCGCCTCCCCCCACAATGGAAGTTGCCGCTTCGTTAGCAGCAATGGCCTGCGCAATTTTGAAAGTTCCTTTGGAGAAAGGCGCGACTTCGAATACGCCCATCGGTCCGTTCCAAACAATCGTACGGGCATCCGAAATTTCTTCAGTAAATAACGCTATGGATTTTGGCCCGATGTCGAGTCCCATCATGTCGTGCGGAATCGGCTCTCCGGGTGCGATGGTATGCACGACAGAATGCACGTCAATTTTCATGGCAGCGATGTGATCTACAGGCAGTAAGAATTTCACGCTGGTAGCTTTAGCGTGCTCCAGTAGTTGACGGGCAAGATCAAGTTTGTCGTCTTCAACCAGCGATTTGCCTACATCATGGCCCTGAGCTTTCAAAAACGTATAAGCCATAGCTCCGCCAATGATAATTGTGTCCACTTTGCCCATCAGATTTTGAATCACAGCAATCTTGTCGCTGACCTTGGCGCCCCCAATAATCGCAATAAACGGCGTTTCGGGATGTTGCAACGCCTTGCCCAAGTATTCGAGTTCCTTTTCCATGAGCAGCCCGGCAACAGACTTCTTCATGAAGTGCGTCATACCGACGGTGGAAGCATGAGCGCGGTGCGCGGCGCCAAAGGCGTCATTGATGTAAAAATCCGCCAGGCTGGCCAGTTGCTTCGAGAAAGCCTCATCGTTGGCTTCCTCTTCGGCGTGGAAGCGCAGGTTTTCGAGCAAAAGGCTCTGGCCTTTCTCCAGCTTGCCCGCCATTTCAACAGCTTCTGGGCCTACGCACTCCGGACAAAACCCGACATTTTCACCTCGTGCCAGCTCTTTGTCGAGTAACATGCGGAGGCGCTCAGCGACCGGCTTCAGGCTCATTTTGGCATTAGGCTTTCCCTTAGGACGCCCGAGGTGCGAAGCAAGAATTAAACGAGCGCCGCGGCGCAGCGCGTATTCAATCGTCGGCAAGGTTTCGCGGATGCGGGTATCATCCATCACTCGGCCATCTTCAAGAGGGACGTTGAAATCCACACGCATAAATACGTGCCGGTCATTCAGTTCGAGATCGCGAATAGTTAGCTTATTCATGGCCGGATTATTGTAAACGCGAAATGAAGAGATAGCTAAATCGCCAGATGATGCATCCATCTCTCGCGCTTATTTGCATTGGATTTCTTTCACTTGAGGTAGTCCGCTTACTTTTACTTTGAGATCGTAGGTCACGCGACATTCCGAAATGTTCTTAGATAACTCCTTGGCCAACGTCACCGAAGTGTTGGCATAACTACATTCCAGCCAAATTCGTTCGGAATTACTTGACGAAGAAAAAGTCCAAACGGCGCTGCCCGTTCCATTTTTCTCCGTCCATTTGTCATAGACCAAGCTTGCTTTTTCGCTTGGACGCCCGCTGTAAAACGTGACTCCCGAAAGTTGACTTAGCAAATCACTCTGCCCTGCAACCCAGCCCGCCGGAGTACTTTCAATCTTCTGCCTCGCGGAGACAGATGCTGGACAATAGTCCTCTGCGAACGCTGCCGGCAGCAGAATTGCGCCAAGCAAAACCGCTGCCAGAGCTGTTTTCATACTGTTACAGGCCTTTGCTGCCCAGGTAGTTGATCAAATCGCGCACGCGGCAGGAGTATCCCCACTCATTGTCGTACCAGGAGATTACCTTCACGCAGTTACCGCCGACAACCGTTGTCATTGGCGCATCCACGATAGAGGACAGAGGGTTGCCCTTGAAATCCGACGATACCAGTTCATTTTCTTCGTATCCCAAATACCCCTTCAGCGGGCCGGATTCGGAGGCCGCTTTCAACGTTGCATTCACTTCTTCTTTCGTGGTTTTCTTCTCCACGAAAGCCACCAGATCCACCACTGAAACATTGGGGGTTGGCACTCGCATGGAGAATCCATCCAGCTTGCCCGCCAGTTCCGGGACCACCAGTTTCAACGCTTTCGCCGCTCCGGTCGTCGTCGGAATCATGGACAACGCGGCCGCCCGCGCCCGCCGCAAGTCTTTGTGCGGAAAGTCTAGAATGACCTGATCGTTGGTGTAGGAGTGGATGGTCGTCATCGTCCCGCATTGAATTTTGAAAGTATCGTTGATGACTTTGGCAATCGGCGCCAGGCAATTCGTGGTGCAGGAAGCGTTCGAAATGATGTGATGCTTGGCGGGGTCGTATACTTGATGGTTCACGCCCAGCACGAGCGTGACGTCTTCATTTTTAGCCGGCGCAGAAATAATGACTTTCTTGACTGACCCACGCAAATGCTTTTTAGCGTCCACTGCGTCGGTAAAACGTCCTGTGGATTCGACGACGACTTGCGCCCCGACTGAATCCCACGGCAGGTTTGCGGGATCTTTCTCGGCGAAAACTTTGATTTTGCGTCCGTCAATGCTGATGCTGTCCTCTCCTGCGGTGATCGTATTTTTCAGATTGCCGAGCACAGAATCATATTTCAGCAGGTGAGCAAGCGTTTTCGGACTGGTCAGGTCATTGACTGCGACGAACTCAAGATTAGGATCGTTCAGCGCAGTACGCAGCACGTTGCGGCCAATACGTCCAAATCCATTGATACCAACTTTGATTGCCATTTTTCCTCCGATAGAGACTAAAAATGTTAACAGGGTGCGGGATAGCAGGCAAACAAACGGATTGTGAGGTTAGGCATTTTTAATGGCGGCTAACTCGTGCGTTCGGCGCTCATATAAACGCTGTCCGCGAATCTATCTAAGAAAGGCAGGGAATCGCTAAGTTTGCGCAAAGCTTCCGAGAAATGCACCAACGCACGATAATGAGCCGGCATAAAGCGCAAATCGCTCGGCTGAATGTTGAGAGATAAATAGCCGTCGATACTTAGCGATGCTGGGCCGATCGCAGATGCAAATGCAGACTTCAACTCTGCTGGCCGCCAATAGCGGACCTCGAAGTCACGCGCGGGGCGAAATCCTCGCCGCGCCTGATGGTATAGACAGCGCAAACCATAAGCATTGGCCATCTGTACAAGGGCCTTACCACCGATTTTTAGCACGCGTTTCATCTCTATAAGAGACTCCTGCGCATGTTCTTTGGAAAGATGCTGTAGAACGCTATAGGAAAATATCTGGTCGAGTGCTTCCTCACGGAAGGGAAGGTAGCGAGAATCCGCAACTATGTAGGAAGCTTGAATTCCCAATTGCGTCGCCACGCGATTTGCCGCGCGGATAGATTTGAGCGAGGGATCAATTCCGATAGGATGATACCCCGCGCGGGCAGCCGCGATGCACCATCTTCCCCAGTTACAGCCCACTTCTAGAAATAGCTTGCCATTGCCGGGTGGAAGACGAAGTTGTGGAATTGGGTATTCCGTCAACTTGCCGACAAGGTGCTGATAAAGACCACCGTTGGTTGCTCCGATGGCATTTTGGACAAAGGGGTCAATTTTGCCGGGGATAATGTCGAATTTCGCCAGCCCCGAAGCGTCGCGTGATTCAGCTACAAGCAGCGCTCGTGCCCCTTCGATGTGCGTTTGCTCCGCCTCTGATATGAGGAAGATGGGGATGCCTTCAATGACCGGATAGCGATGGCCCTCCGGGCACACAAAAGTGGACTCTTCAAAGCGGAGTTTTTGTTTGTCACGCGGACAAGCCAGCAGTTCTAAGACGTATGGCTCAACTTGAGCTGTAAAAGCCCGCCCACCGGCGATGGTCACTCCGTTCTCCCACCCACATCTATTTCAAAATACGCATCGGTCCTGCTCCAGAGAAATGGTATTCGCGCCAGCCAGTATTTATCCGTAATGGTTTTCTTCGCCATAGCCCATTGCTCGCGTGAAAGTATCCGAACAGTCGCTGAAAACTCTGGTCCTGTGACTTTGCCACGAATGGTGCAAGCTGCGATCTTCACCGCAGAGTTATTGCGGATGCGCTTGTACTTTCCAGAAATGGTGCGCGTCATCACATAGAGCCTGTCATTCAATTCGCCAAACCAAACCGGGGTCGGGACGCCTACACCATTTTTGCGAAAGGTCACGAGGCTGATATAGCGCTGGGAGTGAATTTCAGGAGGGATGGGCATGGGGAGATTCTACGGCGAAATGGAGGTCAGCGCACAGCGTAAGTGATTCATCAACAACATGCGGGATGCTTCTCATCGTACAATTTGAAATTCACACCTCCTACGGAGTAGAGCCTTGATGCCAAGAAGAAAACTTATCGCCGCCAACTGGAAGATGTACAAGACCCCTGCTCACGCGGAGGAGTTTCTCCGCGGATGCCTGCCCGTGCTCGCCGCCCACTCAAGAAGCGAGATCGTTATTTGCCCGCCTTTTACCAGTCTGGCTGCTGTGTCTGCCATGGTACTGGAGAGCAACATTGGCATAGGCGGACAAAATATGCACTGGGAAAAAGAAGGAGCATATACGGGCGAAATTTCCGCGGGCATGTTGCTCGCGGCAGGATGCACGCACGTCATCCTGGGGCACTCTGAAAGGCGGCAATATTTCGGTGAAACCGACGACACAGTCAACCTGAAACTCAAAACCGCCCTGGAATCTGGATTGACTCCCATTGTTTGTGTCGGCGAAGTTCTAGAGGAACGGGAAGCCGGCCTGACCGAAGACGTCCTCCGACGGCAGTGCGTGCGTGCGTTCAATACTATATCCGCTAAAAAGGCTGGGCCCTTGGTGATTGCATATGAGCCGGTTTGGGCCATCGGGACAGGAAAAACGGCCACTCCGCAGATCGCTGCCGACGCCCATAGTTTGATTCGAGGAGAAGCGGCTAAAGCGTTCGGTGACGAGTTCGCAGCGCAAATGCGCATTCTTTATGGCGGTTCGGTCAAGCCAGACAACGCTAAGGCTTTGATGTCACAAGAAGAAATTGACGGCGCACTCGTCGGTGGCGCGAGCCTAAATCCGGAGACGTTTTTAGCTATTGTTCAGGCTTAATCGCGCAGAACCCTCGGAGTTTGCGCAAAAGAAGGTTCTATTGGTTTTGTCTGCACTGTTTCTGCGGTGAATTACGACCCTTTGCTATACTGACTGAGCCTCGTTTTTTGCATTTTTATTGCGGAAGTGGTGGAACTGGCAGACACACCATCTTGAGGGGGTGGCGCCGAAAGGCGTGGGGGTTCAAATCCCCCCTTCCGCACCAAAGGATTCATTCGCACATGATTATTTTGATTACTATCATTCACGTTTTGGTAAGCCTGTTTCTGATCATCGTGGTGCTCTTGCAGAGCGGTCAGAGCGGCGATGTAGCAGCCGCATTCGGCGGAATGGGCAGCCAGACGGCCTTTGGACCTCGTGGAGCAACAACAGCCCTCTCCAAGGCGACAACCTGGTCCATCGTTATTTTCATGCTGACTTCCATCACGCTCTCGATTGCCGCCTCGCGCAAGACCACATCGCGCTCAGTACTCCAAGGCATCAGCAGCGCACCCGCGAAATCTGCTCCGGCGCAAACTCCCGCGGCGCCAGCACAGAAATAATTGACGAGACCCATCCTGTCAAATAAACGTGACAAGGATGGGCCCTTAAAGCCTCTGCCATGATTCACGAAATCTTTCCCGTTGGCCCGTTGCAATGCAATTGCTCCGTGATTGGGGACGAAACTACCCATGAAGGCATGGTGATTGACCCCGGGGACGACATCGAAGATGTACTCGCTGTAATCCAAAAGCACAATTTGCGGGTGAAACAGATCGTGATCACGCACGCCCATATTGATCACATTGGCGGCGCTATGAAACTGAAAGCTGCCACTGGCGCTCCCATTTTGCTGAATCCAAATGATCAAGCGCTGTTGAAAATTATGGACGTACAAGCCGGCTGGATCGGAGTCGCCCCGCCAGGCATTATTCAGGTTGATCAAAATCTGGCAGATGCGGACACTCTGGCAACGGGTAAGTTGAAAGCCAGTGTTATGCATACTCCCGGGCACACAGAAGGCAGTATCTGTCTTTATTTTCCGGCAGAGCACAAGCTCATTGCCGGCGACACATTGTTTGCTGGCAGCATTGGGAGAACTGACCTGCCGGGGGGATCATTCCCGAAAATCATTGCGTCGCTTCACGAGAAAGTACTCACCTTGCCAGATGAAACCGTTGTCGTTCCCGGTCACGGACCTCTCACGACAATCGGCAATGAGCGAGAATCCAACCCGTTTTTGAAGGGATGAACTTCTGCGCTAATTTTGCAATGGCAACAAATGCAATACTGTTTCTTCCACTCTTGGCCATGCGCGCGAGCGCGGATCAATCAAGTCAAAATGACCGGCAGGGCCAATCTCCAGATAATGCGCGTCTTCTTCGCGCTTCTGTTTACTCTGCACATAATTCCTGCTGAAACTGGGCGGGACAATGTCATCGGCTGCGCCATGAATGAGCCATTGCGTGGCTTTGCAGGAAAGCTGCATGGGATCTGCTTCGTGGTAATGTTCAGGAACTTCACCGGGTTTGCCGCCAAGAAACTCGACCACTGCATCGTCGCTCAAATGCTGTTGATAAGCCTGTTGCACATCCACAACTCCAGCCAGGGAAACTACTCGTTTTGCTGTGACCTCATGCGCCGCCAGGCATATCGCAAGTTGGCCACCGGCGGAATGTCCCATCACTAAAATTCTTGTGGCATCCAGTTTGTATTGCTTTGCCATCTGTGGGATAAACCGGTACGCGCTGACTATATCCTCAAACGTGCCCGGCCAGCCTCCGCCTTGATTGCCGACGCGACGATATTCAATATTCCAGGTGGCAAAGCCCTTTGCAGGGAGCGCTGCGCACGAATGCCCGGCGTGGGTTAAATCGTACTTTGCCCGCCAATAGCCCCCGTGGATATTCATCACCACCGGGAAAGAGCCGCCAGTTTTCGGCAATCGAAGTTCGCCAAACTGGTTGGCATCTTTGCCATACGCCACCCGCGCATCGGCGGGTGGCGGAGCCAGCGTGAGAATATCGTCAGAAGACATGTAAATTCAGAGAAACTTATTTCGGGTTTGGGGGTTATTGGTCTTTAAGTTTGAGCTTGGACTTGTTATCTTCCAGAAACTGGCGAAGTTGGGGCATAGCATCGAACAAACGATTCCATTGCTCGTAATAAAGAGTAACGGGGAAACGGCCCAGGCCGTAAACACTGACTCCGCCTTTTTCGCCGACGCGAAATTCGAGGCTGCCGGTCCGGCGCGGTTGTTTTTCCAGTTCGGCGAGGCGTGCTTTTAGTTCTTCATAGGTTGGCTCGGACATAAATGTAAGCCTTTCGATAAAAGTTTAGGATGCAAACATCATAGAAGCTGCGAGAGTGTTCGTCGAGTACGCGAGTGAATAGGCCTCGTGAGATTTTGAAACCGGTTATCAAGACAGTAAAACGCGAATTACATCGGTAACTTTTTTGGTGTGATGGAAGTGGCACAATAAGCCATTGCGGAGGATTGCAGTATGAAGCGTACTTTCTTTTGGATGATTCTGTCTCTCGTGGTCTGGGTCGTACCGAGTTTTGCCGAAACCAGTCAGCCCGATCGTATTCAAGGTGCGATCACCAACAGCCCGACCGTGATGTTGCAAGGCAACATTCATCCCAAGGCGCAACCGCAATATGACATGGGGCCCGTGGAATCGAGCTTGAAACCGGGTTATATCACGATGGTCTTGCAGCCTACCGCCGCGCAGCAAGCGGACATGAAGCAGCTTTTGAAAGATTTGCAGAATCCTTCGTCTCCCCATTACCACCAATGGTTGGCGCCGGAGCAGTACGCGGCTCGGTTTGGCGTATCTCAGCATGACATGACCAAAATTGTGAATTGGCTCGCCGCGCAGGGTTTTGAAGTGCTGCAACCCGCTCGTGGACGAAACTGGATCGCTTTCACCGGTACCGCAGATTTGATCCAGCAGACTTTTCAGACGGAGATTCACTACTACATGGTGAATGGCGAGAAACACTTCGCCAACTCGAGCAACCCAGTCATTCCTCAAGCTCTGGCTGGAATTGTGATGGGCTTCCGCGGCATGAATAACTTTGCGCCGAAACCCAATATCAAGAATAAAGGTGTGGCGAATCCTTTCTATAGCGCAGGCGGTTTTAATAACCTTGGCCCTGCTGATGTTGCCACGATTTACGACATCCAGGCACTTTATGGTGCTGGCTACACCGGAAGCGGGCAGAAGCTGGTTGTAGTTGGTCAAACCGACATCGATACAACAGATATTTCTCAATTTCGTGCAGGCTTTGGTCTTTCCGCCACGCTGCCAACAATCACACTTGTCCCAGGGGATACAGACCCCGGCAAAACTGATGATTTAGGCGAGGCCGATTTGGATATCGAATGGGCAGGTGCTGTTGCACAAAATGCAACGTTGCTCTACATCATCGGCAATCCAACCACGGGCAACGGCGTGTTTGATTCGGCGCAATACGCAATCGATCAAGACTTAGCGCCGGTTATCAGCATGAGCTACGGCGGCTGTGAACCGGAGAACGTTAATTTCATTCCTGGCTTTGAGGTCGAACTACAGAAGATGAGCACGTTCGGCATCACTTTTGTTGCTTCTTCTGGTGACTCTGGCGCAGCTGGTTGTGATAGCGATCAGAGTGCGCAAGGAACAATGGGGTTAGCGGTAAATTATCCCGCCAGCAGCCCTGAAGTGACAGGAGTAGGCGGTACAGAGTTTAACGAAGGCACTGGAACCTATTGGGGATCAAATGGTACCGGCTTGGGATCCGCCCTTTCCTATATTCCAGAAATCGCGTGGAACGACACTTCCATTAATAACTCGCTCTCTGCTGCGGGCGGCGGTAAGAGCAGCTGCGGTGTAGAATCTGGCGGCGCATGTACCGGGGGATTTCCTAAACCGACCTGGCAGACGGGAACCGGGGTACCTGCCGACGGCGTGCGCGATGTCCCGGATATTTCCATGGCCGCATCCGCTGATCACGATGGCTATATTTTCTGTTCGCAAAGCAGTTGCGCCAGCGGCATTGCTAATGCGGTAACTTCGAACTCCATCGTGGGTGGAACTTCTGCATCTGCTCCGGTATTCGCCGGAATCATTTCCTTGCTGAATGACTACGTGGTTGCTCAAGGCATTCAGAGCAAGCCGGGGCTGGGAAATATCAACCAGAAGTTGTATTCCCTGGCACAAAGCGACCCGACGATCTACCATGACGTGACTTCTGGCAACAATATTGTTCCTTGCCAGTCAGGAACGCCGAACTGCCCTTCCAGCGCGCCTTTCCAATATGGATACAGCGCGGGCGTGGGCTACGATCAAGTGACAGGGTTAGGTTCGGTGGATGCGAATGCTTTTGTGATCTCTTTCGCGGGCACCTCAACCACAACAACTTTAGCTCTGAGCCCTGCGCCTGCGAACGGGCAATACGTTGGCACAACCCAGACGGTTACGTTGATGGCGACAGTAACAGCCAACTCTGGAACCGGAACACCGACGGGAACAGTCACTTTCATGGATGGCTCGACGGCTTTGGGAACTCCCCAGACGCTGGTTAGTGGCTCAGCAAGTTTGGCAGGACAGGTACTCTCCGCGGGCCTTCATAGCTTGACGGCGGTTTACAGTGGAGACTCTAAGTTCCCAGGCTCAACTTCAAACCCGCCATTTTCCGCGCTGGTGACGACGAACAGCCCTTCAGCCACGAATGTACAGTTGTCGTCTTCCAGTATTAACGCGGGCGGTTCGGTCATGATCACAGGAACGGTTACGGGAGGAGGTACGACACCGACCGGAATTCTTACCTTTCTGAACGGTGCGACTGCGTTGGGCACTGGAACGTTATCAGGTGGTACGGCCACGATTCAAAGCACTTTCGTTACAGGCGGCACGTACAACATCACAGCCAGCTACAGTGGTGATGCAACCTATGGAAATAGCACTTCCTCATCAAATACGGCGAATATCTCTCCGTTAAACGTGATGGACTTTTCTCTGACGCAGAATGCCACGATTAACATCTCTGCACCCGGAGGGAGCGGTTCGACCAGCATTACGGCCACGCCGCTCGGTGGTTTTAACGGGACGATTTCCTACACCTGTAGTGGCCAACCATCGGAGTCAATGTGTACAGTCACGGCTACATCAACCGGTGCGACTGTCATGGTCACAACCACGGCCGCAACTTCACAGATTCAGCGAAATCGGAGCAACGGCCTCTTCTACGCAATGTTGTTGCCGGGAATGCTGGGTATGCTGCTCGTCGGGCGCAAGAAGAAGTCTTATCGTGCCATGCAGATGATCATGTTAATCGTGGTCTTGGGCATGTCCACGCTGTGGATGGCGGCTTGCGGCGGTGGTCCGAGCGGAGGCAGCGGAGGAAATCCCAACCCAGGCACCCCGGCTGGCATGACAACGCTTACGATCACGGGAACTTCAGGCTCACTCACGCGTACTGCGCCAGTGATCTTGAACATTCTGTAATTAGAAGCTCAACGGGCGCGCTGTGACCACAGCGCGCCTTTTTCCTTTTGCGGGCTGCCGTCTTTGGTACGCTGGATTGCTTGTAGCTGCTCGCTTGTTGTATAAGCCAAACATGCGCAAATGGATGCGCGAGCGCATGATGCGCCGCAAAAAGAGCAAGGAAGAACCTAAACCCGAATCTACACAAGCTCCACTCCAACCAGCGTACTACGATGCGCCGCCAACGGCAGCTTCGGAAGATCAGGCTCCCGAAGCTTCTGGCCCAATGGAAGCCGTGCCCGCCGAAGATGTGGCGCCTGAATCCGCGGAAACGCCCCAATCTACAACTTTAAAGCCGACTCGCAGCGGTGGCCCTGCGCGTAGAAGGGGCCGAGGTGGTCGTGGCAGGGCACGGACGAATACACGTCCCGCTGTAAGCGGGCAGGAAAAATCCGCGGAAACTCCTGCGGATGCGAAACCAGCGACATCCGTTATTCAAGCGCCTGCCGCAATTGCGAATCCCAAGGGCACAGTCGTACTCGCCATAGGCTTGCCGGGTTCGGGCAAGAGTTCATGGTTTAAACGGCATAACATCACACCGCTCTCCAGCGATATGCTTCGGGCGCTGCTTTTCGATGATCCGACGGAGCAGCGGTTCCAGGATCTCGTCTTTTCGAACTTGCGTTCCATGCTGAAAGCGCGGTTGATTGCGAAACGTCCCATGAGCTATGTGGACACCACGAACCTTACCCCTCACGAGAGGCAAAATTGGATCAAACTGGCGCACGACTACGGGTACGAAATCCAAGCAGTATATTTTGATGTGCCGTTGGAGATTTGCCTAGAGCGCAACAGTAAGCGCCAGCGCGTGGTGCCGGAAGACATCATGCGGCGCATGGCAGCGAAGTTAAAAGCGCCGGAGTTTGGCGAGGGATTCTCGAAAATTACGGTCGTCCGGGTAAAACAGAAAGAATAAGAACCGGCCTTCCTACTTCAAATAAGGCAAGAGTTCCTTGAAGGCAGGCGCACCTGAGCTGCGCATCAATTCGTACATCATCATTTCGGTGGATGAAATAACCGCGCCTGAGGCTTTCATGCGATCAAGTCCAATCTTCCAATTCCATTCGGTTCGAGAACTGACCGCGTCAGAGGCGACATGCACCAGGTAGCCTTCCCGTAAGGCCGACAGCGCTGTTTGCATCACGCAAATGTGCGACTCCATTCCGCATAGAAGCACCGTATTGGGGTGACCCTGCAATTGCTTTAGGCTTGCGCAAAAGGCATCGCTGCCAAAACATGAAAACATCTGTTTATCGAAGGGTTGAACATCGGGCAGCAGGGAAGCAATTTCAGGAACGGTATTGCCCAGCGCTTTGGCATACTGCGTGGTCAGAATCGCTGGGATTTTAAGAAGCGAGGCTGCCCGAATCAATAACTGACTGTTTTTCAGCAGGCGATCTTTCTCGAAGATCGGCGGCAATAGCCTTTCCTGAATATCAATCACAATCAACGCGCATTGGTCAGCAATGAGCGGCTGGCGAGCTATTTCGGCGGAATCGTTTGTTAACTGTGCGATATTTCCTGGCCTCGGAGCCATGTCAATTTTGAGTTTATCAGCTTGTAGTTGACCACTAGGAGTCACTACCCATAGAATCAGAAAGTTAGTTCCAACCTAAGCGTTGCCCCCTCATTCAATGGTAGGACAGCAGATTCTGGATCTGCCTATCGGGGTTCGAATCCCTGGGGGGCAACCAAATATTCTTTTCTTATTTCAAACTTTCCAGATAAGCAACTAGAGCGTCCATTTCTTCGGGTTTGAGCTGCGGGGTGGGCATTCCGCCCGCCGTCATCTTTGCCGTAGGAGATTTGAGCAGGCCTTCCACCTGCTGGGCTGAGTATTTGCTGCTGATGCCGATCAACTTGGGAGCTGCTGCCGTGCCAGTGCCTCCATCACCGTGACAAGCGTTGCAGGACTGCTGCTCGAAAATACCCTTGCCTTTGGCCGCCAGGGGATTGGCCAATGCTACATTCGCGGCCGCCAGCGTGCCAGCAGATGACTCCGGCTGAAATGGAGCGAGCATGTACTCTTCCGTGGCCTGGTCTTGCTGTAATAATTTGGTCGCGACGCTCAAATTCACAGCGTCGTCGTGGTAACTCAACATCGTAAGTGTGAATAGCCCCACCAGCACGCCGGCAAACGCGCCTACCGCAAGCGGACGTCTCCAGGGACGCCGTTCGGGGCTTCGATCCAAGAGCGGTGTGAAAAAGAATAGCCCGCCGATGAGCGTGGGAATTACCAGAATTCCGATGATTGCCGTCGGCCCAGCCCAATACCGCAGCCATTGAAAAGGAGCGCGATAGTACCACTCCGGACGCGGCAGATATTGAGTGTCCGAAGGATTTGCTTCCGGTCCTAACTCGATTGGGTGAAAATGAGCAAACAACCAGAGGCCCAGAATCAGCAGGAGCGTAAAGCCGACATCCATCACCACTTGGCGGGGATAGAACGGCTCAGTCGGCTTTTTCGGAGTCAATGAATCTTCATCAATCGGCCCAGCCGGGCCAGCTTTGCGGAATAAGAAGACATGGCTCCCTATAAACGCAAACAACAAAGCCGGCAGCAGGAACACGTGAGCAACGAAAAAGCGTGACACGGTCAGTGTCCCCATCTCATCGCCGCCACGGATCAAACGCTTGATCCATCCCCCAATGAAAGGAACTTCACTGGCGATATTTGTGCCGACGGCGGTTGCAAAGTACGCTTTCTGATCCCAAGGGAGAAGATAGCCGGTAAATGCCATTCCCAGCATAAGTAAAAGCAAGACGCAGCCGGACATCCAGAGGAGCTCACGCTTTCCTTTATAAGATCCGTAAAGAAATGTCTGCCCGATGTGCAGTAGAACCAGAACGATGATGCCGCTTGCGCCGTAGGCGTGGATGCTGCGCAGCAACGATCCCGAAGTCACCAATTTTGTAATGTAAGCGACTGTAGTGTGTGCGTGATCGGCCGAAGGAACGTAATACATGGCCAAAAACACACCGGTAACGACCTGGGAAATAAACAGAAAAAGCAGCCCGGAGCCAAAGATGTAAGCTAGCCGCGCGCCGCCCGGTATGGGTTCATCCAGCGCCTCGTGCAACATGCCACGCCAGCCAGTGCGGTGGTCAAGCCAGTGAAGAAAACCACTTTGAGGTGGGTCTAGTTTTTGCGTCAATCCATTTTCTCCATCGTTAGGAAAGCACTTGCCGCGTTGGCACCAATTGCTGGAAATATTCGTAATGCACTTTCAACATGCCCTCTTCCACTTTGGTTTCGAGTTCGTCCATGGAGCGTGGTGGAGGCCCGGAGATCCGCGCACCATCCGCGGCAAATGTTCCTCCATGACAAGGGCAAACAAAATGTCCGCTGCCATCATTCCATGCCACGGAGCATCCCAGATGCGGACAAATTGGAGATAAAACTTTTAATTTGCCGCCGTCGCCCTGCACAACGTATACGGCTTTTTCCGAAATGAGCTTGCGCCAACCGTCACGTTGTTCCACTTGAATCAATCGTTTCATCGGTGCCGCACCAGGCTGCAACTCGGAAACCTGGCCGATGTCGGACCATTGAATCTCAGTTGTCTTCGCCAATAATGGGTAGAGGATGAAGCGTATTACCGGCAGCGCCAATACAGCGCCTACGCCAGCAGCGCCAACGGCCAATAGAGCCGCGAGAAAAGATCGCTTGGTCGGATCTGCAACGTTAGCAGCAGGCCCGCAAGGTTGCACATTCGATTCGTTCATGAAAAGTCCTCTATTTGCCCGCTAAGTGGCGGATTTCGGCAACGAGACTCTTGATCTGGGCATCGGTCAACTTTCCAGCGAACGACGGCATTTTCCCTTTGCCTTTCGCAATGGCAGTGGCAAGATCATCGTCCGACATTTTCTGGACTTCATCCGATTTCAGGTCTTTGGCGCCCAATTGCTTGCCGGTAATTGAGCTGCCGCTACCGTCATCGCCATGACAAAGCGAACACTTTGATTTGTAGAGTTGTTCGGCAGCTTTTAAGTCTTTGGCGGATGGAGCACTTTGAGCATAGACGGACGGGTTCGACATCAACAACATAGCGGCAATGGCCATTCCTTGCAGGAACGAATAACGTACTTTCATCTTGAGCTTCTCCTTGAGAAGATGAACTGGTGCAATGACTTCCGAATCGTACTTATTCTAGCCCTCAAGTCAATTTCTATATGTGATCCAGCGCACAGGGCTTTGGTTATGGCTTCGCTGCGTCTGCATAATTCATAATTATTGATACGATGTTCCTTCTTTAAGAATTCGACTAACAAGGATCGTGGACTCATGAGCAACTTCGTTCGTTGGGGATATGCCTTTCTCACCGTATTAACTTTTGGTTTTCCTCTTATTAGCATCGCCCAGCGCCTTCCCGGCGGAATCACACCCAGTCACTACAAGCTCTTCCTTGATCCCAACATCGCGACCCGAACTTTTTCAGGAGAAGAGACTATTGATGCACAGCTGGTTTCGCCTGCGAAAGATATCGTCCTCAACTCGCTTGACCTTGATATTTCGTTCGCAGAGATTACTGCCGCGGGCAAGACTCAACCCGCGAAGATTGTCTATAAAAAGGCTGACGAAATGGTACGTTTCGAGGTCGCTGATGCCATTCCCCCTGGAGCTGCGCAGATCCACCTGAAATTTTCTGCGCCGCTGACCAATGGGCTACGGGGTCTTTATCTGAGCAAATCCGGGCGCAGGGAATATGCAGTCACTCAATTCGAAGGCACCTACGCTCGCATGATGTTCCCTTGCTTCGATGAACCCGGCTACAAGGCAACATTCGATCTCACAGTCACCGCAGCAAATGGCGATACCGCGATTTCTAACGGACGCATTATTGCCGATACGCCTATTTCGGGCAGCAACCGCCACAAGATTGTTTTTTCTACCTCGCCCATAATGTCTACATATCTTGTGGCTGTGGCCATCGGCGATTGGCAATGTCTTGAGAATACGGTGGACGGTGTTCCCATCCGTGTCTGTGCGGAGCCTGAGAAAAAAGAACTTGGAAAATTTGCCCTCGATGTGGCATCACATTCGCTTGCTTTCTATAACACCTGGTATGGCATCAAATACCCCTTCGGCAAACTCGATATGCTCGCCATCCCCGATTATGAATGGGGAGGAATGGAAAATACGGCGTCGATTTTCTACCGCGACTCCGCTCTGCTTTTCGATGATTCGAAAGCCTCTGTTTTCGAGCGCCGCAATCAAGCCGTGATCATTGCCCACGAAATCGCGCATCAATGGTTCGGCGATCTAGTCACTCCCGTCTGGTGGGACGACATCTGGCTCAATGAAGGCTTTGCCACGTGGATGGAATCAAAACCCATCGCCGCCTGGCACCCTGAATGGCATCTCGAAAATCAAGATGCCGTCGCGGCGCAGCAGATCATCAGCCTGGATTCGCTGGGCGCTACGCGTGCTATTCACGGTAACCCAAACACGCCCTCTGAGATTAAGGAAATGTTTGACGGCATCACCTACGAAAAAGGCGGGGCAGTCCTTTCCATGCTCGAGTCGTATGTCGGGGCGGAGACCTTCCGCAGAGGCGTAAATGCGTATTTGCAAGCACATGCTAACGGAAATGCGACGGCTTCTGATTTTTGGAAGGCAATGGCACAAGCTTCGGGAAAACCCATAGATCAGATTATGCCCACATTTGTTTTGCAACCCGGAGTGCCAGTGCTTACTTTGCACACGAGTTGTGCAGGAAGCAAAGGCGATGCGAGTTTCTCGCAACAACGGTTTCTTTTGTATTCGCGGCCCACGCCGGCGGTTGATACATCTTTGTGGCAAATTCCTGTCTGCATGAAGACAGCCAATCATGCAGCGGACCAGTGCATCATCGTAAAAGACAAACAGCAAGAAATATCACTGAATGCCTGCTCGGCCTGGCGTTTCGCCAATCGCGACGCCAAAGGTTATTACCGCGTGGCGTACTCGCCGGAAAATCTCAAACAGCTCTCAATAATTGCTGAAGCACAACTGAACACGCCGGAGCGCATCGCTTTGGTCGAAGATGCCTGGGCCATGAGTCGCGCTGGCCGTTCGCCTGTTGCAGATTTCATGCAGCTTGTTCAGGCAATGGGCGGCGAGCGGGACCTCAATGTTCTAGATTTGTTTGCGGGTCATCTTGCCTATACAGAAACCGCTCTTATCCCATCCGGCAAAGAGCCGGCTTATCGCAAGTTTATTCAAGAGCAATTCACTCCCTTGTCGCAGGAAGTTGGGTGGACTGCATCGGCCTCTGACAACGACGAAATCAAGGCGTTGCGTGCCACTCTTCTGAGGATTCTGGGCGATGCTGATGATCCTGGCGCCGTTGCTACGTCGCGCGAGATCGTACGGCAATACTTGAAAGACCCTGATTCCGTGGATGGAACACTCGCGGACCCTGCATTTCATGTTGCAGGAAAGTATGGCGATTCGGCATTTTACGACCAGCTTTATTCGCGCGTTACGCAAAATTCGGGGTGTAATCTTTGCCTCGGTGCTTTGGCGTCATTTAAGGATCCTAATCTTGCCCAGCGTACGCTGACCCTTATTCAACAAGGAGGCATACGGCAACAGGCTTACCCGTGGCTCTTTTCATCCCTCCTCGTGAATCCTTCAACGCGGGATGTGACATGGACTTACCTGAAAGAGCATTGGAGTGACCTCGCCGAAAAAGTTACATCTTTCGGGGGACATGGCGCTGTTTCAGCCATGGGAGATTCGTGTTCGGAAGCTATGCATGATGATGTGCAACAGTTCTTTTCGACGCACAAGGCTCCCGGAGCGGAACGAGCAGTACAGCAAAGTCTGGAGCGCATAGAGGCTTGTATTCAATTTAAAAAAGATCAGCAAGCCAGCATGGCAGGGTGGCTATCTGCGCGCTGATTTTGACGATATCCGAGAAAGAATAAAGATCAATATCTGAGCGGTGAGTGCGGCACTGCTATCCAATACGACATCATGCACAGTACCGGTGCGCCCCGGAATAAAAGTCTGATGCCATTCGTCCATGCTGGCTATGAAAGTCGTCATCAGCCACGCAACCCATGCCCATCTTAGCGCCCAACGTCCGCTTCCGAATTGTGGCAATGTTGCCCGCCACGAGCGGAAGAGCAAAAAACTCATCGTGAAATAGCCGACGAAATGTCCGCTCTTGCGGATGTAAAAATTCCAAACCAGAAATCGGGCGCGGGTGACGCCAAAAAGAAAGTGGCAGATTGGGTAGAGAAATCGACCTGTATTCGCAGCCGACAACCAAGCCGTGGATTCAATCGCTATCAGTCCCATCCAGATCAGCGATGGAATCCAGGCTTTTAAAACTTCTTTTTGCCGCGGGGTCACTTACTCGACCGCATAGTTGGGAGCTTCGCGGGTAATCATGACGTCGTGCACATGGCTCTCGCGCAAACCCGCTCCGCTGATACGCACAAAGCGCGTTTTTTGGAGCAAGTCAGCGATGGTGGCGCATCCGCAATAACCCATGCCGGACTTCAATCCGCCAACCATTTGATTCAGAATGAGCGAGACCGAACCACGATAGGGAACTCTTCCCTCAACGCCTTCCGGTACTAATTTCGCCAAGCGGTTCGATTCATCACCGTTGATAGTCATCGCGGTCGAAGCATCGCCTTCCGTGCTTTGGAAATAGCGTTCGGCGCTGCCGCTTCCCGCTGTCATTGCGCCCAGTGATCCCATACCTCGGTACGACTTGAAAGTGCGGCCTTGATACAGAATCAACTCGCCGGGGCTTTCATCGGTTCCTGCAAACAGCGATCCAATCATCACCGCAGCCGCGCCAGCGGCCAGCGCTTTCGTGATGTCTCCTGAAAACTTGATGCCGCCATCAGCAACGACGGGTACGCCCGAATCTTTTGTCGCGCGATAAGCTTCAGCAATCGCCGTAATCTGAGGTACGCCTGCCCCCGTGACCACGCGCGTCGTACAAATCGAACCTGGCCCGATGCCGACTTTAATGGCATCCGCGCCAGCGCGGGCGAGTTCACATGCACCGTCAAACGTCGCCACGTTGCCGGCAATCAAATCCACTTCCGGCAGCTTGGACTTGATCGCTTTAATAGCTTGAATTACGCGCGTCGAGTGGCCGTGAGCACTATCAATAGCCAGCAAGTCCACTTTATTCTTCACCATCTCCTGCGCCCGCTCCAGATAATCTCCGGTTGCGCCGATCGCAGCAGCAACTCGCAAGCGCCCATGGGAATCTTTCGCCGCGTTGGGATACTTCAACTTTTTCTGGATATCTTTAACGGTGATAAGGCCTTTGAGCACGTAGTTGTCATCCACCACAAGCAGTTTTTCCACGCGGTGCTCATGCAAAATATTCTCTGCGTCTTCGAGCGTCGTACCCACCGGCACCGTGATGAGATTTCTCTTGGTCATCACTTTCTCGATTGGCACATCGAAGCGGGTCTCAAAGCGCAAATCCCGGTTGGTGAGAATGCCCACCAGCTTGCCATTTTTCGTAATCGGCACACCTGAGATTTTGTACTTCCGCATCATTTCAAGCGCGTCGCTGACCTTGGCGTCGGGTGACATGGTCACTGGATCTACAATCATGCCGCTTTCCGAGCGCTTTACTTTGTCCACTTCTTCGGCCTGTTGTTCTACGCTCAGATTGCGGTGTATTAAGCCAATGCCTCCCTGCTGGGCGAGTGCAATCGCCATGTGCGACTCGGTGACGGTATCCATGGCGGCGCTGAGAATAGGGATGTTCAGCCGGATATTCCGCGTGAGCTGAGTCTGTGTATTGGCCTGCGCCGGAACCACATCGGAGTAGGCCGGCAGCAATAGAATGTCGTCAAAAGTAAGAGCTTCGGGAACTGGAAAATGAATCATAAGTTGTGGCGGGAAGCCGTCTTTCTATTTTAGGGAGGGATGGGAGTTGAGGCAAATCCGGTTCGTCAAAAAGTTGACGCGTGCTATAAAATTACCGCGTGGTTCATCTGAGGAATTTCGCCATGTCAATTTCGACCAAGTTCTCCCCCATCTCATTTTTTTGTCCCATAGTATTAAAACGTTTCACTATTACCGTTCCAGCAATATTTTCGCTTCTCTTCGCGCTCCCACTTTTTGCACAGCAAGCAGTCATCGACATTACTCCTGGCCATTCGACGAATTCTTATAGTCCGCTTCGCGCACTCGGGTCTGCTGTTGATCGTGATCCGCTGAATTCGACGAGCACGCTGTACGATCCAGCGCGCGTGCAGCAAATGCTCACCGCCGGATGGGGCCCGGTCAGCTATCGCCTCAATACTGAGCTTTCCATTCAGGCGTGGCATTGGAATCCGATGGGCACGTGGAGCGATTCTTCGAATCAGCAGGGATACTTCGTCGGCTCGCCAACTGCCGGGCCGAATCTTCGCTCATTTGGCTACAACCTTCCTCACCGCGGAACCACGAGCAATTACGGCACCAGCGGCGGCTACTCGGTACTCGATGACGGCGACCTCACAACTTATTGGAAAAGCAATCCCTATCTCGACGAGATGTACACGCATGAAGACAACTCGCTGCATCCCGGCTGGATCATCATTGACCTCGGCAACACGCTGCCCGTCAATGCCATCAAAATCGCCTGGGCCAATCCCTACGCCGTCGATTACCAAATCCAGTACTGGACGGGCAACGACGCCATCGGCAATCAAGCGCAGGGCAACTGGGAGACATTCCCGGACGGAAATGTAAACGGTGCTACGGGAGGCACTGTCACACTACAGCTTACGTCGAGCTCAAAGAAAGTAGAGTTCGTGCGCGTTCTTATGACGGCTTCGTCCAATACATGTGACACTCATGGCACGAGCGATCCGCGAAATTGCGTAGGTTTTACTATCAACGAAGTCTCTTTAGGCGCTATTAATTCCAGCGGCCAGTTCCAGGACTTCATGCATCACAGCGCCAACCAAAATCAGACGCTGACTTACAGTTCATCGATCGACTCCTGGCATGTGCCCAAAGAAATCGCCACCGATGACGGTGAGCAGCCGGGCTTCGACCGCCTCTACAAGAGCGGCCTCATTCGCAAAATTCCGATGACCGTGCCCGTCGCCATGCTCTACGACAATCCTGACAACGCGGCCAATCAAATCGCATATATCGAGAGCAAGGGCTATCCCATCCGGTATGTCGAATTGGGCGAAGAGCCTGACGGCCAGTTCGTCGTGCCCGAAGACGACGCTGCGTTGTACGTCCAGTGGGCGGACGCAATCCACAAAGTCGACCCCAAAATTCAACTCGCCGGCCCGGTGTTCGAGGGTACGAACACCGACATCCAAGTCTGGCCGAACGCGCAGGGGAACGTTTCCTGGTTCAACCGTTTTCTGCGCTACTTGCAAAGCCACGGCCACGCGCAGGATTTAAACGTGATGACCTTCGAGCATTATCCCTTCGACCCCTGCAATATGGCGTGGAATGATTTGTACTATGAGCCGCTCGCAGTCACCAACATCATGAAAGTCTGGCGGCAGGACGGCTTGCCTGCAAGCATTCCCATGCAGATTACCGAATCGAACATTGCCTACGACACTGCCATCGAATACATGCAGCCTTTCGGCGCGCTCTGGCTTGCCGACTACGCAGGTTCGTTTCTTACCGCGGGCGGGCAGGCGCTTTATTACTACCAGTGGGAGCCGCTGCCGATGTACCAGGGCTGCGGCGGTTGGGGAACTTTCGGCATGTTCAACGTGGATTCGACGTACAACGTCAGCCAGGTGACTTCACAATATTTCGCCGCGCAAATGCTGACCCAGCAGTGGTCGCAACCGGTCGACAAGCAACACGCGCTCTATCCCGCGGTGAGCAACATTGTGGATGACAAAGGCCACGTCCTCGTCACCGTCTATGCCACGCTGCGTCCGGATGGTCAATGGGCCGTGCTGCTCGTTAACAAAGATCAGTTCACTCCCCACTCGCTCACCGTAGAGTTCCACAACTCGCAGGACAACACCGACCACTATTTCGCGGGCACGGTGACGCAGATTAGCTTCGGCTCCGACAATTACATCTGGCATCCCGACGGACAAAATGGCTATGCCGACCCCGACGGGCCCGCTGTCACTTCTTATCCAAATGGAGGCGCAAGTATGGAATACACCTTGCCGGAGTCTTCGATTACCGTTCTTCGCGGTTCCGTTCAGTAAGAAGATTGAAAGCGCACACCCTGTCGTATTCGATACGACAGAGCGAGCTAGATTAGGCGCCAGCTCCGCTCAGGGGCATCACAGGAATCGGCGCGCTTTCGACGTAGGCGCTTTCCTGTTTGCGTTCATAAAATACTACAGCACAAGCACGCTGCCAGAAGCGCATCGTCAGCCATACAAATAGAGTTAACTGGCCGACGATGAAGGCTCCGAGCACGCTGCTTGGCGGGACAATCGAGTGCCAAAGCAGAAGCCCTATTCCGAGAAAAATGATCGCAAGAATCGAAATGAAAAGATACCCAGCCCACAATCCAAAGGAAGTTCTCCGGCGCGCAGGTCCAATGGTTTTTCTTGTCGCGTTCTGATCGCGCAAGACAATCTCCACTTCGGCCTGATCGAACCAGGCGCGGAAGAAGGTCATGACAAGAAAAATCACCGCCAGGCAGATCATTTGCGTGTAGAAGGGAAGCAGTTCGTTCGTGCTGCTGTCCGCTGCTTTGACCAGAGCGTTCATGATCGCAAACAGAATTCCAGTAGGAATGCCGGCGACAATCAGAAAGAAAATGTGAATACGGAAAAAGCGCCAGAAATTCGCCCCACATGCGCGGAAAAATTCCGGCCGGGGCAGCCGATGGTCTGAGGCATAGCCGAGAAATACTCCCGGCAAAAAGAACATCGTCAGCAGCATAAAGATAAATGCAAAGTCAAAGGCGGGTGTAGCCATGGCTTGCATGGATCCCATTTCCGGCCGAACCAGTAAATTAATGAATGTCCCCAGATCGAAGCCATTGACCAGTTTGGACGAATAGAGGCTGTTATTCATTACCCCGCCGGCATTGAGGCGAAAAACGGCGCTTCCCATGGAAGCCAGGGTCAAGTTCAGCAGAAAGAACCAAATCAAATAGCGCTTCGTACGCCTTAAAATTCCCAATCCAGCGGACAGCAGATTTTTGTTGTGCATAAGGTCTCCTAGATCAGCCATCCGGCGAGAATTTGTCCAAATAATTGCGTGATGAATGTCCAATAATTACCCAGCTTTAAAGTCGCCTTGCTGTCTGGCTCCGCCGTCTTACTGTTATTGAAGAAGTTCCGGTCAAGCCAGATTTTGTGATCGGGATCTACTTCCGCGGACACAACTTTCGCTTTCTTGTCGTAGGTATAGCGGATCCAGCGATCCTGACCGTCCCAGTGCTCGCGGACGACATCACCGTTATCGAATTTGACGGCAACATCTACTGGCATTTGGAAGTCGCCTTTGCGGTGAATCATGACTTGCGATTCATATTCAGTATCACCGGGTTTCTTACCTTCTTTGAATTCCTTCTTCCACCAGTCCACGGGATCGGAATCAACCTTCATTACTTCATAATCGAGTACATTTGTCCCATAGACGGCTTGATTGAAATACCAGCGCAAATCTTTTCCTGAAACTTCCTCAATGGTCTTCAGGAAATCTTCCGGCACAGGATGCGTAAATCGGTACTTCATGAAGTACTCGTGCATCGCTTTCTGCATGGTGTCTTCGCCAATCACGCTTTCCAGCGTGACGAGAACCGTCGCGGTTTTCCCATAAGTCACGCCGCCATAGGAGTTATAGCTGGCAAACAACCAGCCTTTTCGCGTCATTGGATCAAGATCAGCCACTGCCGCATAAGTTAGTCTTTGTTGTTCGCGTTCGCTGAACTTGATACGGGCAATGTTAAAGATGGACCTGTCTTTACCAAGGACGTCGTCGAGCACTTTTACTTCGGTGTAACTGTTGATGCCTTCGTCCATCCAGGCGTCTTCAAATTCATTGGTGGCAACCATGCCATACCAATACTGGTGGCCGAATTCATGCTCAATCACCAGTTCAGGTAAATAAATTCCATTCGGCATCCACCATGAGGTGCCCCCGGTGATGAACGTTGGGTATTCCATGCCCTCCGCCGCCGATCCCGGCTCCGGATCAACGAGCGTGAGCGTCTTATAGGGATAGGGCCCGTACCATTTTTCGAAGCGTGTCAGCGTGTTTTTCAGAATGTCATCATGACGCTGCCGTTGGTCCCAGTGTGCAGGCTGCATCATGATATGCAGCGCGACCGAACCCATTGTGCCTTGATAAGTGTCTTCAAATAGCCGGTAGCGAGGGCTCGCGGTCCAGGCGAAGTCGTGGATGTCGTCGCCATGATAAGCGTAGGTTTCGGTGCCATCGGAGTTCTTGGTATCGCCCACGCGCACACCGCTGGCGCCAACTACTTCATTTTGGGGAACAGTGATGTTCACGTCGTATACGCCAAAATCCGCAAAGAATTCGGTCGAGCCATGGAATTGATGGCAATTCCATCCGCCGTGAATCCACACGCCAACTTTGGGGAACCACTGTCCGGCAAGCAAGAAGTCGCGTTTATATCCAGTGCGTTCCAGCGTTTCGGGAAATTGATCGTGAAATTTAATCTTGAACTGCACATAGCCATCCGCAGGAATCGGTTTCGGTAACTTGATTTGAATGACTGTCTTATCGTCCTTATTGTTGTCGTCCGGTTGGATGTATTGCAGTTGTGAAGTGAGGTCGCCCTGGCCAACAACTTCAAAGCCTTTGATTTCGTCAGAGCCGTAATTCTTGTCTTCCCATTTGTCGAAGGATGTGTCTCGCGTGCCATCGCGTTTGGTTTCGCGGATCCAAGTCGCTTTCGGCTGAAAGGCATTCAAATAGAGGTGGAATGGGAAGGTATCGAGAGGCTGTCCGCTAAGGTTGTGGTAAGTCAGCGTCTCCGAGCCGTCAAGTTGGTGCGTCTTGGGATCATACTTAGCATCGATCTCATAATGGACAACCCGCGTCGATAATGGCGTGGGCGAATTGGTCGCCAGATTTCCGCTGGGAATCGAAAGCGATGGAACCGCCGCAGCAGGGGCGGTTTTCTGGGCAAAAGACGCAAGAGGCAGCAAGCAAACAAGCAAGCCGACGACAAATGGCAGACGGAACGTCATTGAGAGTCACCCTTTTGTTAAGGCAAATGGAATAAACCAAGCATGATACAGCAGAACATGCTTAACCGTGTCAATTTGCTATACGCTGGGAAGGGAGGGCTTGTTCCGCGAGAAACTTTCTAATTTCATCGATTTAGGAGCGTTCTCTCATGGCAACCAATTTTTTCACCCTTGCAACTAAAATATTAGTTGACGTTCTGCTGGCCACCGCGTCTAATAAATGAAGCGTAGGGCGATTAGGTAGGGTAATCACAGTAAGTTATTGGAGCATAAAGACTTGCCGCGAAAGACATCATCGGTGCTAACGGAAGCCGAGCTCAGGCTCATGGACGTCATTTGGACCGGCGGCCCTGCCACGGTTCAGGAAATCCAAGATGCGCTTCCTGAGGATTCTCCGTTGGCGTATAACTCGGTTTTGACCACGATTCGAATCCTCGAAAAAAAAGGCTACGTCGCCCACAATAAAGACGGCCGCGCGCATGTTTATCGCCCACTCGTTGACCGAGACGAGGCCACGCGATCGGAAATCGGCCATTTAGTGGGACGTTTTTTTCAGAATTCACGGCACCTGCTCATGCTGAACTTGTTGGAAGACGAGAATCTCGACGCGGCGGAAATCAAGCGCCTGCGTCAGTTGCTGGAGAAACGCTAATGTTCTCCGTGAATTTCGCCGCCGAGTGGGCCGGACGCATGATCAATGGGATGGTTGAAGGCGTTTTGATCGCGCTCATCGCATGGGCAGTGATCTGGGTAGCAGGTCGCCAAAATTCTCAGACCAGGTTCGCCGTATGGTTTGCGGCTCTAGTCGGCATTGCGATTATGCCGTTTGTCCGATTCGGCGGCATATCGAGCGCGGCAGGGTCTAACGCTCACTTCACATTGCCTATGTCTTGGGCTATGTTTGCCGTTGGTATTTGGATTTTTATTGCGACCATTCTTCTGGTTCGAGTTGCTGTCGGCTTGTTCGAACTGCAAAAAATTCGCCGCGAAGCGAAAGCGCTGGATTCGTCGTTGTTGACGCAGACTCACATTCTAGACCTACAAAAATTCAGCGCGGGGCGCAACATACAGCTACTAGTTTCATCAAACGTACGCGTTCCGACCGCCGTTGGTTTCTTCAACCCCGCCGTGATTTTTCCAGAATGGACGTTGAAAGAACTTTCTGCGCAACAACAGAATGTCGTGCTACTGCATGAGCTTGCACACCTGCGCCGTTTTGACGACTGGACAAATCTCGCGCAGCAAATTCTGAAAGCAGTTTTCTTTTTTCATCCGGCAGTGTGGTGGATTGAACGCCGCCTCACGTTAGAGCGCGAAATGGCTTGCGATCACTTTGTGCTGACTGAAACAAAGAATCCGCAAGCCTATGCCGAGTGTCTGGTTTCAATGGCAGAAAAGAATTTCTTGCGTCGCGGACTCGCTCTCGCGCAGGCGATGGTCGGCAGAGTAAAGCAGACTTCACTGCGTGTCACCGAGATTCTAAATCGGCAAAGCCCCAAGTCTTCGCGGATCTATAAGCCTGCATTTGCCATGCTTGCAGTTTTTGCTTTCGCATCTGCCGGAGAAATCAGGCGCATGCCGGAACTGGTGGCATTTGAAGCCGACGCGCCACAAGCAACGTCTTCATCCTCCCCGATTGCGATGCCGGCGATGCACATAACGCCGACACTCACGTCATACAAAATTGCGAAACCGAAATCCGTCGTTCAGCCAGCGGCCAAAGCACGCATAAATCGGCCTTCGATTCCTCTTGTCGAGCCGACGCTCGCGAGTTTGGAGATTGACTCCATCGCTCCTCCCGAATTCATGGCGCAACCGGTCTTTCTTGTCATGCAAACCCAGCAGTTTGGGCCGGAGGGTGAGATTTACTGGAGCCTGCAGATTTATCAGCTCACGGTATATCACACGGCAGTTCCACCGATGCAGAAAGAAAATCAGGGAAAACAGATTTAGTGGATACATGCAGTGAATCGCAAACTCGTCCGCCAGTAATAACTAAATTCTTAGTTGCACAAAGGAGAACTACAAATGAATTGGAAAGACAAAGCAAAAGAAATTCTTAAGCGCCGGATATTGGTTCCGGTATTGACCGTAGGCATTGTCGGTTCGCTCGTCGCCTATGATGTTGCCAAACCTGCCCGCGCGCGGGCTGCGGAGCCCGCTCCAGCCGCCGCCGCGCTGAACGATAGCGACGTGGACGCGCTTCTCGCTCTCGACCGCGCGATGGAAACCCTCGCCGCGCGCGTCACACCGGCCATCGTGAATGTTGCGGTCACTTCAAAGAAAACGCCTCCGCAAATGGATATGCAGGGGCCGGACGGCCCGCAAAACCTTCCTCCGGGAATGCAACAGTTCTTTGGCCCATTCTTTCGTCAAGGCCCGATGCAGCCACAGATTGAGCACGGCATTGGCAGCGGCGTATTTATTTCGCCCGATGGATACATCGTCACCAACAATCACGTCGTGGATGGCGCAACGGATATCCGTGTGACCATGACCGATCGCCGTATTCTGAAAGCAAAGCTTATTGGCACCGATCCGCTAACTGACCTCGCTGTCATCAAAGTCGAAGGGTCAAACTTCACCAGCGTTCCATGGGGAGATTCGACTGCGCTTCGCCCCGGCGAAACCGTTCTCGCTTTCGGCAATCCTTATGGATTCCGCTTTACGGTCACGCGCGGCATTGTCAGCGCATTGAACCGTCCCAATCCCTTTGGGGAAGACCGCCGCAAGCCCGGCCAGTTCATTCAGACGGACGCGGCGATTAACCCCGGTAACTCCGGTGGCCCATTGGTAGATGCGCGCGGAGAAGTCATTGGCATCAACACCTTCCTCGTGTCGCCTTCAGGAACGTTCTCCGGGATGGGATTCGCCATTCCCACGCAGATCGTTCGCCCGACCGTCGAGGCATTGATTCGCGATGGCAAGGTCACGCACGGTTACATCGGCATCGGCATCAGCGATGTCACGCCGGAGAACTCCAAGTTCTTCGACCGCAAAGACAACACGGGCGCGATTGTGACCCAAGTTGAAGCCGGCTCTCCCGGCGAGAAAGCGGGATTGAAGACTGGCGATGTCATCACCGAAATCAACGGCAAAAAAGTTGAGGACGCTGGCTCGCTGCAAGTTGTGGTCGGCCAGACTGCGCCGGGAACGACAATCAAACTCGGCGTTGACCGCGACGGCAAAGCTTCAACCATCCCGGTGACGCTCGAAGCGATGGGCGCACGAGACAAGAACGCAGACGAAACTTCCTCGAACACGCAGGATAAACCGCGGTGGGGAATTGGCCTCTCCGATCTCACTCCCGATCTGAAAGATCAAATGCAAGCTCCATCGGATCTGCATGGCGCCGTCGTTCAGCGCGTGATGCCGGGTAGTCCTGCCGACGATGCTGGCCTGCAACGCGGCGATGTCATCGTGCAGGTCAACCGTAAAGATGTTCACTCAGCGAGCGAAGTGCAGGATGCGCTGAAGAATATCGCGAAAGGGCAAGACGCGCTTATTCTCGTCTGGTCCAACGGCGGGAATAGCTTCCGTGTGATGCACGCTGGCGAGGGAATGTAGCAGAACAAATATTCGTGGCGCCCTGCCGGTCTTTCTCCCTCCTCCTGGGAGTTCCGGCAGGGCATTTTCATCAAATAAAAAACCCGCTCCGAAAGGAGCGGGTTTTAAATTGTTGCAGGTATGAACTAGGAACCGAACGAGCATTCGCCGATGTTGCCCAGTCCAGGCAGGTTGCCGGTTTGTCCTTGGAAGGTCCAGTTGTTGTTGTTCACTGTCACCGGGCTTTGGCCAAAGTACTTCATGGTAGCCAAATCCTGGAGGTGGTAGGTGAAGCCGTTCAGAGTGTAGGTGTAATCGCCGTACACATGCGCCCCGAGTTCGCCTTCGATTGGATCGCCAACTTCAAGAATTCCGCAAGGCGAATTGTTACCACCGTTGGTCAGCGGATCGTCAAGCCATTCGCCGAGTTCGTGCGACAACGCGGAAACGTCAGCCGAGAACGGTGTTCCCGAGCTGGCTGCCGCGTAGGTGAACTCAGAGTAGGTCTGTTGGCCATTGGCGCTGTGGTAACCGCCGATGCAGCATCCGCCCTCGGTCAGGTAGGTGTTGTAGGTGAGAACGAGCGCGAGGCTGGCGGGAGTAAGACCCTTCAACTTCGGAAGTCCAGCAAGAATTTGTGCATCGAAGTAGTTGATATCAACGTTGGCTGCCTTAACGCCGAAGTCGGTAGCGATGGTGCCGTCGCCAGCAGGCACGTTCAGGGTTTGTTCCGGAACCAAAATCGGCTTCAGAAGTACGTGATAGTTGCTGTTGGTCATCACATCCGTCCAGAAATTGCTGCGCTGGAAGGCATCTTCATACTGCGTGTTACCCAGATCGGTACCGTCAATCGTATAGTCGAGGTTCTGGAAGATGGGCGAGTTGAGAACGTTGGTGGTTGCGCTGGCGCCGTTGGGCTGCTTGGTCTTGGGATCGAAGCAGGTTTTCGAACTGCCAGAACCGATACAAACGTTGACCGGAATTACGTACACATTCACAGTGGTGGTGACGTTGGTAGAAGATGGATCAGTGCCCACCATGACGAAGGGGTAGTTGCTGCCTTGGATGTGACCGGTCCATGTTTGCAACGTTCCCGCTGGAACTGATGCGTTGTTGTTATTGTGGGGCGGCAGAGTAACATAGCGGGCGTGAATCGGGCCATCCGCCGCGAAAGCCGCGCAGGCTACCACTAGCAGTGCGCTGAGAGCAAGAAACGATGAAAATCTCTTCAAGTGAAATTCCTCCTTAAGGTTCCAACCGTAGGCCGCTGGAGAATCGGCGCTCGTCTGGTTGCTCAACAAAGTACACTAAATTAAAAAAACCGCAAAGAGACTTTCTACCCTAGTGCAAAGTTCTGCATATTAAGAGGATAACCATTGTTCGATAATTTGCGTCCAACTCAAAAGGAAGCGAAAGCGAGTTGTCTGGGAACAACTACTTGGATTGAATTTTCTCACCTCTTTCGTCATAACCTTTTGACGAAAGGGGTGGGAAACGAAGGCGTTTTTGGCTCTTCCGAGAGGTATATACTCTAGTTTGAGAGCAGAAATCGGGGTTAGATTATGAAGTTCAGATGGACGTTTGCGCTGCTTGCGCTATGCGCCACGGGCGCTTTTGCGCAAAATCCCACGAATCAGAGTCCCAATCCAAGTCCAACCATTTCTACCCCGTCGGACCCGACCGCCGCGCCGACCAATACAACGCAAGGGCCGAGCATCCAGCGGCCCACGCAGGATATTCCGGGTGCGAGCGATCCGGGAATGCCCGGGAAACCCGCGCCGGACAAGCCACAAGACCAGGATCAAGATAAAGACAAAGCCGATGCGAGCACACCCAACCCGCCAGTTATCGCCGAACCAGATCCTGACCGCGTGAAGCACAATGGCGGCGAAGACGATGTGGACGCCATCGGCAATCGCAAAATCGGCAGCCGAGGCTTCGGAAATTGGTATTCACTGGACAGCGAAATTCGCATGGGCCGGCAGTACGCCCAGATGGTGGAATCCAGTTCCAAGATGGTGAGCGACCCCGTAGTCAGCGAGTATGTCAACCGCATTGGACAGAATCTGGTTCGCAACTCTGACGCAAAAGTTCCATTCACCATCAAAGTCGTGGATGCGGATGAGATTAACGCCTTTGCTTTGCCGGGCGGATTCTTTTATGTAAATTCTGGTTTGATTCTGGCCGCCGACAATGAATCGGAACTCGCCGGAGTGATGGCGCATGAAATCGCGCACGTCGCAGCCCGCCACGCGACCCGGCAAATGACGCGCGGCCAGTTGGCGAACATCGGAACGATTCCATTGATTTTTGTCGGCGGCGGCATTGGTTATGCCGTGCGTTCGGTAGCTAGCATTGGCTTGCCCATGACGTTCCTGACTTTCTCACGTGGGTTTGAAGCCGAGGCCGATTATCTCGGTCTGCAATATATGTATAAGACCGGGTACGATCCGCAGTCGTTCGTAGCCTTCTTCGAAAAGATTCAAGCGCAGGAGAAGAAGAAGCCGGGAACCCTGGCCAAAGCTTTTGCGACGCATCCGCAGACTCCGGACAGG
The DNA here is from genome assembly GCA_021325035.1 of Terriglobia bacterium. Taxonomy (GTDB): domain Bacteria; phylum Acidobacteriota; class Terriglobia; order Terriglobales; family Acidobacteriaceae; genus JAJPHW01. The sequence continues at coordinate 31,249 of JAJPHW010000076.1, forward strand.
ATTGAAGCTTCGCAGAAGGAGATCGCGACGATTCTCCCGGCAGAGCCGCAATATATCGTGGACACTTCCGAGTTTCAGGATGTGAAAGCACGGCTTGCGCAACTGGAAAACCGCCGCAAGATGACCGACCAGAAAGATTCCGGGAAACCGAGCCTGCGCCGGACTTCCTCCACCGACAGCACCGGCAAGAGTACGGATAGCGGTGACGATCGGCCTACTCTGAAACGCCGCGACGACAGCAACTAATTTTGGGGTGCCCCACTCCTTCGCGTATTTTGCGAAGGAGTGGGTAGACATCTATTGTCCGTAAACTGCGAACGCGCCCAATGTCTGGTAACTTTGCCCCTGCCATCCTGAACCCAAATTGTTGTTGAAGTTTCCATTCAGGTTCTGAATGTTGTTGTCCCACGTTGCATAAGTGTCGCCGTTGGGATCTGCTGGACTCACCACGACCCAATACTGCGTGTTCGCTTTCACTGGAATTCCGGTCATGTAATAGACCGTCTGCAAGGTGCAGCACGTCCCAAAAGCCGGCAGGTTCGAAATGTGCCACGCGTGGAGCACTTTGCCCGGCGTTCCGTTGTCGTCATCGGTGAGCGCGACCAATACTTCATTCGTGCCTTGAACATAACCAAGCCCCAGTTGGATGCCTTGCACCACATGATCCACGACGGGGGTAAAGCCATTGCCCACCGCCTGAGGCCACGGCTGACCGGCATTGCGGCCAAGAATCCCCACAGCGGCGTCGGGATTATAACGGTAATTCTTTGTTCCCAAATTGCTATAGATGGTTACAGCTTTTGCGGGAAACGGTTGCGACGGAACGATGGTCTGCGGTTTAACGCCAAGGTTCAAAACGGTTCGTCCACCATTAAGCGTGACGATGTTAGTTGATTGCGCCAGCGCCGTGATGCTTAAAAATGTAATGAGTGAAATGACGAGCACCTGCTGCAACTTGCGATCGTGCATAAAGCCCCCGGGGAAGTGAAATCTAACTGCGAACGCATTATGCCACGGTTCGTTTGGAAGTTTGTGAACAAAATCCGCCAAACCAGGCGCCAGGTAAGGGAAGTGCAACTATTGCTCATAGCATGAAACGTTTTCGCTGCCGCCGTCACCATTCTGATAAGCGCCCACCCCGTCGTGATTTGGTGATTGCAGTAGAGAAGCTGTTCCCCTCAATTCACCTCAACTGAAACTAGAAATTTTCAGATGCAGGCCAATGCGCTGCATGAGGAGAAAACTATGAATGCAAAAAATAAGGAATCCGTTGGAAAGGTCAACGCGATTTCCATCAATAAGCTACCGGTCGAACAGGCGCGCGGAAAATTCCTGCCCTTGCTGCTGGCCAATCCGAATTACTTCGGCAATTTGAAAGATAGCGAATTCAAGGCAATTCTGCCCATCAATTACGACACCTCCTATGAAGAGCTGGGCTGCGTGGGATTTTCATCCGCGCTCAGCCGTCTGGAAGCGGTCGTCTCAATCAAGCAAAGCTCCGGCTATGACGGCGGATTGTGCTCACCCGGTTCGCAGGAATACGTCCGCTTCTACATTTCGTTCGACGGCGGAACAACCTGGACGGATCAAGGGCTGACCTCATTCACGGTACATGACATCCCCGGAGCCAAGCCGTTGGAATATTGCGCAGCGCTACCCATCACCGTCAATGAAGAATGGTGCTTCTTCGAAAATCTGCCGCAGGTTCGTGCCATTCTTTCCTGGAACTACGCTCCACCGGCCAACACGCCGGGATTTATTCCCGTTTGGGGCAATGTGCAGACGGTAAATATTCAGATTCCGTCGTTCCATTTCATTTTCCTCGATCAATTTTTGGAGAAGGCAAAAGTCCAGCTTCCTTCAAATATCAAGAATGCAGTGGATTTGAAGCAACCGCTTCCGGCCGCCCCGAAAAAAGCGCTGAGCGTGAAAGAAATTTCTGCGCTTTACAAAGAGAAAGAAGTTTCACCTGCGCGCTATCTCTATCCTGAAATTGACAAGCTGGCCAAGTCGGCGCCGCAAGCGCAGTTTTCAAACGTCATTGAGGGCATTGACATCGTTGGCGTGCTCGGAGAAATCTTCGGCACCAGTGGCAACACCAGCTACGAAGAACTCGATTGCGTTGGCCTCGACACAAACCGCAGCACGCTCGTCGGCGTCGTCAAAGTCAAACTGCCTTATGGATTCAACGGCGGCCTCTGCACCGCAGGCAGCACAGAATATGTCGCATTCTGGGTGGATTGGGGCTCCGGCTATCAGTATGCTGGAACTGTTCAGCAGAACGTGCACGACATTTCCGGCATTCCCGCCGACGGCCTCGAATATGCCGTCGTGCTGCCAGTGGATGTGGCCAGCCACATGCAACCGTGCTCGAGCGGCCCGCAGACGGCTAAAGTACGCGCAATTCTTTCCTGGCAGACTCCCATTCCCACCAACGATCCGAACTATGTTCCTGTATGGGGCAACCAATCGAACGCACTCGTACAAATTCCAGCCGGCGATCCCTACGTCACCGGTACTCCAGATATCGCCATCATCGGCGGCATCGGTGTAGATCAGATTGATACGGTCTTCACCGGAATGACCAATCCCGGCGCGCTTTTTGCGTTGACCGGTACCTTTGCCGATCCGTGGATCAGCACCCGCCAATGCCCATTCGGCGGCCGCATCGTGATTCAAGGCTTGCCGTCGGTTGGCAGCAAGTATCGCGTATGGGTGCAGAAGAAGGGTTCGCCGTTGCCGGTCGCGCTGACGACACCGATCGTTACAGCGGATCAGTATGGCAACCCGAGCACGCAAAATCCCGATGGCCTGGGATTCTTCACCTATCTGCCCAACAGCCAGAACATTGACGACATCCTTGCTTACTGGGATTCGTCGGGCGACGATCAATGGTATGTCTGGTTGGAACTCGCAAATACTTCGGACGTAGTCTCAGCCACCACGCCCCAGTATTTGATCCAGCTGGATAACACTGCACCGACCGTGGATATCCACATTGACAGCGGCGGAGACTGCAAGAAGTTCAACGTCGGCAGCACCATCAACGGGCATTTTGTGGCGCAAGACTTGCACTTCGGAGCATTCAGCCTCAGCACGTTGCCAACCTCGTTGTCGCCCAACCAACCGACGACTGCGACTTCATACACATCGCAGACGGCAGCGGCTCCCGGCGATGCGTGGCAGCTCGACACCACCGGAATGTCCGCCTGTGGCTATGTTGTTGATCTGCAAGCCTGGGATAACACGATCGTCGGCAGCGGCCCCGGCGGCCACAACTACAACACCAAACAACTTGGGTTCTGCCTGGTAAGCGGAAGCTAAGGTTGGGAACTCTATGGGCCAGCGCGCTTAATAACGCGTTGGCTCATTTTTATTGGAGTCGTTTCAAGAGCTACTTTCGCAGCACTCTGGACAGTCCTACGGCTAGGCAAATTACCGACGGCCAAAACGTGACCATCGCGAGAATGCCCGGGCCCACCGGAGTCGGATAAGCATCACCGCGCAGGTGGCCGATCCACATGGCGAGAAGAAGAGGTCCTGAGCCAATCGTCAGGCCAACCGCGCCAATCCGTACCAGCCTGGATTCCCAGAGCTGCCGCATGATGCCATGTTCTGCGTCGCAGGCTTCGGACGCAAGGTTCCCAAAGTAAGCAGGAAACAGGGTAGACAACGACATCCACGCTCTGCTTCCGTGTTCATGCCACACGACCTAATCATGTAACGAAAAATTCATCCAACATTTGTCATAAAGTGCCCCAGATTGCGCAGACTAATACAGAAGTTTAAGTAAGGAGAGTTCCGATGAAGTCGTTCTCGCATCTCACATTTGCAGTTCTTGTCCTTCTCACTTGCGCGCAATTCACGCTCGCTAAAAACGCACAAACCAAGCCTCCACTGACCTACAGCACCTTCAAAACAGTGGACGTCCCTAATGCCACAGCCACTTATGTCTATGGCATCAACAATAAAAACGAGGTTGTTGGCACCTACAGTGGCGGCGACTGCTCCCAAATCAGCAATCAGGCCGCATGTGGTTTCACCTACAAGAATGGCGTTTATACAACCGTCGCCTGTGAACTGGAGAATGAAACTGAATTCTTCGGCATCAACAACAAAGGAGAAGTCGTCGGCACCTATTCATTCTTCGGTGGAGTGAGCGGTTTCATCTGGGAAGGGAATGAGTCGTGCTCTCCCATTGCAGATCCCTCAGGCGCGGCCACATCCGAAGCCTGGGACGTCAACGATAGCGGCAACATCGTCGGCTTCTACACCGATACAGCTCAGAACTTCGACGGATTTCTCTATAACAATGCGAACGGCGCCTACACCACGATCGATTGCCCCGGCGCGGTTTCCACTCGCGCTTACGGCATTCGTAACGATGGCATTATTGTCGGCGACTACATCGCAACTGCCGGAGGTCCTTTCAACGGCTTTGCCTATGTCTCCGGCAAATGCATCACCGTGGATTACCCCGGCTCTGTCTGGTCCAGTGCGAAAGCCATCAACAAGAACACGCGAATTTCCGGCTGGTACACCGACTCCGCCAACGCATTCCATGGCTTCGTCGAACAAGGCGGCGTCTTCACGACTGTGGATGTCCCCGGAGCCTCCAACACGCTCCTCTTTCACCTCAACGACCAAGGCTACATCGGCGGATATTTCACCGACACCCTCGGCGTACACGGCGTCGTCGCGATACCATAAAAGTTAGTCCGATCTGAAAATCCCTGCGTGCAAGCGCGGGGATTTTTTATTAACAAGGCGGCTTTAGCCGATGAGTACACTTGACCTCCGCTGTACAATTCCCTCGCTTGATAAATACGTCAAAGCTTAACCATGAAAGCGAGCGGCTATGAAAACAATTAAGTCTGTCGGAGTGCTGTCGGTAGCAAAAATCATGGGTGCAGTTTATGCAGTGCTCGGCTTATTGTTTGCCCCCATGTTCCTATTAATCGGCGCAGTCGGCTCAATGGCCGGGCAACATGCCAATCCGTTTGGAGCGATTGGCGGATTAGCCATGGCCGTAATCATGCCGTTCTTTTACGGTGTGCTGGGTTTCGTCTTTGGCGCTATCGGCGCGTTTCTCTACAACCTGATGGCCAAATGGATCGGCGGCATTGAATTTGAAGTCGCATAGAAACGGGTGTGGCGCGGGCGCCTCGCTGGCGATTTCCCCTACAATGAGCCATGCCGATTGTCAGGCCGCGCCTCACCGATTATTACGGCGTTCTGCTCTCTCAGGCCCAGGCCGACTTCGCCATCCCCTTTCTTGACGAAGACATCCCGCTCTATCTCGATCCCTTTTTACTCTGGCGCTCGCCCTCCCAGCAGGACAACTCACTCCACACCGCCATCCTCAACTCCTTCAACCATCTTGGCCTTCTGGAGAAGCAATCCCGCCACGCCGACGCCGTCCAAATCCTCATCGCCCTCACCGAGTGCGACGAAGTCGGCTTCGGTCACTCCCACACCCGCGAAGGCCGCCGCATCGGCTCCGCCACTGCCGAAGAAATTCTCGCGCTATTCCGCGCCGTCCCCGAGTACGACCGCCGCGGCTTCCACCACTTCGAGGAAATCCAATTCTTCGTGGATCACATCTCCCGCGACCGCATCAGCGACATCGCCTGCAATCTCCTCAAATCGTTTCTCATCGACTACACCATTCACCAATGCCAGTCGCATAAAATTCCGTCCGAAAAAGTCACCATCCCCGAACTCTACAGCTACAAGAGCAACAAACTGGAAGCCGAGAAGGGAATCGCTCTTCCCATCAACCCCGAAACCAAAAAGCCCATCATTCTCGTTCCCAAGCGCTGGCTTCGTTTCAAACCCTGGCTCGATTACGACGAGTACGTTGCCGATTATTTTCCGGGTGAAACAAACAAAGAAAGAAACAAAGCCAAAGCCAAGCCGGATCGCCCCACCATCCTCACTTTCAACCGCCACAACTACGGCGCAGTGCAGGATTACGTCACGGCCAAAGAACGCACCGCCGACGATTGCAAGAACGACCCGCTCTTCAGCCAAATCCCCATCGCATCTGCAAAGAAGTCCCTCGAAGTCATCAAAGCCATCCCCTCCGGCGCAAAAGACGAAAACGACAAGAAGTACGAACGCGAACTCTCCCGCCTGCTTGCTTCAGCTTTCTATCCTCAACTCGATTTCGCCAAAACCCAGTCCCGCACCGAATCCGGCGTACTCATCCGCGATCTCATCTTTTACAACAACCGTTCCCACGAATTTCTCGCCGAAATATTCGACAAATACGATTGCCGCCAGATCGTCATGGAATTGAAGAACGTCACTGAACTCCATCGCGAGAACATCAATCAGCTCAATCGCTACATGACCGACCAGTTTGGTAAGTTCGGCATCATCCTCACTCGCCGCATGCCCTTGCCGCGCGTCTTCCGCAATACAGTCGACCTCTGGTCCGGCCAGCGCCGCTGCATCTTCATCCTCGACGACTTCGACCTCGAACAGATCGTCACTCTCTACGAATCCAAACAGCGTGACCCGCTGGACTTACTCAAGAAGAAATATGTAGAGTTCTTAAGAGCCTGTCCGAGCTGAGGTGTAAATGGACAAGAAAGAAGACGCTTACGAATTTGAAAAGCTGGAGCAACAGCTCCACTCATTCCTCACTGAAATTTCCGAGCTTTCCTCGAAAAAACCCAATGACCCGCTAAACAAGTTCAAATTGAAATTCATCAATGGGATGTTGGAAGGTCTGAACAAGCTTCTCGGCAACGCCCGTCCATTCAGAGATTTCAAAGTATTCGATGTGGATGACCTTCCAAGCAACAGCGACGTCATCCTTATGTTGTCGCAATATACAGCCGCCGTATTTCAGTTTCGTAAGGAAAACACACGAAGAAACGACCTCGACGGCAAATGGCATTGGAAAATCAACGGACGTAAGTCCGTGGAAACCGACAATCCAGAGCATTTCAAATACCGTACCAAGTGAAAGCGGCAGCCTTGACCTAAAGCAAAGCGTTTAGTGCTTTGAAGCTGGCCTCGAACCGTTCGAGCGTAGACTCGTCCAGCCTCCCAGCCAGCTTGCCGATGTTTCCGGCGAAGTAGCGTGCTGGGCGGTAGTGGTTGAAACCACCTGATCGCAGCGGATTGATCTTCATCCAACCCTCAATGTTGACCAATATCCGCGGGTGCTTCCCAAGGTCCTTCAGTTCGATCTTTTTTACCAGCTCGTTTTTATATTCTTCGTTTACGAGGTCTAGGTAAAACTGCGGGTCAAACATGTCCTCGATGTCTGCCTCGCCCTTACCCACATACTCTGCGAACGTATGAACATTCTTCTTAGAGAGCAGCTTCTTTTTGTAAAGATTTTCGATCGTCTGTTGATCTTTCTTTTGGAAGTCAATCAGCGTGGCAACCTTTAGCTTCTTCTGCGATCCCAAAAGCGCAACGAATGTGGGGATTTTGTCCGAGCCTCCGACAGGCGTAATGGTCCAGGCCGGCGAAAGCGATTCTCGACCAGCCGCCGACAGAACGCCCCCGACCGTCGGCAGGTAGAGCAGGTCGGATACACCCTCGACGATCAAACTGTTGGGTCCTATGAACAACGTCTGGGCAATGTCATAACCGAGCGCGCCCTGCAGCGGAAACAGCGAGTCGGGATCGGCATCCAAAATATCTGTCAAAACCTTTGTGCCCCGTTCCTCCCGCGGCAGCGGGTCGTCCTGCTCCATGCTGCGGTCGCGGACGATGCGCACCCGGTCGAAGTTATTAGCATCGACCATGAAGGGCGAGTGTGTCGTATAGAGCACTTGGTGATGAGGCTTCAGTTCCTTCTCGATGTACGCGAGCAGGTCAGCTTGTGCGCTGGCATGCAGCACGAGGCCCGGCTCGTCCAGTAGGAGAATCATTGGTTTGCTAGATTTTTTCTGCTGAGAGAACCATGCAAGGAACGAGAAAAACCAAACAAAACCACGGGAGCGCGTACCCAGCGGTACGGTAGCACCATGCGCTGAATCATAAACCTCACCCCACAGGTTCGTGGTCCCCTGCATGTTCATTCCTTCCGGGTCACCCGAGAGAGCAGGCCGAACGTCGAACTGGACATGGAGGTGCTTATTTTGAGACCAATACTGGAGAATCTTGCCTGAAAGGTGATTCGAGGTGCCCTGAAGTTTATTCTTCAGGAACTGGGTATTTGTGGGCTTGATTAGCTGGTCTAAGTTCAGTCGCGCCAGCTCAATCAATCCGAGCATCGGGCGATCGGAAGGTTCCAGCTTTCCACTCGTCTGCCGTTCCTTAAGTTTCTCTACGTTTAGCTGCCCGGTCATTTGGTAATACTCGTCAAAGTACAGGAAGCGTGGAAAATGGCTCTTAAGGTGGGCGCGCCATATGTGCAGACCCAAGGTCGTTTCGATGACAGGCGCAATCTTGGCGCGAAGGGCCTTGGCCGCCTGTGATTCCTGCAGGCGGTTAGCCGCGTCGACGGCGGCAGGTCTCTCCGTTGGTTCTGGGATTGCGTTCGCCGCAGCAATGGCAGCGTTATATGCCTTCTGGCGCTTTTCGGAATCCTGATTAAGGTAAGTCAGTAGATCGTTGAAATTCTGTTGCTTAAGGGCCTCGACCTTGACATCGTCCGGTAGGCCTGCGGATTCAACCCAAGCCCTCACACCTGCAGCATCGTTCGTTTTCACAGTGACGTAATAGGTATCCGTATATCCTCGGCTCAGGACTATGTCTTCGGTCGCGAAAACATCCTTGCCGAAATCGTCCCTAGCCGATTGCATTTCCTCGTCATTGAGCGTGAACGTAGCCGACACGACGGCGGTTTGCGGTCCCCGACGGCCAGCGTCAACGTCTTGCTCGTAATCCTCAACCTCAAGCTTTGGATAGTCGAGCGTGACGTTGAAGTGGGCGTCGGATTCAATGATCGGGTTGAGTCGATATAGGGCTTGAAGGATGGCAGTCTTACCGGCTTCGTTCTTGCCAACCAAGCACGTCACATCGCCGACCTGGAACTCATTGGAGTCCCAAACTGACCTAAACTCTCGTATTTGTACCGATTTCAGCCGCATTGATTTGTCCCTCCCACCCGTAACGGCAAAAGCGAATGCCCCGCCTTTCGGCGGGGCCCGACGCGAGGGGCGTAGCTCGCGCTTACTTCTGGATTTCCCCAATAGTCTTACCTTGCGGTATGACTATTGGAGCGCCCAGCGATTTTACAGCCTGTTCTTAGTACATGCCTTCCATACCGCCGCCGTGGCCGCCGCCCATCGGAGCTGCTTTCTTCTCCTCAGGGATTTCCGCGACCAGCGCTTCGGTGGTCAGCATCAAGGACGCAATCGAACCGGCATTCTGCAGCGCGGTGCGCACGACCTTGGTGGGATCGAGCACGCCGGCCTTGACCAGGTCTTCGTACTCGTTGCTGAAGGC